>JAJEDW010000084.1 GCA_022821265.1 Acidobacteriota bacterium
CAGCCAGTTCGTCGATTCGAAATAGGCGAACGGGATGCCGGCGTCCTCGAACGGCGCATGATCGGAGCAGTCGCACGTGGTGCCGGCCGGAAACTCCGGGTTCTCCCCGGTCTGGGTCCGGAGCGGGAGACCGTCCTCGGCGGCGCGCGCCAGTATCCAGTCGCGGAGGACGCCGTCCGCGCCGGCGTTGCCGTAGACGTAAGCGATCTCACCGACGATCAGGCTGTCGAGGTTGATCATGGCCACGGTGTTCGCGATCGCGTCGTCGGACATGGTCCCGACGTAATGGCGCGAACCGGCCAACCCCTGTTCCTCGGCGCCGAACGCGACGAAGCGGATGGTGTAGGGGGTCTCGACGTCAAGCACGGCGGCGGCGGCCTCCAGCATCAGGCCCGTGCCCGAGGCGTTGTCGCCGGCGCCGCGCCCGTGGACCTCCGAGTCGTAGTGGGCGCCGACGATGATCTCCCGCCGCGACGCGCCCGGCTTGACGGCCATGACGTTGGCCGACGCCAACGCCGCGCCGCGCCGCCGGTCCTCCGGGATGAACTCGAACGCCTGCCGCTCGGGCGCGTATCCCAGGTCTTCGAAGACGCCATGGATGTAATCGGCGGCCCGGGCCTCGCCGGGCGAACCGGCCAGCCGTGCGCCGATACCCTCCGACAGCGCGGCGACGTGGGCGCGGGCCGCCTGGCCGGGGACCTGGGCCGTGGACGGGACCGAGGCCAGCGCCGAGACCGCGACGATCATGAACAAGCGGAATCGGTGTACCATGCCGCGTTCAGTCTAGCGAATCATGAACCGTTCATGCACACCAACGGTCCGGAACGGCGATGGCCGATAGAACGATCCTCTACCTGGTCCGGCACGCCCAGAGCCGGCCGTCGAACAGGCGGGACGAGCCGGACTGGCAGTTGAGCGACGTCGGGCGCCGCCAGGCCCGCCAGCTGTCGCCCCTGCTGGCGCCGCTCGGCATCGACCGCATCGTGTCGAGCCCCTACACGCGCTGCATGGACACGATCCGCCCGTTCGCCGAATACGCGAACATGGCCATCGACGTCGACGACGACCTGCGCGAGCGCCGGATCACGATCGGGTTGCGCAAGGACTTCGAAGCGGTCATGGCCCGGTCGTGGCGAGACTTCGACTTCGCCCTTCCGGGCTGTGAGACCTCGCTGGAAGCTCAACGGCGGATGGGTCCCGCGATCGAGCGGATCGTCCGGAAGCACTCGGGCCGGAGCGTGGCCGTCTGCTCTCACGGCAACGCCATCAGCCTGTTCCTGCACGCGTTGGACGCGGCGTTCGGGATCGACGACATGCTGGCGCTTCGAAACCCCGACGTCGTGCGGATACTGGCGGACGGACACGGGTTGCGGCGGGACGCCGCGTTCGAACTGCCCGGGCTCGACGACGTGGCGACCAACCACAGCGAGAGCCCGATCGAGTGGTGACGCCCGCCGTTCGCTAACGCGCCGCCGCGTCGCCGACCAGCACCGGGATCGAATAGAGCGAAGTCCGCGCGGTGAAGTAGACGGTCATGCCGTCGGGGCCGCCGAAGGCCAGGTTCGCCGCCCCCTCGGGCAGCAGAACGCGGCCGATCAGATCGCCCGCCGGCGAGTAGATCTGGGCGCCGTCGCCCGAGCTGGTCCAGACGTTCCCGAGCACGTCGCACCGGATGCCGTCGGGGAAACCCACGTCGATGGACGCGAACACGTCGCCGCCCGAGACCGCGCCGTCCTCGGAGACGGCGTACGTGCGGATGTTCACCGGGTCCCCGGAATCGGCGACGTAGAGTGTCGCCTCATCGGGCGCGAGGCAAAGCCCGTTGGGACGCACCATGTCGGTGACGACCGCCGTCGTTTCGCCCGTCGACTCGTCCAGCCGGTAGACGTAGTTGCCCGGCGTCTCCTGTTCCCGGTCGCCCAACCCGTAGTCCGGATCCGTGAACCAGATCGCGCCGTCGGATGCGACGACGACGTCGTTGGGCGAACTGAGCCGGGCGTCCATGTATTGCTCGACGAGGGTGACGATCTCACCGTCCGCCTCGGTCCGCGTGATCCGCCCGTCGTGCTGCGCGGTGACGAGCCGACCCTCCAGATCGAGCGTGTTCCCGTTGGACGAGCCGCTCGGGGCCCGGAACGTCTGGACGCCGTTCTCGGCGTCCCACCGCTTGAGCTCGTTCGCCGGGATGTCGCTGAAGACGAGGTATCCCCCGTCGGCGTCGTCGATCCACACCGGACCTTCGACGAACTGCAGGCCCGTCGCCAGTTGGGTGACAGTGGCGTCGGCGGGGATCAACTCCCGGAACGCCGCCTCGTCCACGACGGTGAACGCGGTCTCATCGAAGGCGGGTTCGGTGGCGGGTGCTTCCTCGGCGACAGGCTCACCCGCGCACCCGAAGGCAAGCACCAGTGAAATCGCGACGAGCGTGCGTTTGGGTTGCACAGGCGGCTCCTTTGCTGCTTCGTGTCTAGTCTTCGTCCTCGGCGGACGAGCCGGCGAACACGCGCGTGCCGTCCGCCAGCACGACCGTGCTTGCGTTGCCCACGTGGGGCGCGTTCTTGGCCCGGTAGCCCGTGACGGTCACCACGTCACCCTGTGTCAGCGAATAGCGCCGCCATCCGCGCCGCATCAGGCCGTTCGGGCTGCTGAGCTCGAAGTCCCATTCGACGAGCTCGCCGTTCTCGTCCTCGACCTCGATGTAGAACCGGGCGTGCGGGTTCATCCATTCGACGCGCGTCACGGCGCCGGTGAGCTCCAGGGGCAGGTCCCTGGAGAACTCGGCGGAAAAGGCATGGTGGGCGGCCGCCGGCGCGGCGGACCCGCCGGTCGCCAGGACAAGCCCAGCGGCCAGGACGAAAAGCGAGCCCCATTTCATCGTCGTCACTCCTCAATCCGGATCGAAGTACTGCGTGGATTTCTCGTTCTCGATGCAGACGAACTCGATCAGCGCCGTGTCGAGCATGATCTGGTGGTTCACCTTCACCGTGAACGGCTCGGTGTAGGCCATCGGGTCCTCGATCGTGACGACGATCTCCATGCTGCCGTAGTTCGTCCGGGTGAACCGCTCGGTGATGACGCCGCCGTCGGTCAGCGGGCTCCCGTTGACGTCGAGCCAGCCCTCGTCACGGAAGTGCGTCGTGGTCACGACCAGCGTGTCGCCTTCCCAACGCCCGGTCGAATAGCCGTACCACCAGGGCTGCGGGTCGTTGTCGGGCGACGGCCGGCCGTCCAGGAAGATCTCGCGAATGCCGGCGTTGCCCTCGTAGATCATGACCATGAGGTCTTCGGTCTGGACGATCCGGCGCGGCTGCGGATGCAGGTGGAACTGCATGTGGCCCATCGGCAGGCAGTTGGCGTCGGGGTTGTCCTTCATGTTGTCGGCCATGCGCTCGTCCCGCACCGCGGCGCCCCACTCGGTGTAGGGCGCGCCGCCGTCGATGTTGGCGCCGATGTCGAAGAACGTGGCGTTCGGGATCCCGTCCGGGGGTGGAGGCGGCGGCTGGGGGGGCGCATCCGGCTCCGGCCCGTCGCCCGCGCCCTGCGGGCGGCGGCGGCGGTTCTCCCAGATGCCGGACAAATCGACCGTGCCCCAATGCGTCCGCGGCGCGGGGGCCTCCAGGTCGGGCTCCCCGTCGAGTGTCCGGGGCACGTCGCGCGTCGGGTAGTCGGGCCATTGGGCCAGCAGCGACGGGGCTGCCATGGCCATGAGCGCGGCCAGACCCGCCGTCCAAAGCAGTGTCTTCATCGGGCCTCCACTGATGGTCGTCGAGAACAGGAACGAATAGTGCGTAATCTATGCAACGCGCCCGCCAAAATCAAGGAATGCCGGCCCTCGGGGCCCCTCAGAAACCGTACATGTGCTCGACGGGATCGATGACCGTTTCCTGCCAGTCGAGCCGTTGGGCGGCCTCTTCCCGGCTCGCCGCTTCGCCAGACTCGACCATCGCGTCCAGGAGCGCCAGTTGACGGGCGTCGAGTTGCCCGCCCTCCAGCGCCTTCTCCCAGCTCTGAAAGTCGCGTTCGTCCCACGCTCGCGCCATCGTCGTTCTCCCCGCGTTCGGTGTCGAAACCGCGTCAGGGCGCGGTTTCGCCCGCGTTACCGAACAGGTTGGCATTCCGGGCCGCGGCCGTCAAGCGGGGACCGGCGTGTTCGTTGACTTGCAGGGCGCTTTCGGGTACTAGACCGGTACGGGAGGAAACACCGATGAGGCCTTCATTCCTGGTATCGATGGCGGCGCTGACGTGTGTGGCCGCCGGCGCAGCCGCGCAGAACGAGTACACGCCTCCGAGAACGCCCTGGGGCGACCCCGATCTCCAGGGCACGTTCACCAGCGACGACTCGATCGGCGTCGGCATGCAACGGCGGCCGGAATTCGGCGACCGGCTCTTCCTGACCGAGGAGGAGTACCGGGAACGCGTGGAGCAGCAATCGACGCGGGCGGCGGACCTGCTCACCACCGAGTTCGAGGACCCGGACCGGAACATCGGCACGGGACCGCCGGCCCACTGGCTGGAGCTGGGCGACGAGTTCTCGCGCCAGACCTCGCTGGTGATCGATCCGCCGGACGGCCGCATTCCCGAGATGACGCCCGAGGGCGAGGCCCGCCGGGCGCTGGGCGCGTTCAGCGTGGACCGGCCCGCGTCATGGGAAGACTTCACGCTCTACATCCGCTGCATCACGCGCGGGGTGACCGGATCGATCATCCCGGTCATCTACGGCAACGGGACCCGCATCGTGCAGGCGCCCGGCTACGTCGCCATCACGAACGAGATGGTGCACGAGGCCCTGATCATCCCGCTGGACGAGGGCGAGTTCGTCGGTGACGACATCCGCATGTACATGGGCGACTCCCGCGGCCGCTGGGACGGCGACACGCTCGTCGTCGAGACCCGGAACCTGACTGACCGGACCGGCGTGCAGGTCAACGGCGGCGGGAACCGCCACAGCGAGGACATGGTGCTGACGGAGCGCATCCGTCGGACCGGCCCGGACCGGCTCTACTACGAGGCCACGTTCAACGACCCGCGGACGTGGACCGCGCCGTGGACCGTGGGCTTCCCGATCGTCGAGAAGCCCACCTACGACGTCTTCGAGTACGCGTGCCACGAGGGCAACAACGCCATGTTCAACATGCTGAGCGGCGCGCGGGCGGACGACGCCGCGGCCGCTAGCGAGGCGGATTAGCCAGATCCTCGCGGTGCTCGACGCCGCGGCGGTGGAGCGTCTCCAGGTACGCCCGCATGCCCTCCGGATCGACGTAGGGGTGCGGGTCTCCCTCCTCGCGCGCGGCCAGGCGGTCGCGCCGCTCGAAGATCTCCGCGCCCGCCGGGTGGTTCGTCAGGTTCACTTCCAGGCCGGGCATCTCGAGGACCCGCTCGACGCTGGCGACGTACTGCTCGGCCGCGTCCAGGTCATACACGGTGTTCAGGCCGAGCCCTCCCAGCATGAACGCGCGATGTGCGTTCTCCCCGTCGCGGACCGTGAACTCGAGCGATGTCACGCCCGGCGTGTGACCGGGCGTCACGTACAGCCCGACGGTCGTGTCGCCGACGGTCAGCGTGTCGCCGTCGGCGATGACCCAGTCGCGCTCCATCGGCGGGAAGACGCGTTCCACGCCGCGCGAGCTGAGGTAACCGCCGCGTTCGTAGATCTCCCAGTCGCGTTCCGCCATGCCGACGCGGGCGCCGGTCCGTTCCTGGATCGCGCCCGCGCTGCCCGCGTGATCGAAGTGGGCGTGCGTCACGATGACGTATCGGATCCGGTCGGGATCGAGCCCCACCTCGCGGACGGACCGGAAGATGTGGCCGTCCTGATCCGGATAGAGCGCGTCGATCAGGATGAGGCCGTCGCTGGTGGTCAGCACGTAGGCGCTGACGGCTTCCAGGCCGACATAGTACAGGTTGTCGAAGATTCGAAACGGCGCGACCGGGTTCAGGTTGTCCTGCGCCTCGAGGGAACCGGCCGCGGCCGTCACGGCGAGCAGCACGCAGCCGGCAACCCGGCGCAGGCGTCGGTTCAGGAGCATCGTCATGGGCATCCCTCCGGAATGGCACTACAATAACCCAACCGGGACACGGAACCCAGGAGGCGTTCATGCATCGGATGACCCTGATTGCCGGACTGGTCCTTGCCTGCACGGGTTGTGGGACGGCCGAGGAGATCCGCCTGCTCACGGCCGGTTCGTTCGAGGACGCCCTGGTGCGGATCGCCGAGAGTTACAAGGCCGAGACGGGGCACGACATCACGATCGAGACCGGCACGACGCCGGTGATGCGGGAACGGCTGGCGGCGGGTGAGACGTTCGACATCGTGATCGGCACGTCGGCCCTCCTTGAATTCGCCGCGGAGCGGGGACAGGCCCCTCCGGACATCTCGCGGGCGCCGGAAGTGGGGCGCGTCGGCGTCGGCGTGGCCGTCCGGAGCGCCGTGGACGTTCCTCCCGTGCAGACGCCGGAGGAACTCGAAGCGCTGCTGCTCTCCGCCGACACCATCGCCTACAACCGCGGCTCGTCGGGCGTCTACGTCCAGTCGATGATCGAGTCGCTGGGCATCGCCGGGGAGACCGCGTCGCGAACGACGCAGTACGACAACGGGACGCAGGTGCTGGCCCACGTCATCGAGGGCGGCGGCCGGGACCTGGGCCTGGCGCCGTTGACCGAGGTCCAGGCCAACGCGCCCAACGGCGTCGTGATGATTCCCCTGCCCGACGCCGTGCAGAACTACACCCGCTACAGCGCCGTCGCCGCGCCGGGCGCCGTCGCCCCGGCCGCGGACTTCGTCCGCTACCTGACCACGTCGACGGCCCGCGACGCCCTGATCGCGACGGGCGTGGATTAGGCCAAGCGAATAGACGCTCGAACCGCATTGGAAGGCCTGTAATGCAACCGCCGGACAACCGCAGCGTCGATTGGACCGGCGTCCGTCCCGACGACTCCCCCATCGAGCCGCTCGACGGCCGCACGTTCGTCGCGCGGCTGCGGCTGCTCAGCGACCGCGTCCGTGACCTGACCCGGCTTCAGAGGGCCCGCGCGGACCGACAGACGCATGAAGGGCGATCACCTCGAGATCCTGAACGCGCTTCATGACGGGAATATGGCGTTCCCACCCATGTCCGGAGTGTCTCGCACACATCCGGTAAACTCGGCCGCTCGTCGTGTTCCGCGAGTCGCCTCGCCGCGAGAATCCAATCCGACTCCAGCGTGAGGAATGGGAATTATCCCTATCGCGAAGTCTCTGGAAAAGCGGAAACCGCGGAAATTGGCCGCCGGAACGGCGCCATACACGCGGACTCGGCGGTCCACTTTGCGAGTGTCTCGTTGACTCTCTCATGTTGACGATATAGGCTTGGCATATGCCGACGGACAGATCAGGCATTCCCAGCTCGGCGCGTCATGCGCGGCTGTTTCGCAACGGCCGAAACCAGGCGGTTCGAATCCCCCGAGAGTTCGAAATGACCGCGGACGAAGTGGTCATCTTCCGGGAAGACGATCGCCTGGTCGTCGTGCCGGTCGAGCGGCGTCCATCGCTGGCCGAGATCCTGTCTCAACTGGAGCCCTTCGACGAGGGCTTGCCGAACGTTCCGGATCCCCCGACACAGCCCGAAGACATTTTCTGAGGTGTCTCGACCACGATACATGTTGGACACCAACATCGTGTCCGACCTCGTGAGACGACCCGACGGACCGGTTGCCCGACGCGCCGCCGCACAAGTCCGGGGGAGTATCGCCGTCAGCATTATCGTAGCCGCAGAACTTCGATACGGGCTCCAACGGCGCGGCTCGATCCGCCTGACAACTCGGCTGGAGGCCGTGCTCGAAGGGATCGAAACGCTTCCGCTGACGGAACCCGCGGACCGACACTACGGCATGATTCGCCTTGAACTGGAAAGGGTTGGAAAACCCATTGGCCACAACGACCTTCTGATCGCCGCCCATGCCCGAGCCATCGGCGCAACGCTCGTAACCCACAACACGCGCGAATTCGGGCGCGTTCCCGAGCTGGTGGTCGAGGACTGGGGCTGACTCCGGCCGACGCGGCAACGCGTCGACGGCTTCGGAACGCGCCCCCACTTGCACCGGCTTCGGGGCAGGCCGCGGGTTGCAAGACTCTTCATGGCATCCCCGAATGGCACTACAATAACCCGACCGAGACACGGAATCGAGGAGGCGTCCATGAGGCGACTGATCCCGACATGCGGCTTGATCCTGGCGTGTGCGGCCGCCGGTGCGGCCGAGGAGATCCGGGTGCTGACCGCCGGCTCGCTCCAGCGCGCGCTGGCGCGGATCGCGGAGAGCTACAAGACCGACACCGGGCACGACATCACGATCGAGGTCGGCACCACGCCCGTGATGCGGGAGCGGCTGGCGGCCGGCGAGACGTTCGACGTCCTGATCGGCACGTCGGCCCTGCTGGAATTCGCGTCGGAACAGGGACAGGCGCCGTCGGACGTCTCGCGGGCGCCCGAGGTGGGACGCATCGGCGTCGGCGTCGCCGTGCGGGGCGCCGTGGACGTCGGTTCGGTGCAGACGCCCGAGCAGCTCGAAGCGCTGCTGCTCTCGGCCGACACCGTCGTCTACAACCGCGGTTCGTCGGGCGTCTACGCGCAATCGATGATCGCGTCGCTGGGCATCGCCGAGCGCATCGCGGACCGGACGACGCAGTACGCCAACGGCGGACAGGTGATGGAGCACGTCATCGAGGGCTCGGGCCGCGATCTGGGCCTGGCGCCGCTGACCGAGATCCGCGCGAACGCTTCGAACGGCATCGTGACGATTCCCCTGCCCGACGCCCTGCAGAACTTCACGCGGTACACGGCCGTCGTCACGCCCGGCGCCGTCGAGTCGGCCCCGGACTTCGTACGGTACTTGACCACGTCGACGGCCCGCGACGCGCTGATCGCGACGGGCGTGGATTAGGGGGTTCCGGAACGCCGTGACGCGGGTCGAGGCGTGATTCGAAGCGGCGCTTCGAAAAACGGAAGGCCTATAGATCGGGAACGGATCACGCTCCGGACCGTCGGACCCGGGTTGGTCACGTGCCGGGAATCTGTCCGGCCCGGAACCCTTGGACGACAAGTTCCCGCTCATCGAGGATCCACCGACCGCCCCGGAAGACTCTCTCTGAAGCGCCCCGACCGGGAAACCTCGGCCGCGCTCCGCGTCCGTGACGCGTCCGAACTCGGACGCGCCTTTTTTCGGAACTTTTTTGCTTCCCGTCGGTCTTTTCATACGTCCCGCCAGTCTAAGGAACGATTGACAGCGCGTTGACGGCTTCGGAACGCGCCCGCAAAGGAGGAGTCGCGATGTCATTTGCCGCCGCCCTGTTTCTGCCGCTTCTGCTCGTCCAGACGACCATCGTTGCAACGCCGCAAGCGCCGCGGCCCTTCCCCGCCGGCCAGGAAGCGTCCGAGGGGACGGGGCGGATCGAAGGCGTCATCACGCGCAGCGGCACCGGCGAGCCGATCGCCGGAGCTGTGGTGCATTTGTCGCGGGTGACGGACCGCAACAGGCCGAACGGGCTGGCGGTGTTCCGGCCGGACGATCTTCGGCCGAGCGCCACGACCGGCGCCGGAGGCCGATTCGCGATCGACGGCATTGCGCCCGGCGAATACCGCATCGCGGCGTTCCGGAACGGCTTTGTCCGCGCCGAATACGGCCAGCGGGAGCCAGGGTCCGGCGGCGCGCCCGTCGAGTTGTTCGCCGGGCAAACCTTCGACGCGTCGTTGGAGATGATTCCCGCCGCCATCATCACGGGCCGCGTGTACGACGCGACCGGACAACCCGTCCCCTACGTCCGGGTGTCGGCCATGCAGCCGCGCGTCCTCCCCGACGGACGCGAAATGCTCGAGGGCGTGCAGAGCACGACGACCGACGACCGCGGGGAATACCGGCTGTTCTGGTTGAATCCCGGCGAATACGTCATCAGCGCGCGCCAGTCCGGCGGCGGAATAGGCGGCGCGGTCGTGATGGGGTCCATCGGACTGACCGTCAGCACGCCGAACGCGCCGCCGGCCGCCGAAGAGTTGGCCACGTTCTATCCCGGAGTGTCGGCCGAGACGCTTGCGGCGCCCATCCTCGTCAACGCCGGCGAGGAACGCGTCGGCATCGACCTGCGTCTGGCGCCGGCGGCGGCGTTCAGGGTCTCGGGCCGCGTCGTCAGCCCCTTCGCGACCAGCGGATCCGTGTTCGTGTCGTTCGGGAGCGCGCTGCCGGCCGCACCCGGAGCGCCGGTCGTCACGAGGTCGTCGCGCGTGTCCGATCCCGAAGGCAACTTCACGATCCGAAACCTCACGCCCGGAACCTACCGGCTGCAGGCTCGGGCGGAGGCGGTCGGCGGCCGCAGACTCTCGGCGCACGCGACGGTCGAGGTGACGAACCGGGACGTGGACAACGTGATCCTCACCCTGGCGCCCGGAACCGACGTTTCCGGAAGCGTCTTCATCGAAGAAGCCGCGGCGCCGCGGGCACTCGAAGCCCTGGCCGATCCGGAATGGACCGAACTGCGCGTGACGCTCCGTGGCGACAACGGGGTCCGCTTCGGTTCGGACGCCACCGAGGCCGGCGAAGCGCGGGGAAGCTTCCTGATCGAGAACGTCGCCCCGGGAGAATACGCCGTCGACGTCACGATGCCGAACCCGGACCTGTATCTGAAGCGCATCATGCTGGGTTCGGCGGAAACCGGACCGGACGCGCCAATTACGATCGAACCCGGGTTTACCGGACCGCTCTTCATATTGCTCAGCCCCAACGGCGGGCGCATCCGGGGCGTCGCCACCGCGCCGGACGGCGAACCGATGCCGAACGCGGCCGTCACCCTGCTGCCGCCGGACGCATCCGATATCGCGCCGTCGGGACGGAATCTCCCCAACCGCAACCAGGTCCGAACCGATGCCGGCGGCAACTATTCCCTGAGCGGCATCGCGCCGGGAGAATACCGGCTCTTCGCCTGGGAGGATCTGGAGCGCGTGCCGTTGCTGGACGAGGCGTTCATGAGCGCCCACGCCGCGCGGTCCGAACGCGTCGCGATTCGCGAGGGCGACACGCTCAGCGTCGACCTGGAAGTCATCCCGGCGAGCGACATCCGGTAGAAGAAGAGCGGCAAGCCGAGGCCCGAATCCCCGACAACCCGGCTACGCGGGCGACGTCCCGCGCGCGTTCCGTCGCGGACGACTATCCATCGTCCGCCTCCGGCATCCGGTAGCCCACGCCGTGCTCGCTGAAGATGTAGGTGGGGCGGGCCGCTTCGTCGCCCAGCTTCCGGCGCAGTTTCTTGATGAAGGCTCGCACGGAACGCGCGCTGCCGCCGTGGCGCGTTCGCCACACGCGGTGCAGCAGGTACTCGTAGGTGGACACACGCCCGGCGTTGACCGACATGGCGCACAGCAGGTCGTACTCGGTGGCGGTCAGCACCACCCGGCTCGCGTCGAGGGTCACCCGGCGTTCCGCGTAGTCGATGACGAGGTTCCCCGATCGGTACGGCTCCTGCGGCGCCTCTTCCCGCCGCAGGGCCGCCTGGATCCGGGCCAGGAGTTCGGTCGGCGAAAACGGCTTGACGATATAGTCGGCCGCTCCCGCCTCCAAGGCGCGGGAAATCGTTTCGTCACGTCCATAGCCGGACAGGAAGATGACGGGACGATGGGACAGTCCGGGGACGCTCTCCATCAACTCGATCCCGTCGAGCCCGGGCAGCAGCAGGTCCAGGAGGATCAGGTCGGGTTGGTGTTCATCCAGAAGCGCGGGCATCTCGTTCGGGTCACCGGTCACCAGCGGGTGGTAGCCCCCATCCTTGAGCACGCTCTGGACGTAGCGCAGGGCCCGTGGATCGTCGTCCACAACCAGCACCAGCGGTTCCGGCCGGCCGGTACGCCGCGGGCGGCCCGGCTTCCCGGCCGGGCGCGGCGTGAGTTCGTGGCGCGCCTCTCCGGCCACCGGCAGCGTGAAGGTGAGTCGCGCGCCTGGACCGGCGTCCGCGCTCGCGGCCCGGATTCGGCCCCCATGCGCCTCCACCAGGCCCTTGGAGATGGCCAGCCCCAGGCCCATGCCCTGTGCGCGCTCGTTGTCCGCCCTGCCTCCGGCGGTGAACCTCCGGAACAGGTGCGCCAAGCGCTCCGCCGGAATATCCGGGCCCTCGTCCGTGACCGAGACGGCCACGTGCGCGCCCTCCGGAGCGGCCTCGACCCGGATCGCGGACGACGCGGGCGCGCGGCGGGCGGCGTTGGACAGCAGGTTGACCAGAACCTGGACGATTCGCTGCCGGTCCGCCAGCACGCGCGGTAGCGCGGGCGGCAGGTGGACCTGGACCGGTTTGGCGCAGCCGCCGCCAAGGAAGGTCTTCCGGGCCTGATCCACGATGACGGCCAGATCCGACGGCTCGGGGGCCACCGACAGCATGCCGGCCTCGATGTGCGTGGCGTCGAGCAGGTCGCTGACCAGAGCGCGCATCTGGTCGGCCTGCTCGTCGATGATGCGGAAGAACTGCAACCCCTCGGCCGGGTCCAGAGCGCCGGGCGTACCCAGCACGGTGGCGGCGCAACCCTTGATCGATGTCAGCGGGGCCCGAAGCTCGTGGCTCACCATGCTCAGAAACTGCGCGCGCAAACGCGCCAACTCCTCGACGGGGGTCATGTCCTCGAGCGTGACGATGACCGTCTCCACCTCGCCCGCCTCCGAGTGCATCGGCGCCGCGTTGACCAGCGTCGTGACCCGCCGTCCGTCGGGGAACTCGAGCACGATCTCCTCGGCGCGAACCGTGACCGACTCGCGAAGAATGCGCTGCAGCGCGGATGCCTCGAGCACGAATTCCCGTCCATCGGCCCGCCGTATGCGCAACCCCTCCGCCAACTCGCCGACCGGCCGACCCGGCGCCCCGGCATCGCCCGCGATGCGGCGCGCCTCCGGGTTCAGCGACGTGATCCGCCCGCCGCGGGCGTCGAACACCACCACCCCCGCCGGCGAGATGTCGCTGAGCGCTTCCAGACCCGACTGTCGCCGAGGCCCGCCGCCGTCCTCACCCGCGTGGGCGGCGGCCGCCCCGGCGAGGGTGACCAACAGAGCCAGGATCTCTTCGTCGTTGGCGGTGAACTCGTGACCGCCCGCCTTGTCGACCAGGTACACGTTGCCCACGTGCGCGCCGCGGTAACGGATCGGCGCCCCGAGGAAGGTCCGCGCCAGCGTGGGATCGTCGGGGAAGCCCCACCCGCGAAGGTGAGCCTCCAGGTTCCGCAGCCGGACCGGATGCGGCGCCTCGCGCACGTAGTCCCACAACCCGGGCCCGTGGGGCGGGTTCAGCAACCGCTGGTACTCCTCGAGGCTCGCACCGGAAACGGCGCGTCCCTGCAGGCCGCCCGAAGCGTCCATGGTCGCGATCCCGCTCGATCCGGCGCCGGTCAGCGCACGGGCGCTGTCGACGACCTCGCGCCACGCGGCGTCGGCATCGAGGCTCGCGCTGATGCGACGGCCCGCCTCGCTGAGCTTCGAGAGCTGATCCCGCGGCGCGTGCGTTTCCCCGCCCGGCTTGTCCGCGTTCATCGCTTCCACACCGCCGATTCGATTCCAGCGACCCCGGGGCTTGGCAAGGTCATCTCGATACAGCCTCCAGACCTCGAAAACGGACCTGACCCGGTCGGCGCACGAATCTTAACCGACAATTCTCTTAACCGACGATCGAAAAAGATTCACAATTTCAACACCATAATGAATTGAAACGCGATGGAATAGTACTCAATCCGGCCACACAACACCTCGTCTCGAGTGACCCGGAAACGGCCGGCGGCCAGCCGCGCCCGCGAAGGACCGGCGTTGCGCGTCCTGCCGGGAGAACTCGATATGGCTGGGGATGAACGGCGGTCGATTTTCCGGGAACCGTTTCGGCGCGCCGCTGGTCTAATGGACAAACGAGGACGAATCGACGTGTCCAAGCCTGTGCGCGACGGAGGAATCGCGATGTCGTCGGCTGCAATCGTCTTGCCCCCGCTGCTGCTGGTCCAGTCCGTCACAGGCGCGGCGCCGCAGGCGCCGGCGCCGTTCCCGATCGGCCCGGAGGCGTCGAATGGCACGGCGCGCATCGAGGGTGTCGTCACCCGCGACGGCACCGGCGAGCCGATCCCCCGCGCGACGGTTTCGCTGACGTCGTTCCGCAATCCCAACGACCCGGCCGCCCTGGTCGAGATCGCAACCGACGGCATGAGGCCCAACGTCCGGACCGACGCCGGCGGCCGATTCGTGATCGACGGCGTCGCTCCAGGGGAATACCGCATCACCGCTTTCCGCAACGGTTTCGTCCGGCAGGAATTCAGCCCGGGCGACGGGCCCGCTTCGGGCGCGCCGGTCGAGCTGACGGCCGGCCAGACGTTCGAGGCGGCGTTGGAGATGACCCCGGCGGCCATCATCGCCGGCCGGGTCTACGACGCGTTCGGTGACCCGGTCCCGAGGACCCAGGTGCGGGCCATGCAGCCCCGAGTCCGTCCCGACGGACAGACGGTCCTCGAGAGCGTACGGACCGCGACAACGAACGACCGCGGCGAGTACCGGCTGTTCTGGCTGAATCCCGGGGAATACGTCGTCAACGCCAGCACATCGAGGACCAGCCCCATGCTGTCGGCTCTGACGGGCGCGGGAGCCGGCGGCGCCGGGTCGAACGTCGAGCCCGTGACCGAGCCCATGGCCGCATTCTATCCC
Organism: Acidobacteriota bacterium; assembly: GCA_022821265.1. Taxonomy (GTDB): domain Bacteria; phylum Acidobacteriota; class Terriglobia; order 20CM-2-55-15; family 20CM-2-55-15; genus JAJEDW01. The sequence continues at coordinate 14,677 of JAJEDW010000084.1, forward strand.
GGCGTGTCCGACGAGGCCCTCGCGGCGCCGGTCCGCGTCGGCGCCGGCGAGGAACGCGCGGGCATCGACGTGCCCCTGGCGGAGCGTCTTACGTTCACCGTCTCGGGACGTGTCGCCGGCCCGGCCGGAATCACTCGTGGACCCACGTTCGTGCTGTTGCGCCCCGCCGATTCACTCGTGTTTTCGGGGATACCCTATTTCCTGGATCCCACCCCGGTCGACGCCGAGGGCAACTTCGTCGTCCGGAACGTGACGCCGGGAACCTACACCCTGAGCTCGACGGCCCAGGGGATCGGCGGCAGAAACTGGACGGCCAGCGTCGGGGTCGAGATCACGAACCGGGACCTGGAGAACGTGGCGCTCGTCCTGGCGGCCGAAACCGACGTTGTCGTCAACGTCTTCGTGGAAGAGGCGGCGACGGCCGCGGGATCCGAAGCCGTGGCGAACCTGGACTGGACCGACGTGGACGTTGCGCTCCGAGGCGACGGAATGGTCGGTTCGCTCTTGCGCCGGGGCCAACCCAGCGACGCCGAGGGGGGCTACCTGATCGAGAACGTCCCGCCGGGCGAATACCTTCTCGGCATCCCCTTGTGGAATCAAGGCCTGTACCTGAAGCGCGTCATGGCGGGCGCGGACGAGATCCCGCCCGGCGATCGGATCACGATCCCGCCCGGCTTCACCGGACCGCTGTCCGTGCTCCTCAGCCCCAACGGCGGCCGCATCGACGGCGTGGCGTCGACGCCCGGCGGCGATCCCGCGCCGAACGCGGCGGTGACGCTGCTTCCGCTGGACATGTCCGGAATGACGTCGCTGAACTGGAACCCGACGGAACGGGACGGAAGCTATTCCCTGTCCGGTGTAGCGCCCGGGGAATATCGGCTGTTCGCGTGGGACGCGACCGAAGGCGTGCCGTTCCAGAACGCCGAGTTCATACGCCGCTTCGAGACCCGGGGCAAACGCATCGTGATTCGGGAGGGAGACGCGCTCAACGTGAACCTGGAAGCCATCCCGGAGAGCGAAATCCGGTAGACGGACCGCACGTCATCCGGCACGGAGGAATCGCCATGTCATCGGCAGGAGCCTTGCTGGGAACACTCCTTCTCGCCCAGGGAGTCGGCGGCGCGCCGCCGCAGGCGCCCGCGCCGTTTCCGATTGGACAAGACACGTCCGAGGGTACGGCGACGGTCGAGGGCGTCGTCACCCGCATCGGGACCGGCGAGCCGATCCCGCTCGCGGCGGTTCAGTTCGTGCCGACGCCAACCCTCAACAACGTCAATACCGTTGGGGACCTCGACGCTCCGGATCCGCCGCCCATCGTCAGGACGGACGCCGGCGGCCGGTTCGTAATCGACGGCCTCGCGCCGGGCGATTACCGAATCACCGCCTTCAGGAACGGTTTCGTCCGGCAGGGGTTTGGCCAGAACGAGCCCGGGGACCCCGGGGCGCCGGTCCGACTGCAGGCAGGCCGAACCTTCGAGGCGTCCCTTCAGTTGACTCCAGCGGCCGTGATCGTGGGCCGAATCGTCGACGGGTTCGGCGAGCCGATCCCGAACGCCGAAGTTTCGGCAATGTCCCCGCCATCGAACCCGGACGTGCAGCCCGCCCTTCAACCCGCGGCGAGCAGCTCGACAGACGACCGCGGCGAGTACCGGCTGTTCTGGCTGGAACCCGGCGAATACATCGTCAGCGCCACGGCTTCGAGGACAGACTCGAGTTCCCTGTTCGCCATGTGGACCCAGGCGGCCCGTAGCGGAGGCTCGTACCGGAACGTCGAGCCCCGCACCGAGAACATGGCCGCCTTCTATCCGGGCGTGCCGGACCGGGCGCGCGCGGCGCCCGTAAGGGTCCGCGCCGGAGAGGAGCGCGCCGGCGTCGACATCCGGCTGGCCGTCAGAACGACTTTCACGATTTCGGGCCGGGTGGTCGGCCCGGATCCGCTCGCGCGCCCGACACGGGTGTCGGCGCGCTCTTCGGTTCCCGGCGCCACCCCGCTGTCGGACTCCTTTCACTCGGGCACGGTCGACTCCCGGGGCAACTTCGTGCTCGCGGACCTGGAGCCGGGAGCCTACGTTTTGCAGACGCAGGCGCAGGGAATCGCGGGACGGGCGTATACGGCGCGCGCGCCCGTCGTTGTCACGAACCGCGACGTCGAGAACGTAACGCTCGCCCTCCGGCCTGGAACCGACATCGCCGTCAACGTCTTCGTCGAAGAGCCGTCCGCACCGTGGGCGTCGGAAGCAGTCTCGGAGTTGGATTGGAGCCGCGTCAGGGTCCGGCTCCGCGACAACGACACTGTCGGCTTCACCGTCGGTTTCACCGGCGAACCCAGCGACGCGCGGGGAGGGTTCCTCATCGAGAACGTGGAGCCGGGGGAATACGCCGTCACCGTCAATGTACCGAACGGCACCCTGTATCTGAAGCGCGTTCTCGTGGGTTCGGAAGAGATCGCACCCGACGCGGCGATCACCGTCGAGCCGGGCTTCAGCGAGCGGCTCGACGTGCTCCTCAGCCCCAACGGCGGGCGCATCCAGGGCGCGGCGTCCACGACGGACGGCGAGCCCGTCGCCAACGCGGCGATCATTCTCCTGCCGCCGGACACATCCCCAACGACGTCGGCGTCCCGGATGGCGGCGACAGGCAGCAGGACCCTGACGGATGGAAGCGGGAACTACTCCCTGGCCGGCATCGCGCCGGGCGATTACCTTCTGTTCGCGTGGGAGGCGACCGCCCAGGTGCCGTTCCTGGACCCCGAATTCATGCGCCGCTTCGCCGCGCGGGGCGAACGTGTCGTCATAAGGGAAGGCGACGAGTTGACCGTGAACCTGGAAGCCATCCCGGAGAGCGAAATACGATAAGCGCTCAGAGGAATCACCATGTCATCGATCGGAATCCTGCTGTCGACAGTCTTTCTCGCGCAAGGGGCCGGCGTTCCGTTGGAGGCGCCGTCACCCTTCCCCGTTGAACAAGACACCTCCGAAGCCACGGCAACGCTCGAGGGCGTCATCACCCGCATCGGGACAGGCCAACCGATCCCGCGCGCCGCGGTCGCGCTGACCCCGGTCGAGGACGCCGAGGACAGGTCCCCGATCGTGGAGTTCGTACGGCCGGGTCCGCCGCCCAATGCCGCCACGGACGCCGGCGGCCGATTCGTCATCGAGGGCCTGACGCCCGGCGCGTACCGCGTCACCGCATCCCGGAACGGCTTCGTGCGCCAGGAATTCGGTCAAAGGGACGGGGAACCCGCCGGCATGCCCATCGTCCTGGCGGCCGGCGATACCGTCGACGCGTCGTTCGAGTTGACACCGGCGGCGACGATCACGGGACGCGTCTATGACACGCTGGGCGACCCGGTCCCGTACGCGCACGTCTCGGCCATGCAGATCCAGGTGCTTCCCGACGGCGGGGAGGTCCTTCGCAGCGTGCAGACCGCCGCGACCGACGACCGCGGCCAATACCGGCTGTTCTGGATGAGCCCCGGCGACTACCTAGTCAGCGCCGGTACAAGCGGAACACGGTCCGGCAACTTCGTCTCGATGTTCGCGCTGGGTTCGTCCGGCGGCTTCGCCAGCATCACCACGCCGAACACCCAGCCCCGAACGGTGGAGATGACCGCGTTCCATCCCGGCGTGCCGGGCGCGGAACTCGCGACGATCGTCAGCGTCGTCGCCGGTGAGGAACGCGGCGGCGTCGACGTCGAGCTGGCGCCCGGTCCCCGGTTCACGGTCTCGGGCCGAGTCATCAGCCCGGAACCGATCAACGATTTCGCAACCGTGTCGTTACGCCCCGAGGGACCCACGGCCGTCCTTGGAGGCCGTGCGCGATACACGTCGAGCGTCATCGACGCCGACGGCGGCTTCGCCGTTCCCAACGTGGCGCCGGGCACGTACAACCTCGAGGCGCGCGCCGAGGCGGCCGGCGAACGGTGGCTCGTGGGCGACGTCGACTTGGAGGTGACGAACCTCGACGTCCAGAACCTGACGATCACGCTGCTCGCCCACATCGACGTCTCCGGGAGTTTTTTCATCGAAGACCCCGCCGACCCCGCGGCGGCCGAGGCCGTCTCGCGTTTGGAACGGTCTCGTGCGCAGGTCGCACTCGTCGACGACGACGGCGAGGTCGCGGGATTCGGCGGCATGCGCAACGACGATGGAGAATTCCGGATCGGGAGCGTGGCCCCGGGCGCCTACGCCGTGGACGCCCCGATGCCGAATCAAGGTCTGTACCTGAAGCGCGTCATGGTCGGGTTGGAAGAGGTGCCGCTGGGCGAGCGGATCACGATCGGGCCGGGCTTCGCCGAACCGCTCTACGTGCTCCTCAGCCCCAACGGGGGACGCATCAGTGGCGTCGCGTCAACCCGGGACGGTGAGCCGGTGACCAATGCTCTGATTACGCTGGTGCCGCTCGACTTCGGGGACGCGGCGCTGGAGGGTCTCTCGTTCGCCTCCCCGAGCCGAACCCGGACCGATCGGAACGGGGGCTACTCCCTGTCGGGAGTCGCCCCGGGGGAATACGAACTCTTCGCATGGGAAGGGATCGCGAACGTGCGGTACCGGGACCCCGACTTCATCGGCCGCTACACCGGCCGCGGCGAACGCATCCTCATCGGCGAGGGCGACGCGCTCGACGTGAGCCTGGACATCATCACGGCGCGCGAGATCCCATAGGCGGCGGCCGGGGTTCGCGCCGTCGCCTAACGGAGAACCATCACGAGCGGTTCTCCGTTCTCGCCGACCAATTCGAGCCGTCCCTCGGAGGGTCCCGCGCCCTTCCGCAGGACGAACAGTTGCGTCGCGTTCCGCGGTCCGTCCTCGAAGCCGGGAAACACGACGCCGTCGGATCGCCCGCCGGGCGCGCTCATCGACGGCAGGCGCGAAACGATCGTCTCGTTGCGGACGTTCCGCACGATCTGATGAGACGCCGCCCCGATGGGAACGTCGCTCACGACGCGAACGCTGCCCTTGAACCGGCCCTTGTCGGCCAGATCGACCTGCGTAAACTCCACTTGCCGGCCGGGTGGAAGGATCTGGTGGGTCCGCCGCAGCATGCGGCCGTCCGGGTCATACACGATGACGCGGATGTCCGCGGGCTCGTCCGCGCCGTTGGCCAGCGTCAGCCGATAGTCGATCCGTCCGTGGCGGACCACGGACGGGTAGGTGTCCACGGGGAACCAGGCCTCGGTCGCCGCGCCGCCTTCCGTGACGCTTTCCGTGACGACGGTCCCGGACCGGGTGAAGCGCGCCAAGGCCGCCGCCGCCGGAGCGCCGCCGTTCGAAGACACCGTGACGAACCCGGATTCCGGTGTGACGCCCGCGGCGCGGGCCTCGTAGACGAACGTTCCACCGGCGGGAATCGCATACGGAACGAGTCCGCGCTCCCCGACGTCGTCCATGGGATCGCCCAGGTCGGTCAGGAACCGGAGCGCGCCCTCGAGGGGTGAGTCCCCGGGATTCAGAAGGACGATTTGGGCGTCGTGACCTCCGCCCAGCCGGATTCCGGGAATCGTCGTCGGCGTGACCCCGGCCACGGGGTCGCCGTAGGCGACGGGCATGGCGGTCACCACGGTCTCGCCGCGGTCGTTCAGGATCGTTCGGCGGGCGGTCAGAAAGAACCGTCCGCTTCCGGTGACGCCGACCGAGCCCGTCGCGGTCGACGGGAACAGGTCGCCCACGGCAAAGGACCGGCTCTCGTTGCCGTCCAGTTCCCGAACGGCGGCCGCACCGATTGCCATCCCTTCCCGGTCGCGAAGGACGAACTCCACGCGCAGCGCCTCCGCGCCCCGGTTCGCCACGTGGAGGCTGAGGGCGTCGGCATCGGCGTCCGCGTACACCATGGCCCGTTCCGACTCCGGCGGCGCCGCGAAACCGGTCTCGCTGATCAGCACGCGGCTCTCGCGCTGGGATTCGCGGTCGAAGGTCGTCCGCATGACGGTCAGAGTCGCCGCGCCGCCCGTCACCGCGTCATCGCCCGATGCGACGGCGTATCCCGCATACCGGTTCGAATCCACGTCGGCGCCGGCCGACTGGTAGGCCTGGACGGCGTTGGAGGGAAAATCGAACGCGTAGGCGGACCGGGCCATGTCGTGGACCATGATGTTGGCGGCAAACCCCTGCGAGATGTACAGCCGTTGGTGCTCGCTGTCGAAGGTCAGGCCCCGAGGATCCCACAGCTCGTCGGCACGCACCTGGCCCAGCTCCCGCGACACGAAATCCTGCTGGCCGATCACGCCGACGGCCTCGGGCATGTTGCGCATGTCCTCGGGGGCGAAATCGTAGATCGTGACCCGGTCGTTCCCGTGGTCGGACACGAACAGGCGGTCGTTGACGTCGTCGTAGGTCAACCCGTCCGGCCCGTCGATGGCGCTGCGGCTCCGGCCCGTCGCCGCCGATTCGAAGTCCGGCTGCCCGATGACCGCCACCGCATCCGCGCCGGCGGCGAGCGCCGACGGGTTCGCGTCGAAGACGAGCACGCGGTTGTTGTTCCCGTCCGAGACGAACAGGCGTTCATGCTTGGCGTCGTAGTGCAGCGCCGCCGGCTGCCGGAGCGACGCCGGCCCGAGTCCCGGGGCCGTGCCGTCGAAGCCGGACTGCCCGATCACGACCGAAGCGGCCATTCCGTTGGCGAGCCCCTCGGGCGCGGTATCGTAAACGAGAACGCGATGGTTCCCGCCGTCGGAAACGAAGAGACGGTCGTGGACCGGATCGTGCGTCAACGCGGTGGCGCGGGGCCGGCCGGGAGTGATGCCGGTCCCGACGCGGGTGTCGAAGTCAACGCCCGACGGGCCGGCGGCAGCCGTCGTCGTCGTGAAGTCCGGCTGCCCGAGGACCGCGATCGCATCCGGCCCGTTTCGCAGCCGGTCGGGGTGGGCGTCGAACACCATGACCCGGTTGCCCCACCCGTCGCTGACGAACAGACGCCTGTTCAGCGTGTCGTAGGTCAAGGCGAGCGGGATCTTGAGCGTGTTCGCGCCGATCGGCCGCAACTCGGCCGTGTACATGTGCGGCTGCCCGATCACCCATTGCGCCTCGCGGTCCAGGATGCGGTTCTGGGAATCCAACTGCCACACCATGACGCGGTTGTTGTACTGGTCGATCGCGAACAGGCGATGATCGACCGGGTCGAGAATGACGTCCCGCGGATAGATGTTCCGGGCGTTGACGCGGTCGTTCGCGGACCGGCGGTTGAAGTCCGGCTCCATGTCGTCGTTCAGGTGGCCCACCACCTCGACGGCGGGCGCGCCCGTACGCAGGTTTTCCGGCGAGATGTCCCAGATCATCGCGCGGTTCCCGCCCGGATATCCCTCGGTGGCCACCAGGAGCTGCCGTTCGGTGTCGATCGAGCCGGCGCCGAGACGGGGCCACACCGACTGCGTCCGGGAAACGATCGGATCGTAGGCGTCGAAACCGGGCTTTCCGAGCACGATGGTCGGACGCGCCGCCGACAGCTCCCGCCCCGGAGCCACGTCGTAGACCGCGATGCGCATGTGCTCGATGCGGGAACGGGATTCCGCGACGAAAAGCCGATCGTTCGCGTCGTCGTAGGTCAATCCGCCGTTCGCGAAGTCGTTCAACTCGGTGTGCGGCGCGTTCGTCACGAAGTCGGGCTGGCCCATGACGTCGATGGCCTGCGCGCCCGTCGCCAGAACCCCGGGCCGGGCGTCGAAGACCATGATTCGGGAGTTCCCGCCGTCGTTGACGAACAGCCGTCCGTTTCCGGCGTCGTAGGCCGGGCTTCCGGGCCGGGACAGCTTGTCGGGTCCGAGTCCCGGCGCGTTGGAAGTGAAATCGGTCTGGCCGAGCACGATGCCGGCGTCCATGCCGGTGCCGAAACCCTCGGGCCGGATGTCGAAGACCAGGACCCGGTTGTTGGCGCCATCGGCGGCGAACAGCCGTTGGTTCGCGTCGTCGATGGCCAGGCTGACTCCCTGCCCCACGTGGTTGGCGGCCAGTCCGCGCGTCTTCGTCCCCGCGTCGGGCTGCCCGAGTATGGCGACGACGGGCGCACCGGTCCGGATGCGGTCCGGATCGATGTCGAACACCATGATCTGCTGGCCCGCGGGAAGGCTCCCGCCGCTGGTGCTGTCGACGACGAACAACCGCTGATTCACATGATCGATCGCGACCGAGCCCGGGAACTCGACCTGGCTCTCGGACCACTGTCCGGCGGCCGAACGGCGCGCGAAGGCGCTCGGTTTGCCCAACACGTGCTCCACGGTCGGGCTCGCCAGGGTCCCGTCGTCATTGAGGTTGAAGACTTCGATCCGGCCGTTGCCGTTGCCGGTGAGGAAGAGCCGGTTATGGACGCGATCCAGCGCCCCCTGGGGCGGTCACCACACGCTGTGGCCGGCGGGGCCGCCGTTGGTGACGCCCCCGACGAAGGTCGGGTTGCCGGCCAGGTCTTCCTGGCCCAGCAGGTCGCTGGCCGGCTGCCCGTTCCGCTGTGCGTCGGCGGCCGGCGCGATGGCCAGACAAGCCAGGAGCACGATGCCCGTTCCCACCCATTGTCGTTCGGTCATGTCGATGCACCTCCATCGGTCCGGTCTCCGGACAAGGTGACGTCCGGTGGTTCGAATCACGGGACTTCGCCCGCGTAGTACGCGCGCATCGCCGCGGCGAGGGCGGGAAAGTCTCCCGCGTCCTCGCCGCGCCCGAGGATCTCCGCCTCGATGCGATCGAGTTCGTCGATCACCCCGCGCGCGTCGTCCCATCGGCCCAGGTTCACGTACGCCGCCAGCATCCAGTCCAGCGCGTGGAAGTCGCGCGCGGCGAGCGGCCGGTTCGTGTCTTCCTGCCACCGGGCCGAAGCCCGGTAGGCGTCGTCGTTCGATGCGGCCACCTCTTCCCACATGCCGAGGTGGCGGAAGATGTGGCTCGGCATGTGGAGCGCGTGCGACGACGCCGGCGCGGTCCGGGCGTAGATGCGCGCCTGCCGCAGTCCCATGGCCGCGAACGTCGGCGTGTCGTAGGCGTGGATCAGGTAGTGCAGCGCGCCGGGGTGCTCCCGGTTGCGTTCGTAGATCTCTTCGAGCATGCTCGCGACCGTCACGACGTGAAGCGCGCTGTCCCGGTCGAAGGTGGGCAGGGCCAGGAAGGACAGCGCGGCGAACGCCGCGGCCTCGTCGTCGTCCGGCGCCTGGAGCGCCAACTGGTCCATGGCGCCCGCGTAAGCCCGGCGCCGGTCCTCGGGGGAGCGTCCCGGACGGAACCGGTCCCGAACGGCTTCGGCCCAGGCGCGCTCACGCTCCGTCCACCGAAGCTTCCCTTCTGCGTCCAGGCGGTCCATCCGCGCTATCACCGCCTCGCCCACGCTCTCGTTGTCGAATCCGGGAACCGTTCCCAGGGCGTTGTCGTAAGTCATGGCCTCGCCCCAGTACGCCATGCCGAAGCCGGGATCGATGCGCTGGGCGCCGAGGAAACGGTAGCGGGCCTCGTCGTACCAGAAGCTGTGAAGCGCCAGGACGCCGATGACGAACTGCTCTTGCGCCTCGGGCGCGCCCGAGGTGGGGAAGTCGATCGCGCCCAACCTCGGCTCGGCATCCTGGGCGGGCACTCGCATCGGCGTCCCCAACGCGCCAACGGCCGCGATGATGAGAGCGGCGGCCGCCGCTCGGAGCGGGCGCCGCCGATGGGGCCGGATCGAACCCGACGGGAAAGTCACATCCCTCCGAACCGCGCCACCGCCACGACCACGGCCAGCCCGCACAGGAGGATCGTCATCCACGGCGGCTCGCCGCGCCGCAGGTGGTAGACGGTGGCGCCCAGCATGATGACGGCCAAGCCCGCAGCCGCCAGCGGCGTCAGCACGGGCATAATGCCGGTGGCGCCCGGCAGGATCAGTCCCAGGCTTCCGGCCGCTTCACCCAGGCCGACCACCGTCATCAGCGGCCGGGGCAGGCCCGGCGCATTGCCGGACTGCGCCTCGACCATCTTCGTGTAGCGGTCGAACGCCAGGAGCTTCATGCCGCCGGCGAACAGGAACATGGCGGCCAGAAGACCCTGGATGAGCCACAGGACGATGTCCGAGAACGGCATGGGCGCCCCCAGGCGGTTGTGGAGTATCGAAGGATCGGATGACGCCCATCCTACCACGGGACGTCAACCGCCGCGGCTCGGTCAGAGCTTGAGGGTGAGAACGGGATGGCGTGTGTTCTTCAGTACCTTGTCGACCGTCGTGCCGTAGAACCGTTGCTCGACGGGCCCGTATTCCTTCGCGCCCATGACGATGACCGACGGATCGATCTCGGCGGCCGTGTTCAGGATGAAATCGCTCGTCGCACCCAGGCCGACGTGGACACCCACGGACGGGTCGTTGATGAACTCGTGCGGGATGATGCTGCGCGCTCGCGTCTCGGCCCACTGGCGTGACTTCGCCAGCGAGGCCTCGACCTGTTCCTCTCTCAGGAGCCGATGAAGGCCCGCGGGCGTCTTGACGGCGTAGGCGAGCCGGATCGGCCGGTCGGCCAGCTTCTTCATCTCGAAGGCGAAGTCGGTGACCTTCTTCGCCTGTCGCGAGAAGTCCGTCGCGACCAGGATCGGGGCCGCCGGCGAAGACCCGCTCGAACCGTCGCCGCCGGGCTGCGCGCCGCCCCGGACCGGGATGGCCAGCAACGGCCGCGCCGCGGCCCGGGCCACCTTCATGGTCGCCACGCCCATCGTGCTCCCCATCACGATCAGATCCACCATCTCCTGGTGCGCCAGCTTGCAGATTTCCTCGGCCGGCTTTCCCTGAACGATCACCGGTCGGAAGCTGACGGCCTGCCGCGTCGCGTCGTCCAGGGCCCCCGCAATCTCGGTCTCGACGTGGAAGTCCATTTCCTTCTGCAGCTCGTGCACGTCGAAAAGGGAGGCCCAGTGGGCATGAGGTCCGAAGAAATTGTTGACGACGTGCTGGACGATGACCTCCTCGACGGCGACGTCGAGCGTCGCCAGCGCGTGATGGAGCGCTTGGTTCCGGTCGCTCGAGAAGTCCGTTGGAAACAAGATACGCTTGAACATCGACAGGCACGCCTCCACTTCCGGCTCGCGGGCCGGAAAGACCGTGACCTCGAAGGTCGCGGTCGAATTCCCAGGGTTCTGTTTACGATTTCTCTACGCGCGGCCGCGTGTCAGAGCACGAACCGGCCGGTGCTGTGTCCGATCGAGGGGACGTCGACGTTGGCGAGCTCGGCCAAGCCCAGCAGCAGGTTGGCCGTCGGCTCCTTGTTCTCCACGGCGATGTGGCGATTGCCCTTGAGCCGGCCGTTCGCGCCGCCCAGGACCAGGACGGGCGCGTTGTTGCGGTCGTGCTCGTTGCCGTTGCTCATGCCGCTTCCATAGTAGAGGATCACGCGGTCCAGGAGCGTCGCGTCGCCGTCGGGCGTCTGCCGGAGCTTCTCGGCGAACTCGGCGAGCTTGACGGAGTGGTACGTGGTCAGCTTGGCGTACCGCTCGATGTTCTCGGGGTTGTCCGCGTGGTGGGACACCGGATGGTGCGGCTCGGGAATCCCGATGTGCGCATAGCTCCGGCTGCTCCCCTCGTGACCGACCATGAACGTGAACACCCGCGAGATGTCGCCCTGGAAGGCCAGGCGCATCAGGTCGTAGCTGACCGTCATGTGCTCGTCGAAGGTGTCGGGAATACCGCTCGGCGCGTCGGTTCCCTCGGGCACGGCGGCCGAACGGGTCTCCATCCGGTCGAGTTGCAACTCGACGTCGCGTACGTTGGTCAGGTACTCGTCGAGGATGGCGTTGTCGGCCGCTCCGAGCCCGCGCCGCATCCTGGCGGCTTCCTCGGCCACGGAATCCAGGATGCTCTGTTTCAGCTTGAGGTTCGCCAACCGCTTGCGCGCCGAACCCGCCTCCCCGAACATGCGCTCGAACGTCACGCGCGGGTTGATGCCCATCGGGAGCGGGTTGGTGTCGTCCCGCCAGGAAACCGTGTTGAAGAACACGCACGGATAGCCGTCACAGGCGCCGGCGGAGGTGCCCATGTCCTCGGTGCCCACCTGCAGCGACCGCAGCGGCGTGTCTTCGGCGATCTCGTCGGCAATGAACTGATCGATGGTCTTCTTGGAACGGACGACGGTATACAGGGCCTGGTCGGTGAGCGGGCCGACGCCGTTCAGCCACGCGGCGCTGGCGCCCATGTGCACGCCGCCCATTTCCGGGTTCCCGTCAGGAGCCTTCATCTGGCTGATCGTCACCAGGTAGTCCCGGAGGGGTTCCAGCGGCGCCATGATCGGCTTGAACTCGAAGTCGCTGCCGGTCGTATCCGGATGCCACATCTGCGGATAGATGCCGTTGGGCACGTAGATCGCGCCGAAACGGACCGGCCGCTGGCTGCTCTGCGCCGACAGCGCGGGAACCATCGCGTCCAGGAACGGCAGCGCCACCGCGGCGCCCACCGCCCCGCGCAGGAACGTCCGGCGGTCAAGGTGTTTCTTGGTGATGATCATGGCGTTTCCCCTTCGGGTTATTCCAAATCCGCAGTTTGTCGATTCGGCCCGTCAGAATCAACTAATTTCGTTCGCATCTGAAACGCGGGGCTGCGGACGATGCCGAGGATGATCGACTGCATGGCGTAGTCGTCCGCCGCCGACTCGGTCACGATCCGGCGCACCATGGGCATGTCGATCGGCTCGAGTCCGCGTCCGAGGGCGTAGGTCGTCAACTTCTCGGTCACCGTGCCGACGAAGACTTCGCCGCGCGCGAGCAACGCGTTCCGGAGCTCGACCGGGCCGTCGACGGCCGTGCCGTCGACGAGCACGCCGGCCGAGTCGATTTCGAGACCCTCCGGGGTCCGATCCAGCCACTGCCCCACGGCGTTGAAGTTCTCCAACGCGAAACCGACCGGATCGATGTTGCGGTGGCATGCGGCGCATACCGGGTTGGCCCGGTGCAGCTCGAGCTGCTCACGCACCGTGGAGGGCCGATCCAGGGGCGCGCTTTCCTCCAGCGCCGGCACGTCGGCCGGCGGAGGCAGCGGCGGCGTGTTCAGGAAGTTCGAGATCACGTACTTCCCGCGAATGATCGGCGAGGTCCGGTTCGCCACCGA
>JAJEDW010000301.1 GCA_022821265.1 Acidobacteriota bacterium
CGACGCCGTCATCGCGCTCGACATCGAGTCGGGCGAGATCCGGTGGGTGAACCAGTTGACGCCCGGCGACGCGTGGATCATGGGTTGCCAACCCGGCTCGGACAATCCCAACTGTCCCGAGGACGTGGGCCCCGATTTCGATTTCTCGGCATCGCCCGTGTTGGCGACCACGGCGTCGGGGCGCGACCTGTTGGTCGTGCCCCAAAAGTCGGGCATGGCGTACGCCCTGGACCCGGACAACGAGGGCGCGACGGTCTGGGAGTACCGCGCCGGCCCGGGCAGCGCGGTGGGCGGCGTCTGGGGCGCAGCGGTCGGCGAGGGTCTGGCTTACGTGGCCGTCGGCGGCTACTTCCGCGACGACACGGGCGGCATTCACGCGATCGACCTGGAGACCGGCGAACGCGTCTGGTTCACGCCGCCCGAGGAGCCGATCTGCGCCGGCGGCCGGGGTTGCAGCGCCGTCCAGTCGGCCGCCGTGACGGCCATTCCCGGCGGCGTGTTCTCCGGTTCGGCCGACGGCGGCATGCGCTTCTATTCGGCCGCGGACGGGACGATCCTCTGGACGTTCGACGCCAACCGGGAGTTCGAGACGAACAACGGCGTGACGGCCAACGGCGGCTCGTTCGATGGCCCCGGCCCGGTGGTGGCGGGCGGCATGGTCTACATGCTGTCCGGCAACGGGGGATTCGTCGGGAGCGCGGGCAACGTGCTGCTGGCCTTCGAGGTGAACTGAGCGGGCCGTCTATCGAGCCGCGCGCCGATAGACCCGCGTGTTGCCGTTCTTGCCGCAGATCTCGGTGACGCCGGCTTCCCGGAAACAGTACGCCGCCAGTTGGCCGAGACGCCGCGTGGATTTCATGGCCGCCGCAAGATCCATCGTGGTGAACGGCTCGGGCAAATCGGCGTCGAGCATGTCGAACAGGTCGGCCATCGACGTGATCGTGCAGGTTTCGACGACGTCGAGTAGCCGGCGGTCGCGGCGGCTCCAGCCGCGTCGCCGCCAGCCCGTGCGCCCGTCCGGCGCGCGGACCTCGTCCTCGACGGTCATCACGACGTCCAGCGTAATGTTGGGATGCGCCAGCATCGCCGGGAGTCCGGCCAGGGCGTGAAACACGTCGTAGACCGAGCCGTGCCGCGGCGACTTCCGCCGTTTGGCCGGCGTGTCCGGGTCGGCCGCGGTCTTGACGATGTGCCGGTCCCGGGCGACCGGGTAGACGAGCGTTACGGGATGCCGCTCGGCGAGTCGCTCCAGCTTGCGCCCGAGCCGCCCGAAACCGCTGGTATGAATCTCGATGATGCGGCCGCCGGCGATGACGTCCACGACGAAGCCGTCGACGGACTGCTCGGTCGCGCCGTCCGCCCCGGCGTAGCGCGCCTTCAGGGCCCGGTGCAGCGACCGCTCGTTCAGTTCGCCGATCACGCGTTCACCGGACGATCCACGGAAAGAAACCGGCGGTCGACGACCCGAGGGCGGCCTGAATGCCCGGACATCGGCTGAATGTATGTTTTTTCGTCGGCCATTTGAAAGGTTGAGGGTCGTCCGATTGAAAGAAGACGGGCGGGCGAAAGTGCTGCGGACTGGATGGCCGGGGGGGCTCAGGCCCACTCAGAGTCTGGCATCTTGACATCATCAGATGCGAACATCATGATGTTCCCATGAGGACGACGCTGACTCTGGACGACGACGTCGCGGACTACCTGAAGGCACAGAGCCGACTGCAGGACAAGCCGTTCAAACAGCTCGTGAACGAGACTTTGCGCCGCGGCATGGCGCCGGACGTGCGGGCGTCGAAACGTCAGCGGTTCCGGGTCGAGCCCAATCGCGGCGGACTGGTCGCAGGGGTCGATCCGCGCCGGCTCAATCAGCTCAACGATCAACTGGAGGCCGAGGACTTCGCCGCGGAGAACGGACGGTGATCGTGCCCGATCTGAATCTGCTCGTCCACGCCTACAACGACGGCGCGCCATTCCACGACGCGGCGCGCCGCTGGTGGGAAGGCTTGATCAACGGCATCGAGCGGGTCGGCGTTCCCTGGGTCGTGGCGACGGGTTTCGTCAGGATCATGACGCATCCACGCGTCGTGACATCGCCGGTTTCCACGGATGAAGCCGTTGGGCATGTCGGGCGCTGGTTTCAGCACGCTCACCTGACCCCGATCAATCCAGGTCCCGAGCATCTGACGCACCTGCGGCGGTGTCTCGACGCAGCCGGCGTCGGCGCGAACCTCGTTACCGACGCCCACATCGCCGCGCTGGCGATCGAATACCAGGCGGAGGTGCACTCGAACGATTCCGACTTCGGCCGGTTTCCCGGCTTACGCTGGCGCGATCCTCTGTGATCGGTCACCGGTTGGAGGGCCTGCGCGCGGGATCGGGAGGCTCGGTTTTCCCGACGATCCCCGTCCCGTTTCGGCGCCGCATGGATGGAAAGTGACGCGATCGCATCGTAGGAGGGAGCAGCGATCATTTGCCGGACCGTCGCCGGTAAATCGCCACGACTCCCATCAGCGCGGCCACCGCGATTCCCGCCATCACCAAGTCTCGGGCATCGAGATCCAGGACGGACCATACAAGGACGACGCCTAAACCCAAGGTCGTTACGACGTAGCGATTCTGCGGCGTCAAGTGCGTCGTCCTCGAGACTGGGTCGCAGCGGAGATGCGCGACGTGTTCGGTGTCATGCGGACCGTGCGACTGGTGAAACCGTCACGCACCAAGATGAGCGTGGATCGGGACGCGACTGCCATTCCGCGCCCGGCCAAACGCCTACCGGTTGCGCGCGATGTAGCCGCGCGCGAACTCGCCCAGCGCTTCGTTCCTCAGGCCGATCCGCGCCGCTTCGGCCTCGGCGTCGTCGAGCGCCCAGCCGTCGCGCAGCACGCGGCGGATCATCCAGAACGCGCCGACCCGGTTCGCCGAGGCGCAATGGATGAACATCGGCCGGTTCTCGGGATCGTCGGTCAGCGCCAGGAACTCCGCCGCCTGCGCGTCCTGGAGGTTGCCGCCGTCGACGGGGATGTTGAAGTATTTCATCCCGAGTGACTCGACGGCCGTCCGCTCGGCGTCCGCGTCATGCTCCTGCGGCCGCCTCAGGTTCAGCACCGCCACGTTCCCGTCGTCACGGATGTCGGTCAACTCCTCGATCGTCGGCTGGCCCGCCGTGCAGAACTCCTCGTTGACCCTCAGGTAGTTGCGGATCGACTCCTGGGAATGACCCGTCGCGCAGAACGACAGGAACACCAACCCTCCGATGATGCGCTTCATGCCTTCTTTCCTTCTCGCTCAGAGGCCGACGGCGACCAGGCTGCTCTCGGTCCGCATGTACCAGCGCCCGTCCACCAGCGCGGGCGAGGCCAGCACGCGCTCGCCCATCTCGTTGACGTGCATCAGCTCGAACTCCGGCCCGGCCTGCAGGACGAACGTCTGTCCGTTGTCGTTGGTGAAGAACACCTTTCCGTCGACGGCGATGGGCGAGGCGGAAAACCCCTCGCGTTGCGCGACTCCCAGCCGGCCCTGGAACAGCGTCTCTCCCGACCGGGCGTCGAACGAGGTCACGATGCTGTTCATGTCGTTGATGATGTAGAGCTGGTCCTCGTAGAGCATCGGCGAGGGCACGAACGGCGATCCGCGCGGGCTGGACCAGACCAGGTGCGTGTCGGTGACGTCGCCCTCTCCGCCCGGACGAATGGCCAGCGTCGGCCCGGCGCGTCCCGAGGGGCAGAACAGCATGCCGTGTCCGACCACGGGCGTGGGGATCACCTCGAACGTGCTGCCGTCGCAGAACCACAGTTCGCTGCCGTCGTCCGGGTTGTAGGCGGTCACCCGGTGCTGGCTGTGAACGATCAGCTCGTCGTGCCCGTCCACGCGGATGGCGATCGGCGATCCCCATCCCACACTCGCGTTCCGTCGGGTCAGCCAGACCTGCTCGCCGGTATCCTTGTCGAAGGCGGCGACGAACGCGTTCGATGAGATGTCCTGGTAGACGATGACGCGATCCTGGTACAACAGGGGTGAGCCGGCCGTCCCCCAGTAGTTGTCCAGGCGTCCCAGATCCTGGTGCCAGACCATCTCGCCGTCCATGTCGAAAGCGGCCAGCCCGCGCTCGCCGAAGGAGACGTAGATGCGCTCTCCGTCGGTCGTCGGCGTGGCCGATGCGTGTCCGTTCTTGCGGTGCACGCGCTCGGCGGCGCCCTCGGGCGCGAAGGTTTCCCACAACTGCTCGCCGGTCGTCCGGTCGAACGCCAGCAGCGACAGCCCGCGGCCGCCGTCGTACGCCGTGGTCAGAAAGATGCGGTCGCCCCACACGACGGGGGACGAGTTGCCCGCGCCGGGAACGGGCGTCCGCCAGATGACGTTCTCCGTGGCCGACCACGTGTCCGGGTACCCGCTTCCCTCGACCAGCCCCTGGCCCGACGGCCCGCGCCATCGCGGCCAGTAATCGGCGCCTTCGCCTTCGATGGGGATCATCATGACGCCGTTCGATATCTGCCCTTCGATGGGTGCGCCCGAGCGGCTGACGATCAGCCCGCACACGACGATGACCGCCCCGGCCAGGAGAGCGCGTTGGATGTAATTCATGGTGTTGTTCCTCGTCTCGTGTTCCCTCTCACTCCGTCCGCAACGCGGACAACAGCGGCGAGCGCAGTGCCGCGATCGTCGCCGCCAGAGAGGTTATCAGCCCGGCCGCGAACACGCCACAAAGCAGGATGACCAACAGGCCGCCCGGCAGCCGTCCGCCCCGCTCCGCGATGGCCGGCGCGATGGCCAGCAACGCGCAGCCGGCTCCGGTGGCGAGCCCCGCCGCCAGGAGCGCCGCGTTCTCGGCAATCGTCATAGCGAAGAAGTGCGGCCGCCGGTAGCCCAGCGCACGGAGCAGCGCCAGTTCCTTGCGGCGCTCCAGGACGTTGCGCATCAGGACGGCCCCAAGGCCGACGGTGCCCAGCAGCAGACCGAGGCCGCCCAGCGCCTGGAACGTCGACAGGTACGTGTTCTCCACGCGGTGGAACTCGGCGAGGCGCGCGGTCGTGGACGTGGCCTCCGCGCCGAAGTCCTCGAGCGCGCGCTCCATGGCGGCGGCCACGTCCGCCACCTCCGCTTCCCTCGTCTCGACCAGCAGGTAGGGATACCCTTCGCGGTCCGGAAACAGCTCGACGAAGCGATCCTCCGACATCAGCAGCTCGCCCTGGAAGATGCTGTCGTCCAGCGCCGCCACGACGCGCAGCCGGATCTCGCGGCCGCCTTCGCGGATCACGATGTCCTCGCCCAGCCCCGTGTCGAGCACGTAGGCGATCGAGTGCGCGTCAGCGATGACGGGCACGGCGCCGTCCTCGAAACGACGCCGGAGCAGCAGCCACGGGTTCCGACGCTCGGCGTCGTCCTCGGCCAGGGAGCCGGCGAAGGCGAAGCGCGCCCGTTCGACGAAACCGTCCGTCGGGGCGATGATCCTGGGGTTCGTGGGCACGTACAGGTTCAGGCAACTCGCGTCGTCTCCGGGCCGGAACCGGAACGGTTCCACGCGGGCGTCGTCGAACCGGTCCAGGCCGAGCGCCGCACGCCCGGAAGCCCCGCCCGCGTCGGTGACGATGGGCAGCAGCGACTCCACGATCATCGAATAGCCTCCGATGCCGGTCCTCGGGCCGGCGTCTTCGACCCGATCCTTTCGGAACGCGTCCAGCGAGATCAGGATGAACGTGGCCGCGGCGATCATGCCCACCGACACCACGCTGCGCGACGGCCGGTGGGTGACGGACCGCAGCCCGAGCCGCGCCACCGTCCACCACCCCGTGCCCGTGATCGAACGCGGCCCGGACCGGGAGAACCGGTCGAGGAGCAGGCACAACGCCGCGGCCAGCATCGCCGCGCCGGCGCCGAAGAATCCGCCGGCGTCGGGAACGGCGCCGGCCGCCGATGCCGCCGACAGGCCGAAGCCCGCCAGAGCGAACGCCCCACCGGCCCGCCGCGCGCCGGGGTTGCCGCGTCCCCTCGCCGCGCCGGGGGCGATCGCTCCCGCCAGAAGGCCGCGTTCCGACACCCGCTGAAGGCGGCCCAGCGTGATCCAGATACAGGCTGCGGCGGCCAGAAGCCCTCCAAGCGCCCCCGTGACGATCGACACCGGCGTGATGGCCGCCTCCAGCGCGCGGGTGCCGACCGCGTCGACCCACCAGGTGCCGAGCCCCGTGACGATCAGTTGCGCGTAGGCGATGCCTCCGGCGACGCCGAGCGCCGTCCCGGCCGCGGCCAGCCACAGGCCCTCCTTCATGAAGAGACGCCGGACCGCGGCGGGCGTGAACCCGACGGCACGGAGCAACCCGACCTCGCGGCCGCGCTGTTCGATGCCGAGCTTGAAGAACAACGCCGCCAACATCAAGGCCGAGGCCACCAGGAAGAAGCTGAAGTAGACGAAGTACTCGCCGAAGTCGATGGCGCCCCGGGACGACTCCATGCCGTCGGAGCGCACGGGTGCGACGGTCAGGCCGGCCGATAGCGGGTCGAGGCGAGCGGCCAAGGCCGCGGCGTACGCTTCCGGGGCCGCGTCCGCGCCCACGCCGAGCCGGATCGAAGTCATCGAACCGTATCGCGATCGCCACAGTTCCGTCCCCGTCGCGAGCGGTATGAAGGCCTTGGGCGTCGTGCGGTAGGCGTCCCAGTAGTCTTCGTCCTGCGGCCGGATGCGCCCGAGGTCGATCGGGAACGGCGGGTCCCAGTCCGTCAGCGCGTTCGAGTCGACGATGCCCGGGTACTCGGGCGCCATGTCGGCGTCGCCCGCGTCGATGGGCACGACACCGGCCATCGCGAAGTCCATCGTCCGTGTGACGAGCCGGCCCGGATCTTCCCACGCGTAGTAGGCGAGCGTCACCGTGTCGCCGAGCCGCGCCTGCAGGTCGTCCGCCGCCCACCGGTTCAGAACGATCGGCGGGATTTCGGCGTCCGGGCCATCCATACCGATGCTTGCCAGATCGAGGGCCGTCACCAGGGAGTAGGGGATCGAGCCTTCGCCGATCCGGATCTCGTTGGCCAGGTACGTGAACAGCGGCTCGGGGGCCGCGCCGATCTCGTTCGCCGCGTCCAGGGCCGCCTCGACGACGCCGTCGTCGAGCAGGCCGTCGTCCGCTTCGAGGATCACCGTCGGAGGCGCGCCCGCCACGCGGACGTCGAGCCCCAGGTCGGCGATCGCGGCCCGGTCCCGAACGATGGCCTCGAGCCGCGCATTGTCGTCGTCCGCGCCGCCGCCGGAAACAAGGATCGCGTTTACGCGCCGCGCCGTCTCGAGCTCCTCCTGGAGCAGGCCGAGCGGCAGGAAAACGGCTCGGACCGGTCCCTGCTGCGCGGCGAGCGAGAACTCGCCCATGCGGTCGGCGCCCAGCGTCCCGAGCACCCTTGCGCGGACGGTGCGTCCCAGGTCGTCCTTCTCTCCGTAGACCGACTCGATCGGGACGTCCGTCGGGCGTTGGACGCGGACCAGGATCGTATCGCCCGAAGCGGCGCCCAGCGCCTCCGCCAGGGCGGGGCTGAGGCGCGCATCGCGCTCCGCGGGTCCGGTCACGTCGTCCACGCCATGGAAGCGCCAGAAGCGGTCGTCGACGCCGTAGACGCGGACGCCCGATGCCCGGCCCTCGCCGATCTGCATCGTGACCACGCCGTCGACGGCGACCAGCGGCGCCGCCGCGCGGAACGCGCCCGCGAAGTCCGGATGCCCCGTCACGTCCTCGACCAGGGCCTCTCGGAAGAAGCCGGTCGAAACGATCAGGTGGTCGGTGGCGCCGATCCGCGTCAGAACCAGGTTCCGAAGGCTGGCGCGCACGGAATCGCCCACCAGCAGCGCGCCCGTGAGAACGGCGACCGCGGCGGCCACGCCGACGACGACGGCCAGGTGCGTGCGCCAGTAATGACCCAGGCCCCGGAAGGCCAGCACGC
>JAJEDW010000287.1 GCA_022821265.1 Acidobacteriota bacterium
GCTGTCCTACGTGGTCCGGGCGGCGGAGGGCAGCATGCGAGACGCCCAGTCGCTGCTGGACCAGGTCATCGCTTTCGGCGGCCAGGAAATCGAAGACGGCGACGTTCGCGAGGTCCTGGGTTTCGTCCCGGCCGAGTTCCTGGACCGGGCCGTGGACGCTCTCATCGACAGGGATTCCGGGGCGCTGGTCGCGCTCGTCGGAGACGTCGTCGAGCAGGGCCTCCACCTCCAGCAGTTCGTGCGCGAGCTGCTCGCGCGCGTACGCGACCTCCTGCTTGCGAAGGTGGGAATCGGGGACGCGATCCTCGGCAGCGCGGGGGAGCGCGACACGATCGCAAGGCAGTCGAAAGCCTTCTCGGAACAGGATCTGGTGCGTTTCTTCGACATCCTGCTCAAGCTGGAGAACGACCTGCGCTGGACCGCCGAGCCTCGTTTCCACCTCGAGGTGTGTTGCATCAAGCTCGCGAAAGTCGCGCAGCTTCGTGAAATCGAGGACCTGATTCGAGAAATGAAGGGTGGATCGTCCCCCGCCTCGGAAGCGAGAAAACGGCCGGATCGCCCGCCGGCTCCGGCCCGCGACAGGCCGGAAGCCGGCCCCGTGCGCGAGCCCGCGTCCAAACCCGACTCCGCCCCGGCCACGGCCCCCGCCCGTCCCGGGCCGGCCGAAGCCGGCCCGGACGCCCCGCCCGATCGGGCGCGCGACTCGGTGGCCGCGGAACCGCTAGTCCAGGGCTTCCTGGACGTGTTCCGTGGCGAGATCATCCGCGTCGAAGGCGCCGACACGGGCGTCCAGGGCGCCGACGCGTCCACCGACGCCGCCGAGGGGAGCGGCGGATCCGAAGAATCCTCCAGCCAGGGAGCGTCCCGATGAAGAACATGCAACAGATGATGCAGCAAGCCCAGAAGATGCAGGAAGAGCTGCAGAAACAGATGGAGCAGACCGTTGTGGAAGCCAGCGCCGGCGGCGGCATGGTCCAGGTCCGGATGAACGGCGCCAAGCGGCTCCTGACGATCGAGATCGATCCGGAGGTTCTCGCCGCCGGCGACCGGGACATGCTTCAGGACCTGATCGTGGCCGCGGTCAACGAGGCCGCGCGGCGCGCCGACGAAACCGTTCAGGGGCAGCTCGGAAGCCTGACGGCGGGACTCAAGTTCCCGGGAATGTAGGCCAGTTCATGGGTGAGATCGCGGAGCCGGTCGCCCGGCTCATCGAAAGCTTCAAGAAGCTCCCGGGAATCGGCGCCAAGTCGGCGCAGAGGATGGCGTTCCACATCCTGAAGATGGAGCGGGAAGAGGCCGAAGAGATGGCCGGCGCGATCGTGGACATGAAGACGCGCATCGGCCACTGCTCGGTCTGCGGCAATCTCACCGACGTCGATCCCTGCCGGTTCTGCACGCACCCGGCCCGCGACGAGCGGCTGCTCTGCATCGTCGAGGAGTCGCACAACATCCTTCCGATCGAGAACACCCACGCGTTCGAAGGCCGGTATCACGTGCTGATGGGGACGATCTCGCCCCTGAAGGGGGTCGGGCCGGACCAGTTGAACGTGAAACCCCTGATCGACCGGCTCCAGTCCGGAACCGTGGAAGAGGTCATCGTGGCGACCAACCCGAACGTCGAAGGCGAGACCACGGCGCTCTACCTGTCGAAGCTGCTCAAGCCTCTGGGCGTCCGCGTGACGCGGCTGGCCATGGGACTTCCCGTCGGCGGCGACCTCGACTACGCCGACGCCGTCACGATGAGCAAGGCCCTGGAAGGGCGCCGCGAATTCTGACGCCCGTCCCGGGCGGACCGCTATTCCGGGATCAACGCCTCGAACTCGGGGACGGCGTCCTTCAGCTTCTTCTCGATTCCGAAGCGCAGCGTCAGGGCCGCGCTGGGGCAGCCGACGCATGCGCCGACGAGCCGCACGCGGACCGACCGCCCGGAGAACCCGATGATCTCGATGTCGCCCCCGTCGGCGTGCAGCGCGGGGCGCACCCCTTCCAGGACGGCCTCGACACGGGATTAGAACGCTCCGTCAGCGACGTGGACGCCGGGATCCGCCGGCGGCTCGGGCGTGGACTCGAGGCGGATGCCGAGAACCCGGGTCAGGAAGCCCATCGCCGTCACGCGCTCGCGGGGGCCCTCACCATGTCCTCGAACACGTCCTCGGCATGGTAGGAGCTGCGCACCAGCGGTCCGGAGAAGACCCAGCGGATGCCGGCGGCGCGGCCGAACCCGGCCAGTTCATCGAACTCCTCCGGCGTGTAGTAGCGCCGGATGGCCGCATGCCGGGGGGTGGGCTGGAGGTACTGGCCGACGGTCAGGATGTCGACTCCGGCGTCGGCCACGTCCCGGATCAGATCCGCGATCTCGTTCCGGTCCTCACCGAGCCCGACCATGATGCCCGTCTTCGTGAACGGGACCGCGCCCGACGCCCGTGCGGCGCGCAGGAGATCGAGCGCGACGCGATAGTCCGACTTGAAACGGACATCCGGATACAACCGCTCCACCGTTTCCATGTTGTGGGAGAAGATGTCGGGGCCCGAATCCAGGACCGCCCGGAGCGCCGCGCCGGAACCCTGGAAATCGGGTGTCAGCAACTCGATCTTCACCCCGGGGTCGAGCCGGCGGATGTGCCGGACGGTCTCGGCGAAGACGCCGGCCCCGCCATCGGCAAGATCGTCCCGGTCCACCGAGGTCACGACGGCGTGTTTCAGACCCAGCTTCGTGACGGCTCGAGCCACGCGGAGCGGCTCGTCCGTATCCACGGATCCCGGCCGTCCGGAGCGGACGGCGCAGTAGGCGCAGGCCCGGGTGCAGACGTCGCCGAGGATCATGAATGTGGCGGTCCGGTGCCGGCCCCAGCACTCGGCGATATTGGGGCAACGGGCGTCCTCGCAGACGGTGTTCAGGCCCTCGGACCGCACCGTCCGGCGAACCGAGAGGAAGTTCTCGCCGCCCGGCAGCCGCACCTTCAGCCATGGCGGATGACGCCCCATCACTCGTAGACGTCGAAACGTTCGGCCGGCAGCGTCGGATCGCTCTGGACCCGGATATCCTTCCGCGATTCCTCCTCGATCTCGGTCAGGTCCACGAACTCGGCGCTCTTCAACGCCTTGGCCACATCCGGACCCACGCGGACCGTCACCTCGTCGCCTTCGACCTGCCCCAGCATCTT
Source organism: Acidobacteriota bacterium (assembly GCA_022821265.1). Classification (GTDB taxonomy): domain Bacteria; phylum Acidobacteriota; class Terriglobia; order 20CM-2-55-15; family 20CM-2-55-15; genus JAJEDW01. The sequence goes on from JAJEDW010000287.1 coordinate 3,165, forward strand.
CCGGAGTTCCTGCTGGATCTCGTAACAGACGGTTTCGATGGCCTTGACGTAACCGGAACCGGAACAGCGCGGACACGGCGTTCCCAGCACGCGCTCCAACGACGCGTGCGTGCGTTTCCGCGTTATCGCGACCAGACCGAAATCGTTGAACTGGAGGATCTTCGATGGGAACCGGTCCTTCTGGAGCGCCTCCTCCAGCGCCTGCATCACGCGCTGGCGGTTCTTGCGCTCCTCCATGTCGATGAAGTCGACGACGATGATCCCGCCCAGGTTCCGCAAGCGGAGCTGTCGGACGATCTCGTGGACCGCATCGAGGTTGGTCCGGACGATCGTGTCTTCGAGGCGATTGGACTTGCCGACGAACTTGCCGGTGTTGACGTCGATCGCGACGAGGGCCTCCGTCTGGTTGACGACGATGTACCCGCCCGACTTCAGCCACACCTTGGAGCGCATGGCCTTGTCGATTTCCTGCTGCAGTCCGAATTCCTCGAAGATGGGCGTGTTCTTCAAGTGCAGCTTGACGCGATTGACCAGCGACGGCTGGAACTTGCTGACGAAGTCCAGGACCTTCGCGTACTCGGTCTCGCTGTCGAGCCGGATCGCCTTGAAATCATCCGAGAGCTGGTCGCGAAGCACGCGCTCGACCAGGCCGAGATCGCTGTGAATGACGGCCGGCGCCGCCGCGCGCTCGCCCCGTTCGCGGATCTCCTTCCACAACTCGGACAGGAACCGCAGGTCCCGTACGAACTCCGCCTCGTCGCGGCCCTCCGCCGCCGTGCGCACGATGAAACCGCCCTGGAGGTCCTGCCGGTTCTCGGCGATCACTCGGCGCAACCGGGCCCGCTCCTCGCTGGACGCGATCTTCCGGGATACGCCGACATGATCGACGGTCGGCATGTACACGATGTACCGCCCGGGAAGCGCGACGTGGGAAGTGATTCTCGCCCCTTTCTTGCCCAGCGGCTCCTTGGAGACCTGGACCAGGATTTCCTGACCTTCCTTGAGGAGATCG
>JAJEDW010000111.1 GCA_022821265.1 Acidobacteriota bacterium
CCCGTGAGTCCGAACAATAGCCGATATGCTCGAACCAGCGCGGCTGATAACAGTGCGCGCGTCCGCCGAGCGTCCTGTCGAGACCAAGCAGTGTCTTCGCCGGACGGTGGAGGCTGACCATCTCGACCGATCGCCCGAGAAGTTGCTCGAGGGCATCGCACTCCCGCCGGCACGCCTCATCCAGAGAGGCGAGGTCGTCCGGGTAGAGCGCAGCATCGAAATGGAGTCCGATCGAATGGCCGAGATCGGCGAGCGCCAAGAGGCCGGAGCGGCCGCGCGCCGACCAGGGGTTGTACATTTCGGTCCGCATCAGCACGAAATAGTGGGCGCGAAGACCGCGCGCCGCTTCGATTTCGGCGATCAGCCGCGCCGCCTGGATCGACATGTCGAGATCGTGGCGCAGGATCAAGTCCGGCCGATCGGATTCCGTGTCGGCGAATCCCCGCGCCCGATAGCCGCGCTTCTCGAACGAATCGAGCAAGGCACGATAGCCGTCGAGCGTGAAGTCGGCTTCAGGCGGCATCGCGTCGGGCAAGCTCTTCCAGCCCGATACCCTTGTCGGACAGATAGGACTCGATGTGCCAGGCGATGGAGCTCCAATGGCCGCAGCCGTCGCGGGCGACCTCCAGCCACCGCCGCATCGCGTATCCGCACAGGGGAGTCATCCAGTAGTCCAGGTAGCGGCGTTCGAAGGCGTGCCAGCGCGCCCGGCCAAGCGGCGCGTGAAGCGCCTTGAGTGCGAACCGGATCGGCCGCAGCCACCCCGGCCGAATCCGCATCGGGTTGACCGGCACGTCGTCGCCCCAGACGCCGGCCCAGTTGCGGCTGACCAGGGTTTGCCGGTACAGCGCCTGACCGACCTTGGCGGCGAGGGGCACGTGGGACCAGAAATCAAGACAGTCCCGATCCCAGAACGGCAGGCGCCAGTTCAGACCGAAATGTTCGTAGAGCCGCTGGCCGTTGATGACGTACTTCGCCTGACGGTCCTGAAACTCGCAGTGTTCGTAGACGCCGTGATCTCCGTCGGCATTTGCGGGCATCCCGATCTGCGCGATTTCGCGCTGCAAACGCACCGCCAAGCGCGCCATGTTGGCCGGCGTCCGAAGAAACCCCCACTGCTTGAAGTGCTTGGCGAGCAAGGCTTCGACAATCGCCTCCTGACGCGCGGCTGGCGAACAATCCGGACGCGCGGCGGCGAGAGCCGCCGGAACATGGTTCCCGGTGATGAAGTCGCCGGTCTGCCCATTGACCACGATCGCCTCCGGACCGGCAACGCCGTCGGCGATCAGAGCATCGAGCGCAAGGTAATCCTGCGGAAAATGGACGCCAGTCAGACTGTCCGCGCCCGCCTTGTACCGCGCGTGGTCCTGGCTGGCGAACACGCGGCGCATGGCGGCGTTGCCGTAGGGCACGAAACGCCAGGAATAGCCCAGGCGCTCGGCGACGAGGCGGCTGATGAGCGCGTCCCGGTTGCCGGGGAGACCGTAGGCGAAACAGACCACATCCCGGTAGCCCGCTTCGCGGAGGCCGGAAGCGATGAACCGGGAGTCGAAGCCGGCGCTGAGCGGCACGAGGATCCGCCGCCCGCGCGCGCTTTCGACGAGCTTGTCGATCAATCTCTCGTGGAGGAGAGAGAGGGGCGCGGCGAAGTCGGCGGGCGAACCGGCCTCGGGACGCCACGGAGTCCATTGATGGTAGCGGCCGGCACGCACCTCCCCCGGCCGTTCGACCAGGACGTATTCCCCGGGACCGATCTGACGTACCCGCGAATACAAGCTGTCGTTGCCAATCGTGTAGCCGGCAAGGGCGACGCTCAGCGCGGCGTTCCGGTCCACATCCTCGGGGGTGAGATTGAGCCGACGGGCCACACGTCCGCCGTCCTGATCGACCAGGGTCGATTCCCCGTCCCGGGCCCAGATCAGCGGGATGCTGCGCACCCTGTCCACCGCCGCGAACGCCCGGTCCGGTCCGACGACGATCAGCGCCCAATGCCCGTCCAGGCCCCGGAGAAGGGCCTCGATGGCGTCTGCTTCGAAATCACCGGCCGCAGCCAAGTGTCGTGCCACGCGTGCAAAGTCGTCGCCGAACAGATGGCCTTTGGCCCACACGGTGACTTCGGCAGCAGTGAATCGATGCCACCCATTGGCGAGCGTCAAACCCGTTTCAAGCACGGGCGCTCGCGGGCGCGCCGCCCCGGCCGCCGTCCTCACCCTTCCGGCACCGCCAACAACTGTGTGCTGCGCTCCGCACGGTCGTCGAGCAGAGACCAGTCGAACGGCGTACCGCGCGCGATGTCGCGTGCCGCGCGGCGGCCCAGAATATCGGGGAGGTGTTTGGGCGGAAGGCCGTGTCCGGGGCGTATGATCCTGACGTTGCGGGTTGTCAGCACGTCCCCTTCGGCGATGTCGGCTACCGCGAAGATTGACCGGCGGAACGCCAGACTGCCGCGCTCGCTCTCCGTCCCAGTGTACTTGATCCCCCCGAGCGCGGCCCAGGCGTCTCGCGCGTCGGTGACCAGCCTGGCGAGCTCCTCCGGTTCAAGAGAGAACGCGCTGTCCGGTCCTCCGTCAGCTCGACGAAGCGTCACATGCTTTTCGATCGCCGTCGCGCCAAGAGCAACCGCGGCCGTCGCCACGGCGGTTCCCAGCGTGTGATCGGACAATCCAACCTCGACTCCGAATCGGCGGCGCATGTCGTCGATGGTACGCAGGTTGGCTTCTTCCGGGGCCGTTGGATATCCGCTGATGCAATGCAACAGCATCAGTTGTTCGCACCCGCCACCACGCGCCGTCTCCACCGCGTCGGCGATTTCCTGTGCGTCGGCCATGCCGGTCGAGATGATCATGGGCTTTCCGGTTCGCGCGACACGCGCGATCAGCGGCAGATGTACCGCTTCGAACGAGGCGATCTTGTACGCGGGCGCGTCGAGATCTTCCAGCAAGTCCACGGCTGTCTCGTCGAAGGCCGAGCTGAACACCGTCAACCCCAGCTCCCGCCCCTTCGCGAACATTGGGGGATGCCACTCCCACGGCGTCGCGGCCTTTCCATAGAGCTCGTACAGCGTGTTTCCGTCCCACAGCCCCCCGGAAATGAGGAACTCCGGTCGGTCGCAATCGATGGTCAGCGTATCCGGCGTGTAGGTTTGCAACTTCACCGCATCGGCCCCGGCGTCGCGTGCGGCCTCCATGATGGCAAAGGACCGCTTGATGTCTCCGTTGTGATTGGCCGATAGCTCGGCGATTACGTAAGGCGGATTCGCGTACCCGATCCGGCGCCCGGCTATTGACATTGGTGAAGCGTTCATCGGACGAACTCCCTCACGAGCACGAATCTCTCCGTCGCGTCCAACTGCCGCGCGGCCACCATCGAGACCAATTTACCTTGTGGGCTATCCCTGTCCGGATCCCACCGCCCGAACAAGGAGAAACTCGTCATGGCTCGCATGCCGCTGCACGTGCACGTAGCCGGCCGCCAGAAACAACGCGCCGGATGCGTCGTTACCGTACTGGACGTCAGCGACGATAGGCACCCCGGGCCAGCGGATGGCGGCCTGCGCGTCCGCGTGGTGCAACAAGCCGCTGGCGACGCCCCGCCGGCGGCTGCCCGGATCGACATAAATGGCGACTACCAGCCCGCGAGCTGAGCGCTGGAGGCGCACCTGCCCGGCTGGCCGCTGATCAAGCTCGCCAATCCATATGGCGCTGTCGTCGTCCCGAAGTCGCGCATCGAACCAGCGTTGATGATCCGCCCACGCGACCGCCCCTTCCGTCTTCAACATGTACGCCAAGCTGTCAGGACGATTGACCCAGTCGAAAAGCAGCCTGTCGTCACCCGCATC
>JAJEDW010000172.1 GCA_022821265.1 Acidobacteriota bacterium
GTCACGTTCCGGAGCGTTCAGTTGACCGTGCGCACCGAGGGAACCGTTGCGCCCATGAGCGAGACCGAGTTGGTTCCGGAAGTCGCCGGCCGGGTCGTGGAAATATCCCCGTCACTGGTGGTGGGCGGCTTCTTCGAGGAAGGCGACATCCTGTTCCGCCTGGACGCCCGCGAGTACGAATTGGCCGTCACGCGTGCCCGCGCCGCCATCGCGCAAGCGAACCTCCGGCTCGAAACCGAACGTCAGGAAGCAGCGGTCGCGGAACGGGAATGGGCGCTCCTGGACATCGGAGAACCGACGCCGCTGGCGTTGCGCGAGCCTCAGATCGCCGAGGCCCTGGCGAGCTTGGCCTCGGCCGAAGCCACGCTGGCCGCGGCGGAGTACGACCTGGAACGCACCGTCATCCGCGCGCCCTACGATGGCCGGGTTCGTACCGAACGCGTGGACATCGGACAGTTCGTCCAGCGCGGGAATTCGGTGGCGACTCTGTACGCGGTCGACGCGGCCGAAGCACGGCTTCCCGTGCCGGACTCCGAGCTTGCGTTCATCGACCTTCCGCTCGCGTATCGGGACGGCGGGACAGAGGATTCGCGACCCACTGTCATCCTCCGATCCCAGTTTGCCGGCGAGTCGCATGAATGGACCGGATGGATCCAGAGAACGGAGGGCGAGATCGACCCGCGAACCCGGATGGTCCACGCGATCGCGCGGGTCGAGAACCCCTATGCCCGTGGCGCCGACCCGAACCGCCCGCCCCTGGCGGTCGGCATGTTCGTCGAAGCCGAGATTCTCGGGCGCAGCTCGGGTCCGGTGGCCGTGCTCCCGCGGTCCGCGCTCCGCGGCTCGGATCAGGTGTTGACCGTCGACGGCAAGAACGAGTTGGCGTTCCGGTCCGTCGACGTGTTCCGCCTGGAGCGGAACAGGCTGCTCGTCAGCGGCGGCATCGCCGCCGGGGATCGTATTGTCGTCTCCCCACTGGAAAACGCCGTGGACGGCATGCCGGTTCGCGTCCAACCCCGGCCGGCGGGCGTGCCCATCGATGGACCCGACGGGAGATAGGGACCGATGAAACCGCTGATCGCATGGTTCGCCCAAAACCGCGTGGTGGCCAACCTGTTGATGATGTCCATCATCGTGATGGGTTTGACCACCGCGTTCTCCGTCAACCAGGAAGTGTTCCCGGAATTCGAGCTGGACATCATTTCGATCAGCGTGCCCTACCGCGGCGCCGCGCCCGAAGAGGTCGAAGACGCCGTCGTGGTTCGGATCGAGGAAGCGATCGAGGGCCTCGAAGGCGTGAAACGCCTGACCTCCACGGCTTCGGAGGGCTCGGCCTCCGTCATGCTCGAAGTGGAGACCGGTTACGACACGCGCGAGCTGCTCGACGACGTGAAGACGCGGATCGACGCGATATCCACCTTCCCGCTCGAAACCGAGGAACCGATCGTGCAGGAGGTGCTGTCCCGGTTGCAGGTCATCAACGTCTCGATTGCGGGCGATGCCGATGAACTGGCGTTGAAGCGGATCGGGGAGGACGTTCGGGACGAAATCATGGCCCTGGACGGGGTCAGCCAGGCCGAGCTGAGAAGCGTCCGGCCCTACGAGATCGCCATCGAGGTCTCCGAGGACGACCTGCGCCGTTACGGCCTGACTTTCGACGACGTGGCCCAGGCCGTACGCCGCTCGTCGATGGACATGCCGGGCGGCTCGGTCAAGGCCGAATCGGGCGAGATCCTGCTGCGCACGATCGGACAGGCCTACCGCGGACCGGAGTACGAGGACCTGACCCTGATGACGCGGACCGACGGCAGCCGGCTGCGTCTGGCCGACGTGGCGCGCGTGATCGACGGTTTCGAGGAGACCGACGCGTGGTCCCGATTCGACGGGGAGCCGGCCGTCATGGTCCAGGTCTACCGCGTCGGAGACGAGAACGCGCCCGAGGTGGCGGCCATCGTCCGGGATTACGTCGCGGCCAAGGCGGCGACCCTGCCCGACGGCCTTTCCATGGCTACGTGGCAGGACACGTCCGTCATCCTGAGCGACCGCACGAACCTGCTTCTTCGGAACGGTTTCCAGGGGTTGGTGCTCGTCTTCATCGTCCTCGCCCTGTTCCTGAGGATGCGCCTGGCCGCCTGGGTCGCCATCGGCATTCCCGTCTCGTTTCTCGGCGCCATCGCGTTGATGCCGCAGGTCGGCCTGACGATCAACATGATGACGCTGTTCTCGTTCATTCTCGTCCTGGGAATCGTCGTCGACGACGCGATCGTCGTGGCCGAGCGTATCCATTACCGGCAACATCAACTCGGAGACCCCCTGAAAGGAGCGATCCTCGGGACCCAGGACGTCACCGTGCCGGTGATATTCGGTGTTTTGACGACGATGGTCGCGTTCGCGCCGTTCATGTTCGTTCCCGGCATGATGGGCAACTTCACCCGGTCGTTTCCGTTGATCGTCATTCCGGTTCTTTTCTTCTCCGTGGTCAAATCGCAGCTCGTGCTGCCCAGCCACCTGTCCCACAGCCGGATCCGAGATCCGGAAGCCCGGAAGAACCTGCTCGCCCGCGCCTGGAACGGGTTCTTCGACGCGTTCGCCGGCGGCCTGCAGTGGGTCATCTCGCGTGTCTACAAACCGGCGCTGGGGTTCTTCCTGGAATGGCGCTACCTGACGCTGGCTCTCGCCCTGTCGTCGATCCTGATGACCGTCGGGCTCTACTACGGCGGCATCGTCCAGTTCGTCTTCTTCCCGGCCATCGATTCGGACAACGTCATCGTCAAGCTGACGATGCCGCAGGAGACGCCGGCCTCCGTCACCGCGGACGCCGTGGAAAGCATCGAACGAGCCGCTCTCGAGCTGGGCGGGGAGCTCGAGTCCGAGTTCGGCATGCCCATCTATACTCACGTGCTCTCGAGCGTCGGCGAGCAACCCAGCGCGAATTCGGGACCCGCCGGCGGCGTGCGAGCGTCGGCGCAAGCCCATGTCGGTGAAGTGAACGTCGAGTTGATCCCGGGAGAGGGCCGGCCGCTGTCGAGCGAGGCCGTCGGCAACCGGTTGCGGGAACGGCTGCCGGAAGTGCCCGGGGCCGTGGAGATGCTGATCGACACGGAGTTGATGACCGGAATGGGCGATCCGATCCACGTGCGGCTGACCGGCCCGGACGTCGACGCGTTGCGCGCGGCGGCGGCCGACGTGAGAACCCGCCTGGCCGACTATCCGGGAGTCTACGACGTCACCGATTCCTTCCGCGGCGGCAAGCCGGAGCTCGAGTTGACCATGAAACCCAGCGCCGAGCCGCTGGGGCTGGCGCTTCAGGATCTGGGACGCCAGGTGCGCCAGGCCTTCTTCGGCGAGGAAGCACAGCGCATTCAGCGCGGCCGCGACGACGTTCGCGTTATGGTGCGCTATCCCCTGGAGGAACGGCAATCCGTCGGCGACGTCGAATACATGCGCATCCGCACTCCCGACGGCGGCCAGGTGCCGTTCGCCACGGTCGCGGACGCGGAGTTGGGGCGCGGTTTCGCGAGCATCACCCGCGTGGACCGCAATCGCGCCATCAACGTCACCGCCGAGGTGGACGACGAGATCACCAACGAGAACGACGTGTTGACGGACCTGGAGGTGCGCCACATGGCCGGCATCCTGGCCGCGCACCCGGGCGTGGACTACACCTTCGAGGGGATGCAGCAGATGCAGAGCGAGTTTCAGGATGGTCTGCAGCAGGCTTTCCTGATCGCCATGTTCGTGATCTTCTGCCTGATGGCCATACCGTTCCGATCCTACCTCCAGCCCATGATCGTGTTGTCGGCGGTTCCGTTCGGACTGGTCGGCGCCGTCCTCGGCCACGCGGTTTTCAACATGGAAGTGAGCTTCATGTCGATGCTCGGCATGGTGGCCCTCACCGGGGTCGTCGTCAACGACAGCCTGGTCCTGGTCCACTTCATCAACCGTTTCGCGCGTGAGAACGAGTCGCTGCGGGAAGCGGTCATCCACGC
>JAJEDW010000237.1 GCA_022821265.1 Acidobacteriota bacterium
ACGACTTCCCGCCCGGCCAGACGGCCGCCGCTTGCCTGTGCGTGCTGCTGGCCGCCGCCTGGCTGCTGCGCGCCGCGAGGCCGCGGTAGCGCCGCGGTTCAAGCCCCTGTCCTGCGCACCCGTGCCGTCCGTGTCCTGTGATATAGTGCGGTGGGATAGTTGTACCGTTCACCAGGAGGCGACGAAGTAGATGATCCAGCCGCGCAGGAAGACAGCCTTCAATGACATCCCAAAGCAGATAGCATCGACGAAAACGGCGGTTTCGGAATCGCGCCGTCGTGTGAGTTCCGCTTTTGGAACATGGCGCGAAACCAGAGTCCGGTTTGCAATCGGATTGTTCTCCGTGAGGCTGTTCGTAGCGGCGGCCGCCCTCTTGCCCATCGCCTTCGCGGGCGCCCAGGAACCGGGCGCCATGATTGAATGGCCGCACGTCGGCGCCGAGCAGGCGCACACCAAGTACTCGGCGGCTGAGGGCATTACGGCCGCCAACGTGGGCGATCTGGAGATCGTCTGGCAATGGGAGCCGAACGAGACGCCTCTCGAGGCGTACGGCACCCGGCCCGGTCCATTCCAGGCGACGCCAATCATGATCGGCAACGTTCTCTACCTCTCGACCATGTACACGCGGGTGGTAGCTCTCGACGCGGAAACGGGCGCCGAGTTGTGGACCTTCGATCCCAAGGCATACGAAGGCGGCCCCAAGGGCGCGGGGCCGAACGGTTTCAAGCACCGGGGCGTCGCCTGGTGGAGCGACGGAAACGACGACCGCATCTTCCTCAACAGCCGCGACCGGCTGTACGCCATCGCCGCCGCCACCGGTGAACTGGACGCGGGCTTCGGCGACAGCGGCAGCGTTCTGCTGACCGAGGGCCATGGCCGTGAGGTGACCCGCTACGAGTTCGACCAGACGTCGTCGCCGGTCGTGTTTGAAGACCTGGTGATCGTGGGCAGCCGCGTGCCCGACGGGGTACAGCGCAAGTTCGACCCGCCGGGAACCGTGCAGACGTTCGACGTCCGCACCGGCGAGCGCCGCTGGGTGTTCTTCACCGTCCCGCAATCGAGCGGCGACGTCGGCGCGGACACCTGGGAGGACGAGTCGTGGCGCTACACCGGCCACGCCAACGTGTGGGGGCTGATGTCGCTCGACGCCGAACGCGGGCTTCTGTACGTGCCGACGAGCACGCCGAGCAGCGACTACTGGGGCGGCCGCCGCGTGGGAGCGAACCTCTTCGCCGAGTCGCTGGTGTGCCTCGACGCGCGCACCGGCGGGCGGCAGTGGCACTTCCAGACCGTGCACCACGGCGTGTGGGACTACGACCTGTCGGCGGCGCCGAACCTGGCGGCGATCACGGTGGACGGGCGCGACATCGACGCGGTGGCGCAGGTGGCCAAGAACGGCTTCACGTACGTGTTCGACCGGGTGACGGGCGAGCCGGTGTGGCCGATCGAGGAGCGTCCGGTGGACACGACGACAGACGTGCCGGGCGAGGTGCTGTATGCGACGCAGCCGTTCCCGACCAGGCCGCCGGCTTTCAGCCGCCAGGGCGTGTCGCTTGAGGACGCGAACGACCTGACGCCCGAAATCCACGCGCTGGTGGTGGAAGAGATGCAGCGGTTCCGGTTGGGACCGCTGTTCACGCCACCGAGTCTTCAGGGGACGCTGCAGCGCCCCGGCGCGAGGGGCGGCGCGAACTGGGGCGGCGCGGCATTCGACCCCGAGACCGGGCTTTTGTACGTGCGGACGTCGGAAGAAGCAGGCACCAACCAACTCTGCGCGAACGCGGGCGACGATCCGCGAGTTGACGTCGCGTACAGCAACAACTGTCCCTACGGCGCGACGCTGATCATGTTTCGGGAGGCCGGCGGGCCAGGCGCCGCGCACACCCCGGAAAGCAGGCTCGGCCCGATTCCGCTCATCAAGCCGCCCTACGCGCACCTGGTGGCGATCGACCTCCATGCGGGCGAGATTGCGTGGAAAGTGCCGTTCGGCGAGGGCAACCCCGAGCTGCGCGAGCACCCGCTGCTGCGCGGCGTCGAGCTGCCGGCACGGCTGGGCACGCGCGGCAACGCCGGCCCGATGGTGACCAAGGGGGGCCTCGTTTTCGTGGGCGGCGGCGCCCCTTACCTGTATGCGTTCGACAAGGCGACGGGCGCCGAGGTCTGGCGCGGCGCGACGCCGTACCGAACGAACGCGAACCCGATGACCTACCGCGCGAGGTCGGGGCGGCAGTTCGTCGTCATTGCGACGGGCCGCGGGTCGGACGCCGCTCTGGTCGCTTTTGCGCTGCCGGAGTAGCCAGTCTCGTGCTGTCCGGCATCAGCCCCGGGGATTCCCTGATACGTCTCACGAAAGTCCGCTGTCGCTTCGGTTCTGGTGGCCGCGCCGGAGCGCGGTCCCGACATCCCCGCTCGTGCCCCGCTCGAAGGGTGACGGCGCAGGCCATAAAGGCGACGCGAAAGACGAAGAACCATGCTGAAAGTCTTGCAATCCGAAAAACGCGAGCCCTACAGCAAGGAGAAGTTCTGGGCCGATCTGAAGGCCGGCACCATCGGGTTCGCCACCGCGATGCCCATCGTCACGGCCCTGGGCATCTTGTCCGGCATTGGTCCGGTGGCGGGCCTGCACTGCTTCATCGTCGTCGGTCTGGTAGCCGCTCTGCTCGGCGGCGCCAGGATGCTGGTCAGCGGTCCGAGCGTCGCCATGGCGGTCATCGTCGCCACGATCCTCGCCGACAACGGCGGCGACCTGGCCGAGCTCGCCCTCATTGCCGTCATGGCCGGCGGCATGCAGGTGCTCTTGGGGCTGTTCGGCATTGGCCGCTTCGTCTCCTACCTGCCGCACATCGTCATGGCCGGGTTCCTGTCCGGCATTGGCGCGCGCATCCTGTGGGCGCAGGCCGTCAGGATATTTCCTGCCGGCATCGACGACGTCGCGATCGTCAGCCTTTCCCTCGCGGTGATGTTGCTGTGGCCCAGGAAAATCGAACGGTACGTCCCCGGCCCGCTGGCCGGCGTCGGGTCCGGCATCGTCCTCTCCCTCTTCCTTCCGGGCGCCGTGCTGCTCGGCGAAGTGCCGACCGGGCTGCCGGTGCCCGTCATATCCATTCCGTCGATCGGTGTTCTGGCCGGCGCCGTCGGCCCGGCCAGCCTGTTGGCCCTGATCAGTACCGGCTACACCCTCATGCTCGCCGTGACCGCGGATACCTATACCGGCGGCCAGCACAATTCCAACCGGCAGCTCGTCTCGCTCGGCATCGCTAACATCACCGCCGGTCTGGCGGGCACCATGCCGGGTTCCGGCAATCTTGCGACCCTCACCATCATTCGCTTCGGCGGCCGCACGATCGTGGCCGGCGTCATCACCGCGCTGCTCCTGGCGGCGCTGCTGGCATTCTTCGGGCCATACGTCTCATGGGTCCCCGTTTCGGCGCTGTCCGCAGTCATTCTGCGTGTCGGACTCACCATCATCGAGTGGGGCTTCCTGCGCAGAGTCTTCACCATCAGGACCGACTTCGTCGCCGTCATGCTCACCACCATGGGGCTGGCGTTCTTCCTTGATCCACTCATGGCCGTCATCTTCGGGGTGATCGCGGCCAACGCCATCAACGCCGATCGCTTGGAGCAGCTCGAGCTGGACAGCGTGATCTCGGTTCCCCTGCTCGACAGCGTTTTCCTCAAGACCGAGGACGAAGGCGACCCGTTCCGGGCACGCGCCGGCCTGCTGGAGTTCCGCGGTGCTTTCACGGTCGCATCATCAAGGAAGCTCGTGCGCATGATCGGAGACGACATCCGGGAGCACGATCTGGTGATCTTCGACCTGTCGGACCTCACGCACATAGATGACAGCTCAGCGCACCTGATATCGCTCCTCATCGACCGGGCCAGACAGTCGGGAACCGAGATCATCTTTGTGGGCATCCCGGAAAAGGTCCACGACGTCTTCTACGCTTTCAACGTACTCCGCAATGTCCCCGTCGAGCGGATCGTCGACACCCGCGACGAGG
>JAJEDW010000230.1 GCA_022821265.1 Acidobacteriota bacterium
GTAGGCTTCGAGCAGCTCGACTTCCGGGAGGTCGCTGTTGTAGACGACGAGCAGGCCGCTTGCGGCGCCGGCGGCGATCGAGAGCGGGAGCAGGGCGAGGAACACGCGCGCGCCGGTGCTCTGGAGGATCCGCTTCATCCCTCCGAAGATTATAGCAATCGCGCCCTCAACCGCTGACGCGCAGCACGGCGAGAAAAGCCTCCTGGGGGATGTCGACCCGGCCCACGCGCTTCATGCGGCGCTTGCCCTCCTTCTGCCTTTCCAGCAGCTTGCGCTTTCGGGTGATGTCGCCGCCGTAGCACTTGGCCGTGACGTTCTTGCGGATGGGCGCGATCGATTCCCGCGCGATGACGCGGCTCCCGACGGCGGCCTGGATCGCCACTTCGAACATCTGGCGCGGGATCAGCTCGCGCATCTTCTCGACCAGCGCCCGCCCCCGCTGGTAGGCGAAATCGCGGTGGACGATCCAGGACAGCGCGTCGACGGTCTCGCCCGACACCAGTATGTCCAGCTTGACCAGGTCCGAGACGCGGTGGCCCGAGACGCTGTAGTCGAAGGAGGCGTAGCCCCGGGAGATCGTCTTCAGCCGGTCGTAGAAGTCCAGCACGATTTCGTTCAGCGGCAGCTCGTAGGTCAGCAGCACGCGCGACGACGCCACGTACTCGAAGCCCTTCTGGGTCCCGCGGCGCTCCTCCAGCAGTTTCAGGACGCCCCCGAGGTAGGCGTCGTCGGTCATGACGAGCGCCGTGATGACGGGTTCCTCGATCGCGTCGATCCCGCCGGCGTCGGGGAACCGGCTGGGGTTCTCGACCTCGACGATCTCGCCGTCCTTCAGGAGAACCCGGTACCGCACGCCCGGCGCCGTCGTGATCAGCGACAGCTCGAACTCCCGCTCCAGACGTTCCTGCACGATCTCCATGTGGAGCATGCCCAGGAAACCGCACCGGAAGCCGAAACCGAGGGCCGTCGAGGTCTCCGGCTCGTAGAAGAACGACGAGTCGTTCAGACGGAGCTTGTCCAGCGCGTCCCGCAGCGCCTCGTACTGGTTGGGCTCGATCGGGTACAGGCCGGCGAAGACCAGGGGCTTGATCTCGCGGAAACCCGGATAGGCGTCCGCCGCCGGCCGGGCGTCCTCGGTGATCGTGTCGCCGACCTGCATGTCGGAAACGGTCTTGATGTTGGCGATGACGTATCCGGCCTCGCCCGCCGACAGCTCTCCGGTCGGCGTCATTTTCGGCGTGCGCACGCCGATTTCCTCGGCCTGGTAGACGCGGCCGTTCGACATCAGCCGAATGCGCATCCCGCGGGCGATCCGGCCGTCGATGACGCGGACCAGCACGATGACGCCGCGGTAGGCGTCGAACCAGGAATCGAAGACCAGGGCCTTGAGCGGCGCCTCCGGGTCGCCCTCGGGCGGCGTAATGCGCGTCACGATGGCCTCCAGCACGTCCCCGACGCCCAGGCCGCTCTTGGCGCTGATCTCGAGGGCGTCGCCGCCGTCCAGGCCGATGACCGACTCGAGTTGCTCCCGGACCCGCTCGATCTCGGCGCCGGGAAGATCGATCTTGTTCAGGATCGGCACGATCTCCAGCTTGTTGTCCACGGCCAGGTAGGTGTTGGCCAGCGTCTGCGCCTCGACGCCCTGCGACGCGTCCACCACCAGCAGCGCGCCCTCGCATGCCGAGAGGCTGCGGGAGACCTCGTAGCTGAAGTCCACGTGTCCGGGCGTGTCGATCAGGTTCAGGACGTACCGGCGCCCGTCGCGGGCCTCGTAGTCGAGACGGACGGTCGCGGCCTTGATCGTGATGCCGCGCTCGCGCTCCAGGTCCATGGCGTCCAGGACCTGGTCGGACATCTCCCGCCGCGTGAGCGCGCCCGTGGCTTCCAGCAGGCGGTCCGCAAGCGTCGACTTGCCGTGGTCGATGTGCGCGATGATCGCGAAGTTGCGGATGCGGTCCAGCGGCATGATTTGCGGTTATAGAGGCGAAGCCAACGAGGACTCCCGGGCGCGCCGGCCGGCCAGCAGAGCGGCGCCCACCACGCCGGCGTCCTGTCCCAACTCGGCGGGCACGATGCGGCACGCCGCGAACAACGGGGGATAGGCCCGCGCGCGGGCCTCGGCGAGGGCGGGATCCAGAAGCATTGCGCCGGCCGCCGCGACGCCGCCCCCGATGATGATCGTATCGGGTCCCAGCAGGTTGATCAGGCTCGCGCACGCGACGCCCAGGCAGCGGCCCACGTCGTCCCAGACGCCGATCGCCAGCGCGTCGCCGCCCGCCGCCGCGTCGCGGACCCGCCGGGCGGTGAGCGCCCCTCCCGCGACGGACAGCGCGGTCGCATCGCCCGCGTCGATCCGTTCCCGCGCCAGAGCCACGATCCCGGTGGCCGAGACGCCGGTCTCGAGACAGCCCCGGCCGCCGCAGCCGCACGCGTGGCCGTCCGGGTCGACGACGATATGGCCGGCCTCGGCGCCGTGGCCGCTGGCGCCCTCGTACAGCCGACCGTCCAGGATCACGCCGGAGCCGAGGCCCGTGCCGACGGTCAGGCACACGAGGCGGGAGGACCCCCGGCCCGCGCCGGCGGCGAACTCGCCCCAGGCGTTCATGTCCGCGTCGTTCCGCACCTCGACGTCGAGCCCGGTCCGCTCGGAGAGGAGCGGACCGACGGCGGCTCCCCGGAGCGCGGGCATGTTCGGCGCGAACTCCACGCGCCCGGTACCGGGCCGGACCAGGCCCGGTACGCCGACGCCGACGCCCGCCGGATTTCCACCGGCCGGGGTGACCGACCCGGCCAGACTGGCGATCGCGTCGACGAGCGCGCCCAAGTCGTCCCGATTCGATGCGCCGCGCGCGGACTCCAGGACGCGGCCCGCCTCGTCCACCAGGCCCGCCTTGATCTCGGTGCCTCCGACGTCGATGCCGATCGTGTGCACCCCGTCACTATAGCAGCCCGCCGGCGCCCTTTGACTTCGGGCCGAACGCGGTCGTAACATGCCCCCGATCGACGGGGAGGCAAGCCGATGGCCGTGAAGCAGATCAACGCTCCTCAGGCGCGCGAAGCCCTGGAGGCGGACGCCGAGGTTCTCTATCTCGACGTGCGCACGCCGGTGGAGTTCGAGCGGGGACACGTTCCGGGCGCCATCAACGTTCCGGTGGCGTTCCCGGACGCGGCCACCCGCCGCATGGAGGCCAATCCCGACTTCGCCCGCGTGCTCGCGGCCCACGTTCCCAAGGGCCGGACGGTCATCGTGGGGTGTCAGATGGGCGGCCGGTCGCAGATGGCGGCCCAGATCATGGACGAAATCGGCTACGAGGACGTCTCGAACATGCAGGGCGGGTTCGGCGGCGCCCGGGATCCCTCGGGCCGAATCGTCGCGCCCGGTTGGATTCAGATGGAGTATCCCGTCGAAACGGGCGCCACCGACGCCAACGCGTACGCGTCCCTGGAGAAGCGCTCATAGCAGCAACCCGGCGATCGCGGCCGTCGTCAGCGTCGCCATCATCCCGCCCATCAGCGCGCGCATGCTGAGGCGCGCCAGGTCCTCCCGCCGGTCCGGGGCGATCCCGCCGATCCCGCCGATGATGATGCCGATCGAGCCGAAGTTGGCGAAGCCAGCCAGCGCGTAGGTCGCGATCGATATCGACCGCGGATCCAGCGCGCCGGGCGAGGCGGCGACCATCTGCGTCAGGTTTCCGTAGGCGATGAACTCGTTGAGCACGACCTTCTGTCCGAGGAGGCTGCCGACGGACTGCGCGTCGACCCAGGGCACGCCGATCAGGAACGCCAGGGGGGCGAACACGTATCCCAGCAGCTGCTCCAGCGTGACGCCCGCCAGGCCCAGGACGCCGTTGGCCAGCGCGACCAGGGCCACGAACGCGACCAGCATCGCGCCGACGTTCAGGGCGAGGCGGAGGCCGTCGGAGGCGCCGCGCGCGACCGCGTCGATCAGGTTGACGCTCCCGCCGGAGACGTCCAGGCGGACGCGGCCCCCGGTCATCGTCCCCTCCGTTTCCGGGTACATCATCTTGGCGATCAGCAGGCCGGCGGGGGCGGACATCACGCTGGCGGTCAGCAGGTGCCCGGCGCTGACGCCCATCTGGATATAGCCGGCCATGACGCTGCCCGCGATCGTGGCCATCCCGCCGGTCATCAACGCCATCAATTCCGATCGGGTCAGCTTGGCGACGAAGGGCTTGATCACCAGGGGCGCCTCGGTCATGCCCATGAAGACGTTGGCCGCCGAGGCCAGCGACTCGGCGCCGCTGGCGCCCATGGTCCGGGCCATGATCCAGGCGAACAACCGGACGACCTGCTGCATGATTCCCAGGTGGTACAGGACCGAGAACAGGGCGGCGGTGAAAATGATGACCGGGAGCACCTGGAACGCGATCACGAGGCCGAAGGAGTCCGATTCGGCCAGGGGCCCGAAGACGAAACGGGCGCCGTCGTTCGAGAACGCGAGCACGCGCGTGACAACGCCGCTCATGAAGTCGAACACGGCGTTTCCGGGCGCGGTCCTCAGGATGAAGAACGCGAACACGAGCTGGAGGCCGAGCCCCCAGCCGACGAGTCGAAAGTCGATGGCCTTGCGATTGTTGGACATGGCGTAGGCGGCGGCGAGAATCGCCGCCAGGCCGGCCAGGCCGATGAAATGCGTCATGTCAGCCTCTCGGTGTCGGGTCGTTCCGAAAATGGCGGTCGCCGGCGGGCAGCCGCGTGTGCGCCCGCGGGGCCCGCCGAGTATAATCGATGGGTTCACCCGGAGGTTCCGGTCGATGCTGTGTCCCGAATGCGGTTCGGAATACGTCGAGGGCGTCACGCGATGCACCGACTGCGGGGCGGCCCTCGTGGCGGACACGCCGACCCCGGCGCCGGGGGAACACGGCGGCGAGCCGCTCAGCATGGTGTACGTGGCCGATCCCACGGCGGGCCCGATGATCGAAGAGTTGCTGGGCAACAACGGGATCGAGTCCGTTCTTCAAGGCGAGGTCGAAGCCTCGCTGCTGCCCGCGGCCGGCGACCTGACCGAGGTTCGCGTATGGGTTCGCGAATCGGACGGCGCGCGGGCCCGCGAGTTGATCGAGGCGTTCTTCGAAGCCGGACCGGAAGCCCCCGGCGGCGGCGAAGACTAGGAGAACCGTGTGAACGACAGTTTTACGATAGCCGTCGTGGTGGGAATCGGCGTGGTGCTGGCCGTCTTCCTGGGACTCGTGCTTCTGGACAAGGGCCCGCCGGGCCGGTCGCGCTCCGAATGAGCGGCGCGCCGTTACCCCCGGCCGCCCGTCCGTTCCACGCGGCGCTTCAACGCGTCGATCCGCCGGTCCAACCCCCGTTGTTGCCACGAAAGCCGCAACGTGTAGCCCGTGAAGATCGCGAAGAACACCACGTAGGCCGCCGTCAGCCAGCCGTTCATGACTCCGCCGCCGCGTGCTCGAGGTGTTCGACGTCGTGGCGGGTTCTTTCCACGGCCAGCCGCATTCTCAACAGGTAGACGTAGAGAAGCCCCACGGCCGCGGCCGCCACGGCCAGGGTGACGCCCATGTCCGCGTCCAGGCCCGAGCCTTCGCCCCCCGCGATCACCGGCGACGGGTGCTGGGTGCGCCAGATCCGGATCGCCAGGTAGTTTATGGGCACGTCGGCCGAGCCCAGAATGCCGACCACCGCCTGGATCGGCGCGCGCCTGGACGCGTCCGAGATGTAGGCGCCCACCATCAGGTACGCGACGAAGATCAACGCCAGGAGCAGTTGCAGGGTCAGGCGGGCGTCGAACGTCCACCAGATGCCCCAGACGGGCTTGGCCCACAACATTCCCATGGCGATGTTCGCCGCCGCGAACACGACGCCGACCTCGGCCGAGCAGTAGGCCAGCCGGTCCCACTTCGCGTTCCGCGTCGCCAGGAAGGCGATGCTGCCGACGCCGACCACCAGGAACGCCACGTAGGAGGTGATGCCCGCCGGCACGTGGAGGTAGAAGATCCGCTGAACGTCGCCCATCGTGGCCTCGGTGGGCGCGAACATGAACGCGAGATACAGCGCCGCGGTGAACGCGGTCAGCGTGGCGATGCCGAGCAGTCGATCCTTCATGGTTGCCGTTCCCCGGGGCCCTGTCGCCCGGCTACTCCTCGACCACGTATTCGAACACGAGATAGGAGACCACGAAGAAGATGATATCAAACGCGACGACGAGCTCCACGAACAGGGTTCCGGGATTGCCGTCCCCGAGGACGCTCGCCGTGGCGCCGACCGCCGACATGATCATCGGCAGTGTCAGGACGATTTGCAGGATCGGGAGCATGACCTCGCGCATCCGCGTGTTCGAGGCGACCATCGCCAGGATCGTGCCGACCCCGGAGAACCCGAACGTCCCCAGCACCGTCAGCAGCACCACCCACAGGAGCCGGCCGTCGAGCACCAGGTTGTTGAACACGACGAACAGGACCAGCACGAGCGCGGCGGCCAGGAGCATGAACAGGAAGTTGCTGAGGACCTTGCCGACGAACAGGGCGCCGCGGCCGACGGGCGCGAGCAGGAGGCCCTGGAGCGCGTCGTTGTCCAGATCGATCGCCAGGGACCGGTTCAGGCCGAGCACGCCGGCGAAGGTCAGCGCGACCCACAGATCGGCGGCCGCGTTGTTGATCGGGTCCCCCTCGGTCGCCAGCGTGGCGGATTGCAGCGCGACGGCGAAAATCACCATGACCAGAAGGCCGAACATGGCCATCGAGACGACGGTTTCCTTGCGCCGCAACTCGATGGCGAGATCCTTCAGGACCAGCGCGGCGATCGGCTTCACGGGGCCGCCTCCCGCCGGATGTGCCGGTCATACGCGGCGCGGGCGCCGTCGGCGTCGCCGCTGCCGGAATAGACGATCCGCCCCCGGTCCAGGATCTCCACGCGCGTCGCGGCCCGCAGCCCCAGCTCCAGGTCGTGGGTGGTGACGACGACCGTGCGGCCCCCCTCGACGGCCTCGTCCAGCATGGCGTTCAGGATGGCCACGGCCCGCGCGTCCAGCCCCGTGTGCGGCTCGTCCAGTAGCAGCAGCGCCGGGCGGTGCAGCATGACGCGCGCCAGCCCGACCCGTTGCAGCAGGCCGCGCGAGAACGTGCGGACCGCATCGTGCCGGCGGTCTTCCAGGCCGACGCGCTCGAGCAGGGCCTCCAGGGCCGGGTCGCCGTCGTCCCGGCCGTAGAGCCGGCTGTAGAAGCGCAGGTTCTCCAGCGGCGTCAGGTCCCGGTAGACGCCGGTGTTGTGCGAGAGGAAGCCGATCCGCCGCCGGACCTCCTCGGGCCGTTCGGCGGCGTCGAATCCGCCGACCCGCAGCCGGCCGTGCGTCGGCCGCGCCAGGGTCGCCACGATCTTCAGGAACGTGGTCTTGCCGGCGCCGTTCGCGCCGAACAGGGTGAGGAAGGCGCCCGCCTCCAGGGTCATCGAGACCCCGCGAAGCGCCGAGAAGCGCCCGTAGGTCTTGGCGACGCCCTCGGCCTGGATCGCGGGAGCGTCCATCATCACGCGCGCTTCTTCTTCGGGGGCGGCGCGCTGCGGAGCGCTTCGACCACGCGGGCCAGGTCGCCCCGCAGCCGGCGCGCGCGCAGCTTGTAACGCGGCGCGTCGATCCGTCCGGACTCCCGCTCGTCTTCGAGGTCCACGATCCGGCCCAGGATCCGCTCCCGTTCATCGAGCAGGCGTTGGCGCTCCCGCCGCCCGTCGCTCCGTTCCCGGGCCGTGTGGATCGAGAAGCTGACGGCCCACGCCAGGAAGGCGCCCACGATCGCGATGATGAACACGGCGTGCGCGGCCATGGGGTTGGGGATTTCCTGGACGCCCTGGGCCGCGGCGGACGCGCCCGTCAGCAGCAGAACGGCGGCGGATCGTGCGACCGGACCCCGACGCGGCGTCACAGGCGACCTACCCGAGCCGGTGTCCGCATTCGGCGCAGAACTTGTTCGAGGGCGGGTTCCGGCGTCCGCACCCGGGACAGGGCGCCGCGACGGGGCCCCGCCGCTGGGCAACCGCGGTCCGTATCAGCGCGTCCAGGTCCCCGTCGGCTTCGATGCGGTCGATGACGCGATAGACTTCGGCCACCTCGGCCATCAGCTCGTTCCGGATGCGCTGGTGGTCCTCGGCGGACAGCTTGCCGCACTTCAACTCGAAGTCCAGGTCCTGAATGTTCCCCAGGATCACGTCCTTCTTGCGCTGGAGCAGGTCCCACTCGGTCTCCTCGAGGACGGCCGAACGGGGATCGTCGACGCGCGCGAACAGGGGCCAGCAGATCGCCGTCAGGACGCCGGCGGCGAGGATGGTGGAGAACAGGTAGACCATGAACGGATCGGCGGCGGGTCAGTCCTCGGGCGTGAAGTCCGCCAGCTCGTCCTCGATGCGCGTTCCGAATTCCGTCGCGGCCGGCGCGTCCGCCGCCGGGTCGTCCGGACGGTTCGAGCGCCACCGCCGCCGGAAGCGGCGGACGTAGAGGCCTGCGCCGCCGATTCCGGCAACGAGGCCGGCGAAGGGCAGGATCCAGGCCGCCAGGTCGAACCAGGTCCCCGTGGAGGGAACGGTCAGGATATCGGGTCCGTATTTGTCCCTGAAGCGGGCCAGTACGGCGTCGACGTCCAGGCCTTCGTCCAGGTAGGTCGTGACCTCGGCCCGCATCGGGCCCGCGCTCGGGCAACCGATGTGGTTGCATTCGCCCAGGCTCTGGTTGCACCCGCAGGGGCACCACAGGCGTTGTTCCGCCGCGTCCTGGTCCGACACCTGCGCCCCGGCCACCACGGCGGGGCTGGCGGCCAGGAGGATCGCCAGCGCGAAGTTACGCGCGGACCTGGGTGTCCTCGTGAACGCCTTCTTCATGCGATTCCTCGGCGCGTTCGACGGTCGGGGGCCGCTTGGAAGCGCCCGGTCTCTTGTTCGGCAGCATGGCGATCAGCGTGCCCGCGGCCACTACGAGGCCGCCGATCCAGACCCACATCACCAGGGGTTTCAGGAACACCTGGATGACGGCCAGCAATCCCGCGCCGTCAGCGCGTTCGACGGTTCCGGCGAAATTGATGTACACGTCCTCGATCAGCGTCGACCGCACCGCGACTTCGCTGGTCGACTGCTCGCTGGCGGGATAGAAGCGCCGCTCGGGAAACATCCGGGCGACGAGGACGCCGTCCTCGAAGAGGCTGGCGACAGCCCGGCTCCCGTCGTAGTTGGCGGCGCGTTCGCCCCGGACGTCGTCGAGGCGCACCGTGTACTGGCGCAATGTCACCGTGTCGCCCAGGTCCATGTTGGCCGTCGTCTCGACGTCGAACGCCTTTCCCGTGAACCCGACGAACAGCAGGACCATTCCGAAGTGGACGATGTAGCCGCCGTAGCGGCGCGTGTTCCGGAGCGTCAGGTTGACGAGCGCTTCGCCCAGCCGCTCGCCCGTGCTGGAGGCGCGCGCGCGGGTTCCCTTGACGAACTCGTGCGCGATCGACGCGGCCACGAAGGCGGCCAGCGTCAGCGCGACGAGGGGGTAGGGGTTGCGGACGCCCCCGGCGAACACGGCGGCGCTCGCGGCCACGCCGACGGCGGCCGGGATCGTGAAGGCGCGCCGCAGGCTGCCGATCGAGGAGCGCCGCCACGCCAGCAGCGGGCCGACGCCGGTGACGAACAGAACGGCCAGCCCGATCGGGATCATGACCGGGTTGAACCACGTCTCGTCGACGGTCATCTTGATCCCGGTGAACCACTCCGACAAGACCGGCAGCATCGTGCCGAACAGCACCGCGAAGCACGCCGCCACGAAGAGCAGGTTGTTGAACATGAACCCGCTCTCGCGTGACGCGTACGATTCCAGCTCGTTCTCGGTCTTCAGGTAGCCCCGCCGGTCGTAGAGCAGGTAGAACGCGCCGCCGGCCGCCACGATGATGAACGCCAGGAAGTAGCCGCCGATCTCCGATTGCGCGAACGCGTGAACGGAGTTGACGATGCCGCTCCGGGTCAGGAACGTGCCGAACAGGGCCCCGATGTAGGTGAGGATCACCAGGACCATGTTCCACACCTTCATCATGCCCTTCTTTTCCTGGATCATCACCGAGTGCAGGAACGCCGTTCCCAGCAGCCAGGGCATCAGCGATGCGTTCTCCACGGGGTCCCACGCCCAGTAGCCGCCCCAGCCCAGCTCCACGTAGGCCCACAGCCCGCCGAGCATGATGCCGGTCCCGAGGAAGAGCCACGCCACCATCGTCCAGCGGCGCGTCGTGCGGATCCACGTGTCGCCCAGCTGCCGGCTCAGCATGGCGCCCATGGCGAAGGCGAACGGGACCGCGAAGCCGACCATGCCCAGGTAGAGCATCGGCGGGTGGATCACGTTCAGGAAGTACTGCAGCAGCGGGTTCAGGCCCCGTCCGTCGGCCGCGGTGAACGCCGTCATCGCGCCGTCGGGGCCCACCCGCACCAGCTCGGCGAACGGGTTGGCGACGAACAGGATGATCGCGATGAAGAACAGCAGCCCGCCCATCAGCACGGCCGTCACGTAGGGCATCATGGCCGCGTGGCGGGCGCGGTTCTGGATGAGGACCAGCGCGGCGTAGCCGCTCAGGATCCAGCCCCACAGCAGGAGGGAGCCTTCCTGGCCGCCCCAGATGGCCGCGATCTTGTAGAAGTACGGAAGCGCCCGGTTGGACGTCGAGACGACGTAGGCCACCGAGAAGTCGCTGGCCAGAAACAGGTAGAACAGGGAGCCGAACGCCGCGGTGAGGGCGGCGAACGCGCCCAGGCCGGCGTTCCGTCCGCTGGCGATCAGCCGGTCGTTGCCGCGCCGGACCCCGTAAAGAGAGGCGATGATCGAGTAGGTTGCGGCAACGAAGGCCAGGGTCAGGGCGAACTGGCCGAGTTGCGACACCTACCGTTCCAGTTGCGTGGCTTCCGTGATCACGCCGGCCTCGAGCTCGCGTTCGTACTTGGACGCGCACTTGGCCTGGATCGTGGTCCCGGTGAAGACGCCGTCACCCGCGTAGTGGCCGTCGACGACGGCCTCGGCGTAGTCGCGCAGCGTGTCCGGCACCGGGCTGCGGCCGACGTACTCGATGTCCAGGGTCTGCCGCGACTCCAGGTCGACGATCGTGAAGCGGACGGCTTCGGTGGTGCGCACGATCGTGCCGGGCACGACCTCGCCGTACACCTTGACCCGCCGGCCGTCCAGCCCGTCGGAGGCGTCCATGGCGTAGAGTTCGGGAACCGTTTGCCAATAGGACCCCGTGCCGTCGAGCGCGGATACGGCCACCCATACGATGGCGAGGATGACGACGACGGGGCCGATGACGAACTTCAGTTGCTTCCGCGGCATGGTGCTCACCTCCGGGCCGCGCGCCGGCCCGTTCGGGCGGCGCGGCCGATGGACAACGAATAGTGTACCCAAAAAGCCCCGGCCGGCTTCAGACTTTTTCGACCGGCGGCCGGGCGCGGCGCGAGCCGGCCCACACCAGCGCGCAGATCGCCGTGGACAGGGCCGCCGAGGTCAGGCAGTACTCGCAGTAGGCTTCCAGTACGAACGCCTGGATCCCGGTCAGGACCGCCGAGACCCCCAGCGCCGCCGCCGCCGGCGCGCGCAGCCACCGGAACGTCGGGGTCTCTCCGAAAACGTCGAAGACGACCGCGCCGAACACCGAGACGTAGAACGCGAAGCCGATCCAGGAGATCGGCACGCCGGCGATCTCGGAATAGACGCTGGTCAGGACGTCGCCGCAGCCCTCCGTGACGTGGCACGGGATGGGTCCGGAATCCCGCTGGAGCGAGAGATACAGCGTGTCGACCATGCCCAGGAAGGACAGGCCGAGGACCGCGAGGCGGGCCGTCACGGGTTCGGGATCGCGCCGGTGATGATCCGCTCGAACTCCGCGAGGCTTGAGGGCAGCGCGACGAGCTGCCGCCCGTTGACAAAGAACGACGGCGTCCCGCCCAGGCCCATCTGGTTCGCCATGCGTCCGTCGGCCAGCACCAGCGCCTGGAGTTCGTCGGAACGGAGGTCGCGTTCGAACTGGTCGACGTCCAACGCCAGGGCCCGCGCATACTCCACGAAGGCCGGCTCCGGGTCCGGCAGGAACGCCCAGGCGTTCTGGTTCTCGAACAGCATGTCGTTCATTTCCCAGAACCGTCCCTGCGCGGCGGCCGCCTCGGCGGCCACGCCGGCCGGAATCGCGTTCGGGTGGATGCTGACCAGCGGGAAATGGTGGAACTGCAGCTCCAGGTCTTCGGGGAACCGCTCCAGCAGGGCCTTCAGCACGGGGTGGTAGGCCGCGCAGGCCGGGCACTGGAAGTCGCCGAACTCGACGAGCGTGACCGTGGCGTTCGGGGCCCCGCGCACGTGGCGGGCCGCCGCGTCCTGGAGAGAACCGGACGCCACGGCCGGGGCGGGCTCGTCGTTCCCGCCGAGAACGAAAGCCAGGGCCGCGGCGACGAGGACGCCCCCGAGGATGATGACGATGGGTTTGCCGCCGGATTTCGGGCGTTTTCTTCCGGCCGTCGATGTGTTCGAGGATCGTTGCTTGGACATTGCCAAATACTAGTGATTCGGCGGGGTATTGGCAATATTCGAAGCGCCGGCGGCGGCGCGGTTCAGGCGTCGTCGGGCCGCTCGTAAGCCGCGCGGACGACGGCCCGCATCCCCCCGCGGGCGTTGAACTCGCCGACGACCTCGGCGCGGATCGGGCCGCATGCCCGGACCAGGTCGGCCAGGACGCGGTTGACGACGTTCTCGTAGAAGATGCCGAGGTCCCGGTAGGCGAGGAAGTAGCCCTTCAGGGACTTCAGCTCCATGCAGCGCGCGTCGGGCGCGTACTTCACCGTCAGCACGCCGAAGTCGGGGAGGCCGGTCTTCGGACAGATCGACGTGAACTCGGGGACCGAGATCGTGATCTCGTATCCCGGGTACTGGTTGGGCCAGCACTCGATTTCGGGCAGCGGGGCGTCGATTCCGGAGCGGGCGTGTTCCTCGGTGTACCCGGTCATGGCGCCCGGTTTCCGCCATTGCCGACGGCGACTGCTTCGCGCACGCGGGCGGAGATGCTGTCCGCGTCGATCCCGAAAGCCCGGAGCAGTTCGTCGGGCTTTCCGGAACGCGGCACGCCGCGTACGGCGACCTTCCGGACCTCGGCCCGGTGTCCGACGGCTTCCAGGACGGCGTCGCCGAGCCCGCCTTCGGCGTAGTGGTCCTCGACGACGAGGAGGCATCCGGTGTCGGCGGCGGCCTCCCGCAGCGTTTCCGCGTCGATCGGCTTGACCGAGTAGGCGTCGATCACGCGCACGCCCAGTTGCTCGGAAGCGAGCTGTTCCGCGGCCCGGAGCGCCTCGTGGAGCGTCACGCCGGCGGCCACGATCGTCGCGCGGTCGCCGCCGGATCGCCGGAGGACCTTGGCGCCCCCGATCTCGAACCGTTCCGCGGAGTCGTAGATGACCGGCGTCTTGGGGCGCGTCGTCCGAAGGTAGCTGATGCCGCCGGTGTCGGCGAGCCGCGCGACGAGGTGTTCCGTGGACACGGCGTCGGCCGGGTAGAGCACCACCGAGCCGGGGATGGCGCGGAACATGGCGATGTCTTCCAGGCCCATCTGGGACGGGCCGTCCGGGCCGATCGAGACGCCGCAATGGGAGCCGACGAACCGGATGTCGGACCCCGAGATCGCGGCCATCCGGATCTGGTCGAAGGCGCGGGTCAGGAACGCGGCGAACGTGGAGACGAAGGGGATCTTGCCGCAGGCCGACATGCCGGCGGCGACGCCCGCCATGTTCTGCTCGGCGATGAACATTTCGAAGAAGTTATCCGGATGATCGGCGAGCACCGTCTGGGAGAACGTCGAGTTCTTGGTGTCGCCGTCCAGCGCGACGATCCGCGGATCCTGGGCGACGAGCTTGGCCAGCGCGTCCCCGTAGGCTTCCCGCGTCGCGGTCGTGGACCCCATCTCGCGGTCGACGGTGACGGTGTGCGAGGCAGGACCCTCGGGGACGGTGACGCCCGTTCGGATCGACGGCTGGAAACCGTTGCTCGAATAGGGTTGGGACAACTCGGCGAGCGCGGCCTCGAGCTGGGCCTCGGGGACGGGCTTGCCGTGCCAGTCGTCCTTGTCCTCGAGCAACGAGACGCCCCTGCCCTTGAACGTCCGGGCGACGATGACCCTGGGACGGTCGCCGCCCCGCGCGCGGCAGTCCTCGAAAGCGGCGGAGATCGCCGCGTGGTCGTGGCCGTCCACGGTGGCGGCGTACCAGCCGAACGCCCGGAAGATGGCCGCGTAGCGGTCGACGTCGAACCCGTACATCGTCCGCTGGCTCTGCCCGAGGCCGTTGACGTCGACGAGGGCGAACAGGTTCGACGCGCCGTAGTGACCCGCCAGCGCGGCGGCTTCCCACACCGAGCCCTCGGCGCACTCCCCGTCGCCCAGAAGAACGTAGGTGTCGTAGCCGGCGCCGTCCAGGCGCGCGGCGAGCGCCATGCCGAGGGCCGCGGACAGGCCCTGGCCCAGGGAGCCGGTGGCGACGCCGACCCACGGCATGCGCGGCGTCGGGTGCCCTTCCAGCGGGCTGTCGAAACGGCGCAGCGTCATCGGCGCCGCCTCGTCCACGATGCCGGCCTCCGCGTAGGCCGCCCAGAGCAGCGGCGCCGCGTGGCCCTTGGACAGGACGAACCGGTCGTTGGATGGGTTGTCCGGATCGGACGGGTCGTAGCGCATTTCCCGGAAGAAGAGCACCGACGCCAGGTCGGCGGCGGACAGGCACGAGGACGGATGCCCCGAGCCCGCCCGCGTCGTCGCACGGATGGCGGACACGCGCATCCGGCGCGCCTTCTCCCTGAGGGTGTCGATCGTCGTTGCCATGCGTCGAAATGCGCTCCGGCCCCCTCGATCGAGTCGACGGCCCGGACCCGGTCGTGATGGGAAACGGGAATTATATACGATCGGGGAGGGTCAGATCGGGGCCGCCGACACGATCCCGATCGCACATTCCTCGAACGGCCGGCGGGGCCCTCACCCAACCTCCGCGCGCCGGGCGATCGCCCGGGCCAGCCCGTCGAAGATCCGCGCGTGGACCGGGTACAGGCCGTACCAGTAGACGAGGCCCCCCAGACCCTTGGGAAGGAACGCCGCCGTCTGCTCGAGCCGCGTTGCGCCGCCGTCCTCCGACACCCGGAACTGGAGCCACGCGCGGCCGGGAAGCTTCATCTCGGCCCGAAGGCGCACCAGCCGGCCCGGTTCCAGGGCCTCGACCCGCCAGAAGTCGAGGGCGTCCCCGACGCGCAGCGCGTCGGGATGCCGCCGCCCCCGCCGAAGGCCGACACCCCCGAGCAGCCGGTCGACGGCGCCCCGGAGCCGCCACATCCAATCGGCGTGGAACCATCCGCGGTCGCCGCCGATTCCGGCGAACACTCGAAAGACCGCCCCCGCCGGCGCGGCCACCGTCCGCGTCCGGCGCTCGAAGATCATCCCCTCGCGGGTTTCCAGGCGGGGCAGGGAATCCGGCGCGGCAACCTCGCCGCCGGCGTCGCTCCAGGCCGTGTCGATCCGCCCGTGGTCCAGGTCGTCGATCACCTCGCCGATGGCCGTCGCGTAGTCGCGCGGTTCGATTTCCGGAAAGAGCGTGCGGGCCGCCTCGCCCGTCACGACCACCTCGTTCCGGAGCCCCTCGATCAGGGGGCCGCTGACGCGCGAGGGGATCGGCGTGATCCAGTGTACCCAGTACGAGGAGAGGCGCGGCGTGAGCACGGGCACGGGCACGAGCCGTCGCTTCAGCCCGCGCGCCCGCGCATAGCCCAGCATCATCCCCCGGTAGGTGGTCGCGTCGCGCCCGCCGATCTCGACGATGCGCCCGGCGCAGGCGGGATTCCGAAGCGCGGCAGTCAGATAGTCCAGAACGTCGCCCACGGCGATGGGCTGGACGCGCGAGTAAACCCAGCGGGGACAGATCATGACCGGCAGACGTTCCACGAGATAACGGATCATCTCGAACGAGATGCTGCCGGAGCCGACGATCACGGCCGCGCGGAACTCCGTCACCGGAACGCCGCCTTCCCGGAGCGCCCGCCCGGTCGCCTGCCGGGACCGCAGGTGTTCGGACAACTCCGCGGACGGGTCTCCCAGCCCGCCCAGAAACACGATGCGGCCGGCGCCGGCGTCGCGCGCCGCGCGGCCGAACAGGCGCGCCGCCCGGACGTCCATCTCGTGGAACCGCGCGCCGCCGCCCATGCTGTGGATCAGGTAGTAGGCGCAGTCCACGCCGTCCAGCGCGCGCGACAACGCGTCCGGGTCGCGGGCGTCGCCCTCGACGACGTCCACCCGTCCGGCCCACGGCCGCGACCGCACGCGTCCGGCGTTCCGCGCCAGAACGCGCACGCGATACCCGTCCTCGACGAGCCGCGGCGCCAGCCGCCCGCCGATGTAACCGGTGGCGCCGGTGACGAGGACGGTGACGCGTGGATCCATGCCTGCAGGATAACGGCCGGGCGATCCTTCCGTGTGGATCATGTGTATCGCGTACCGGCGCCAATATTCCTAAGAGCCAGTCGAGAAACGATCGGAAATCGGGTTCTGTGTCAAGAAGAGCGCATGACGACACCTGGGGAAAGCCGCGCCTGGTGGCGGGCACCAGGATCAGCCGGTCGTCAACGGCGTCGCCCCCAACACACTCTTCCGATCGCCGCAAGTGCAGGTATGGCCAATCGCCCGATGTCCTAACGCGCCTTTGTGGCAGCATATCGTTCGTTTGTGGAGGAACTCCAAGCGAACACGGTGATGACAGAAACTGTTGTCGACAAGTGATGAACGACAAATTTGCGACGCGCCCGCAGCCGCCGTGCTCAGAACCTCCAACAGCCCATCCGATGAGACCGAGTTAATCGTCCACAAATTGCCGTTCCTCCCTACTGACATGTTCAGCCTGTGCGGGTTACAATTGGTGCCGACTTTCCGCGGCCGAAATCAGCGCCACGGTTGGCGGAGGTGTGATGGCATACCGCAACAAGGTGTTTGTATCGTTTGACGGCGATACAGACATACATTACTACCGTCTCATGCGAGCGTGGAAGCAGAACGACAACACTCGTTTCAACTTTCTTGACGCTCATGATCTGACTCAAGCTCGTGATACGAGTACGGAAGACTCGATCAAACGCAGCCTGTCCGTGCGGCTCGCGAACGCGAAGGTTGTAGTGTCACTCATCGGCGAGAAGACGCGATA
>JAJEDW010000279.1 GCA_022821265.1 Acidobacteriota bacterium
AACCCAAAAAGTCTGAGAGCCGGTCCCGAGTGTTGTCAAGGGTTTCCGAGTGAACTCGGGGGAAACTTCGCGCCCGCTCCGAGGCCCCGGCCCCGGCCGGCGCCCCCGCGCGGATGCTGCTACAATAACGCTTCCCGTAACGCCCATGAACGACCGGCTGACAGAGAAGGAGACGGCGCTCGGGCGCATCCTGTCGGAGATGGAGTCGTGCATCGTCGCCTTCAGCGGCGGCGTCGACAGCGCCTACCTGGCGGTGGTGGCGCGCGAGGAACTGGGCGATCGAACGCTGGCCGTCACGGCCGAGAGCCCCAGCTATTCCGCCCACCAGCGCGCCATGGCGCTCGATGTCGCCGCCGGCCACGGATTGCGGCACGAGTTCATCCGCACCGGGGAGCTGGACAATCCCGATTACGCCGGGAACCCTCCCGACCGTTGCTACTTCTGCAAGAACGAGCTGTACACCCGGTTGGCCGAAATGGCCCGGGACCGGGGTTTCCGGTTCGTGGCCGACGGCAACAACCGGGACGACACCGCCGACCATCGGCCCGGACGCGAGGCCGGACGCGAGCTCGGGGTCCGGAGTCCCCTGATCGAGGCCGGCCTGGGCAAGTCCGACATCCGGGCGTTGTCGCGCGCCCGCGGGCTGGCCACCTGGGACGCGCCGGCCTCGGCCTGCCTGGCGTCCCGCATCCCCTACGGATCTCCGGTCACGAAGCGGAAGCTGGAAATGATCGAACTCGGGGAAGCCATCCTGCGCGCCATGGGGTTCCGCCAGAGCCGCGTGCGGCATCACGGCGACGTCGCGCGCATCGAGATCGAACGCGAGGCGATGGCCGGCGCCCTGAACGTCCCGACGTTCGAGCGGCTCTCGGCGGAGTTCCGGGCCATCGGGTTTCGATTCGTCGCCGTCGACGTGGACGGTTACCGGACGGGCGCGCTCAACGAGCCGCTCCATCGGATCGAGGTCGGCCGGGAGTGAGGGTTCTGGTCGTCGGCTCCGGCGGGCGGGAGCACGCCCTGGTGGAGGCGATCCGGCGGAGCCCGCGGGCCTCCCGCCTGTACGCCGCACCGGGCAATGGCGGTACCCGCGCGCACGCCGAACCGGTGGCCATCGCCCCCGGCGACGCCGAGGGACTGGCCGCGTTCGCCGAACGGCACGCGATCGACATCACGGTCGTCGGCCCGGAAGCGCCGCTCAGCCTGGGTATCGCCGACCGGTTTCGATCCCGGCAGCTCGGCGTCATCGGCCCGACGGCGGAACTGGCGCGCATCGAAGGCAGCAAGGCGTTCACCAAGCGGCTGTGCTCGGATCTCGGGCTGCCGACCGCGGCCTACACGGCGTGCGCGACGGCGGAAGAGGCCTACGGCGTTCTCGAGACTTCGGCGTTCCCTACGGTCGTCAAGGCCGACGGCCTGGCGGCGGGCAAAGGCGTCGTCGTGGCCGAGACTCCCGGACAGGCCCGGCAGGCGGTCGCCGATTTCATGGAACGCCGGACGCTGGGCGACGCCGGTTCGAGCGTCGTCATCGAGGAGTGCCTGAAAGGCGAGGAAGCGTCCTTCCACGTCTTCGCCGACGGGACGGACTTCCAGCCCATGGTCGCGTCCCAGGATCACAAGCGGCGCTTCGAGGGCGACACGGGACCCAATACCGGCGGCATGGGCGCGTACTCGGACGACGGGATCCTCTCCTCCGAGATCCGGCGCGGCGTGATCGAGGGCCTGATCCGGCCCACGCTGGACGCCGTGGGCGCGTATACGGGCATCCTGTACGCCGGGCTGATGCTGACCCGGGAGGGCCCTAAGCTGTTGGAGTACAACGTGCGGTTCGGTGATCCCGAGACGCAGGTCATCCTGCCGCGCCTGGAGACCGACCTCCTGGAGATATTCGCGGCCATGGTCGACCATCGGCTGTCCGAGGTGGAGCTGGCCTGGAAGCCGCTCGCATCGGCGTCCATCGTCCTGGTCGCCGACACCTATCCGGGCAAGGTGGAGACCGGACGGAAAATCAGCGGCCTCGAGGCGGCCGCGCGCATGGACGGCGTGACCGTCTACCACGCGGGCACCCGCTGGGAGGACGGCCACGTTTACACGAACGGCGGCCGCGTTCTGAACGTCACGGCCGTCGGAGACGGGCTCGCCGACGCGCTGG
Source organism: Acidobacteriota bacterium (assembly GCA_022821265.1). Classification (GTDB taxonomy): domain Bacteria; phylum Acidobacteriota; class Terriglobia; order 20CM-2-55-15; family 20CM-2-55-15; genus JAJEDW01. The sequence goes on from JAJEDW010000279.1 coordinate 2,150, forward strand.
AGAAGGCCTATGCCGCGGCCGATGCGATCGCATTCGAGGGCAAGGCCTGCCGGCGCGACATCGGGCAGAAAGGACTGAGGAGACAATGACGAACGGAAACGCCACGGTGGGAATCCTGATGGGGAGCGATTCGGACCTTCCGGTGATGAGCGCCGCGATCGAGACGCTCGAGGAGTTCGGCGTACGCGCCGAGGTCGAGGTGTGCAGCGCCCACCGTTCCCCGGCACGCGCCGCCGAGTACGCGCGGACGGCGCGGGAACGCGGCCTGCGGGTCATCATCTGCGGCGCCGGCGCCGCCGCGCACCTGGCGGGCGTGATCGCGGCCGAGACGACGATTCCCGTCATCGGCGTGCCCATCGACAGCTCTCCGCTGAAGGGTTTCGATTCGCTGCTGGCTACGGTGCAGATGCCGCCTGGAATCCCGGTCGCGACGATGGCCGTCGGGCGCGCGGGCGCGGCCAACGCCGCGTTGTTCGCGATCCAGATCCTGTCGACCGCGGACGCCGGGCTGGTCGAGAAGATGGGCGCCCACAAGAGGAAGCTGGCCGACGGGGTGGCCCGGAAGAACGCGCGCCTCCAGGAGAAACTGGCCGAGGGCTGATACGCGATGTCCACCCGGCGCTTCCACGTAGCGAACTTCGGTTGCCGCGCCTCGCAGTCCGACGGCGCCGCCATCGAGGACGCGCTCCTCGGCGAGGGCGCCGGACGGGCCGCGTCGCCCATGGACGCCGACGTCGTCGTCATCAACTCGTGCACGGTGACCGGGGAAGCCGACCGCGACGTCGATCGGCTGATCCGCCGCATGAGCCGAAGGCGGCCCGGCGCGCGCATCATCGTCACGGGATGCTACGCCGAGCGGGACCCTGAGGGGCTGGCCGCGATGCCCGGCGTCCGGTCCGTCGTGGGCAACTCCCGAAAGTCCCGGGTCCCGGCCCTGGCGCTGGAAGCCCTGAACGATCCCGCCGGAGCCGGCCGCGCCGAGGTCTTCTGCAGCGACGTCTTCGAAAGCCCGGCCGCTGCGCCGACGCCGGGCTCGGCGGGCCGGACGCGCGCCGTCGTCAAAGTGCAGGACGGCTGCGACGCCCGCTGTTCCTTCTGCATCATCCCCGCCGTTCGCGGCCCGGGCCGCAGCCTGGATCCGGCCGCCGTCGTCGAGCGCGTGGCCGGCCTGATCGAGGGCGGCCGCCGCGAGGTCGTGTTCTCGGGGATTCACCTGGGCGCCTACGGCCGCGACCTCCGGCCGCGCACGCCGCTTGCGGCCTTGATCCGGCGGACGCTGGACGCGCTGCCGGGCCTGGAGCGCCTGCGGCTGAGCTCGATCGAGCCGCGGGAGATGAGCGCGGAAATCGTCGAGCTGGCCGCCGCCGAACCCCGAATCGCCGCGCACCTGCACGTACCGTTGCAGAGCGGTTCGGCGCGCGTGCTCCGAAGGATGCGGCGCCCCTACGGCCCGGCCGATTACCGGGACGTCGTCCGGCGCATCCGCGCCGCCATTCCCGACGCCGCCATCGGCGCCGACGTGATGGTCGGCTTTCCGGGCGAGACCGACGACGAATTCCTCGAAACGTTCCGGCTGATCGAGGCGTCGCCGCTGACCTATCTGCACGTCTTCCCGTTCTCGGCGCGCCCCGGGACGCCGGCCGCGGCCATGCCGGATCCCGTGCCGCGCCACGTCGCCCGGTTTCGCGGACACCGTCTCCGGCGCCTGATCGCCGAAAAGAACGCGGCGTTCCGCCGATCGTTCGTCGGACGCGAGCTGGACGTCCTGGTACTGGACGACGACGCCCGGGAAGGTCGGAGGGCCGGCCTCACCGACAACTTCATCCGGGCGCGCGCCCCCGAGGGTCTGGCGGTGAACCGGTGGCACGCCGTACGGGTGACGGGCCTCGACGAGGCCGGGATCACCGTCGACACGTTTGACCCGGCCGGCGGCACCGCGTAACATTCGGCCATACCATCGACGGTTCGGAGACCGATGAAATACCGTGTTTCGATCGGCGCGGCGTTGGCCGCGGCGTTTCTTGCCGCCGGGGCCGACGCGGCCCACCACGCGCTCGGCGCGAAGTTCGACCCGTCCCGGCCGGTCGCGATCACGGGCACGGTCACCAAGGTC
>JAJEDW010000087.1 GCA_022821265.1 Acidobacteriota bacterium
TCCAATTCGCGCTTATGTGCGGCTATCTGATGCGAGCTATCGATCGGCAGCCTCCTAACCTGAGTCCCGTCGACGATTCACCTGCGTGTTTCGATGCTTATTGAAATCTCAGAAAACCGCGATTGCACCACGGGCTGCTAGTGTAGTCGTATCTGTTGGCATATGGAGGTGACGTAATCACCATGTCGAATCGGTTCGCGGGCAACGAACGCAACACGGAAAGGCTAGAGCCCTTCACTAGTTCAGGGCGACCGCCACCGTACCACGCCTTGAGGGCACTGAAGTCCTGTAACATCTCGTCGAGGCGTTTCGAAAGTGATTCGTAGAACGGGGGAATGAACCCAAAATCCGTCTTGGCTTGTGGGCGGCCAGACCGGTAGTCCCACCGCAGGTATTGACCGTCCTTACGTGTGTAACTGCATTCTTCCAAAACGGAAATGCAAGCCAATTCGAGCAATCTACGAACGGAGGAATCACTGACTCCGGCGATGAATTGGCGGGCCTTCCCGATCTCCGATTCCGCACACAACGGAAAAGCCCCCTCCGTGATACGAACATGCGGAAAGGCAAATTCCGGGGGGGCACATCGCTGGTGTCTCACGCGACCTAGTAACGATCGGGCAGCGCAATCGAACTCAGCCGAAGTCACGCCGTTTGCAGCGGCCACCATCCCCTTGCCGGCGATGATACCTACGGGCATGATCTCGATACCCATCGCGTATTTTCCGCATCCCGCGGCTACAAGAGGAGCCGTACCGATGCCGGCAAACGGATCGAGGACCGCTGTCGGGTCGTGCTCATTAACAAGCTTCAACACCAATTCGCGAGAGAAGCCCTCTTTGTATTTCATCCAACGGAAACCTGGAACGTCTTTGTTCCCCTGATACGAGACCGTTCGCCGCGTAAAGTCAGCGTTCACGGATAGACGTGGCCCAAATCGCCGTTCGAGAACAGATCGGCTTCTTGTGCGTCCGTCATTTCGAAACGCGCCTAGTTGCGCCACCTGGATCACGCCACAAGCCCCCTATACTCGCGTTGCGCCTCGATCATGCCGACATACACGGTCTGCCGCTCCAACGGTGATCTACCGCCGAATCCTGTGGGCCAAGTGCGAAGCCGTCTTTCGTGTGTCCGACAGGTCCCGATACTTCGCCACGCTTGAAGCGCTCTCGAGCGGCACGGAGAATAGAGGGAGCGTGACAAGCCAAGTCTGAAATCCAAGGTTCGAGGAGTCGATGAACCTCCCGGACTTTGTCTTGAATCGCGTTCTGCAAACTTGGCTCCAGCATCAGAATGGGGTGGTCTTGTGCTTCGCGCTCGTGCTCACGTTCGTTCAGTCCCGGTGTGGGCGACCGTTCTCGTTCGGCCAGCGACGCTCTATGAACCATCGTTCAGCGGTCTGGTCGACAGAGAATATCTTGAAGAATTTGAGGACCCAACGTCCCTTAGTCGGAGCGTCGACCTGGAACCCTTTTTAGTCATTACCTGTCAGTAATTTACATGGAACATATACCGCATAGTTCCGACCGGTTTAGAAAACTTCGTCGGCACAATGGCAAACAAATCCCAAACGATTCTGCCTGACCTTCAACAGATCGACTATGCGACCACAGGTGGACAGGTCGGGTCCGGGACCTGTTCTGCTAGCGGCCCGGTCGATAATTTCGCCATCATGACCATGAACCTGTTCGCGCCGCGCTACGTCTCCTTCGACATCGAGTCCGCCAAGCTGCTGCCCGACGGCGTGACCGACATCCTCGCGCATCGGCCGTTGGGAGTCAGTTGCGCCGCCGCCGCCACGAGCGACACCGGCGAGATTCGCACCTGGACAGGCCGAACCGCGTCGGGCGCCTACGCGCGACAGATGGACGCGACCGAGGCGGCCGCGATGGTCCACGACCTGATGAGCCTGACCCGCGACGGTTACACGCTGGTCACGTGGAACGGCCTCGGCTTCGACTTCGATGTGCTCGCCGAGGAATCCGGCATGCGCGCCGAATGCGCCGAGCTCGCCGCGAATCACGTCGACATGCTGTTCCACGCGGTCTGCGTCCTGGGTCACCCCATCAGCCTGCAGAAGGCCGCCGAGGGCATGGGCGTGGAGGGCAAGCTGGCGTCGATGTCCGGGGCCGAGGCCCCCGCCGCGTGGGCCGCGGGGCGTCACGACGAGGTCCTGGCCTACGTGAAGCAGGACGCGGTCGCGACCGTGCGGCTGGCCGTAATCGCAGAAGAAAGAAACGAGTTGGCCTGGATGACGCGCACCGAACGAAAACGGCGGATGCCGCTGGGCGACGGCTGGCTGAGCGTCGAAGCGGCGAGCCGGCTGCCGCTGCCCGACACGTCATGGATGAGCGATCCACCCCGGCGGGAACGTTACCTGGCCTGGATGGACAGCGTTCCGGTCCGATAGCGCCGCGAACGGCCTATTTCGCGGGGGTCTGCACGATCGCCGTCCGTAATCGCATTACCCCATAGGCGCCCGTTTCCGCGCCGAAGGGGGTCACACGATGAACGCCAAGCCAATCGCGTCCGCCGCGGCCGCGGCCCTGATCTTCCCGGCCGTGCTCACCGCCCAGAACATCGGTTTTCACGTCGGGATCGCCGCTCCGAAGTTCGGCGCGACGACACCGTTCGGCGTCGTGGCCGGACCGACCCCTCGCGGGACGTACGCCCCGCCCGTCCATCCGTATGGCGCGCACCGGCCCTGGGGCGGGTTCATCGTCCCCGCCGCCGGGTTCGCCCCGACGGCCACCATCGTCGGCCCGGGAACAGTTGCGATCTGGGGCCCGGGCACGGCCACCATCGTCGCGCCGGGCGCGGCGCTCCGCATCGGCCCCGGAAACGCCGCGACGGCGGCGTACGTCGTGCCGGGGTACCCGGCCGTGCACTACGGCGCGGTCTTCGTCGGCGGATCGATGCGCGGCCACGGGCCGCCCAGGCCGTGCCGAACGCAGCGAGCCTCCACGCGGACGCGCACTCCGGCGCCCGCGTTCGGCGGCATCGGGGTTCCGGCGCCGCGCTGCACCCGGTAGTCGGGATGACGCCGGGGGGCCGTATCACCTCGTGCAGGCGCTGCCCCCGCCTGGTGGCCCACCGCCAAACGGTCGCGCTCACCAAGACACGCCGGTTCCAGGACTGGAGCTATTGGGGCCGTCCCGTCCCCAGCTTCGGGCGGCTCGACGCGCGGTTGCTCGTGATCGGCCTGGCCCCGGCCGCGCACGGGGCGAACCGGACCGGACGCATGTTTACCGGCGACCGTTCCGGAGACTGGCTGTACCGCGCGCTGCACAAGGCCGGATTCGCCAACCAGCCCGTGTCCGTGGACCGGACCGACGGGCTCCGGCTCGTGGACTGCCGGATCACGGCCGCCGCCCACTGCGCCCCGCCCGGCAACGCCCTCACCCGCGAAGGGCTTGCGAACTGTCAACCCTACCTGGAAGACGAGCTGCGCCGCATGCGGCGGCTTCGCGTCGTCGTCGGCCTCGGCCGCGTCGGATTCGAGAGCTATCTCAGGGCCCGGGCGGGACTGGGTCTGACCAATCCCAAGCCGCGTCCGAGGTTCGGGCACGGCTCCGTGGACGCTTGGGACGGGATCACCTTGATCGGTTCGTATCACCCGAGCCAGCAGAACACCTTCACGGGACGGCTGACCGAGTCGATGCTGGACGGCGTGTTCCAGTTGGCGAGGCAGCGGCTCGCGGATCGTTGACGGCGGCCTATTCGGTGGCCCAACGGATATTGCACAACGCGCACGTCCACCAGCCCTCCTTCCAATGGGAGACGGGCGAGACGGCGTGGTTGCTGCCGCATCGGACGCATTTCGGTTTGTCTTCCATATCCATCGGGATGCCACCTCGAGAGCGTGTACCGCGGGCGCCGGAGCGCGCGGTGGACGCAGTATAGGGCAACTCCGGATCCGCGCACAAACCCGCCCGCGGGCCGCCCCTGCTATTCTGAACGCCGTGGACGGCGGAGACCGCGATGTTGAAATGGTTTCGAGAACGGCGGCGGCGGCGCGTTCGCGCGCGTGCATTTCCGGGAGAGTGGGACGCCGTCCTTGAAACGCTGCCACTCTGTCGCCGCCTTCCGGACGCGGACCGGACGGAACTCCGGGGCCACATTCAGGTGCTGCTCGACGAGAAGCGGTTCGAGGGATGCGCCGGAATGGCGATCACCGACGAGATCCGCCTGACGATCGCCGCGCATGCCGCCTGCCTCCTCCTTCATCGGAAGACCGCCTACTTCCCGCAACTCGAGAGCATCCTGGTCTACCCGCACGCGTACGAGGCGCCGAGCGAGCGGCATATCGGGGACTATGTCGTGGAGGAAGGCACCGAGGTCCGCGAGGGAGAATCCTGGTACCGCGGTTCGATGGTCCTGTCCTGGGACGACGTCCAGCGCGGCGTATCCGACCTCAGCGACGGCGAGAACGTCGTGCTGCACGAATTCGCGCATCAGCTCGACGACGAGTCGGGCGAGGCCGACGGCACGCCCCTGCTGGAAGGCCGCCGTCAGTGGCGCAACTGGGTCCGCGTCTTCCAGGCCGAGTACGAAGCACTCCAGGAAGCCGACGCGCGGGGCCGGAGGACGCTGCTCGACCCCTACGGCGCCGAAAGCCCTTCGGAGTTCTTCGCCGTCGCCACGGAGTGCTTCTTCGAACGCCCGCGCAAGCTCGGCCAACGCCATCCCGAGCTCTACGACCAGCTCCGACGGTATTTTCGGCAGGATCCGGCCGCATGGTAGGGGTATCCGGCGGCCTCGACGGCCCGGCGTTTGCCACGTTTCGTCGTGCTCTGCTATCTTATCCTGATGCGGTGGCTGTCGCCCTGCGCGCAGGCCGCGACGGGAACCCGGCGGCCTGGCGGGCCCGGCATACTTAATTTCGTTTTGGAAGAGATTCAAGCAGTAGTTCAAGGAGAAGACCCAATGAAACGTCACCTTGCGTTGTTCACCGTGGCGGTCCTGGCGGCGTGCGGTTCCCTATACGGCCAGGACGGCGACCCGAACGCCGAACTGGAGGCCTGGCGCGCCGCGCTGGCGGACTACAACCGCCGCGCCGACGAGGTCCAACAGCAATACAACGAGGCCATGGCCCTGTGGCAGGCCAACTTCGAAGAGGCCACCCGGCCGATGTCTCCGGGCGAACGGTTCCTGGCGGGCCTCCAGTACGTCGGCGACAAGGCCTTGACCGGCGTCGTCAACTATTACAGCAACCGGGCGGCCATCCGTTCGGAAGGACTGGGCGGGTTCGAGGCGCGGTTCAACGGGCTGCGTAACGACGTCATGGGGGCTCGGGCCGACATCCTGGCGGCCAACAATACCTCGACCACCTCGATCATGGGGGCCATCGAGACGTCGTCCGCCTCGATCCTGGGAGCCAACCAGACGTCGACCGCGACGATCATGGGGGCTCTGAACACGTCCGGAGAGGTGTTGGGGCAACTCGGCACGAATTTGAACACCGCGATCATGGGCAACCGGGCCGCGATCACCGCGAACGGCACCGGCCTCGCCACGAACGAGCAACTGTTGCGTGATGTTCTGAGCAACCTTCAGCAGTCCTGCGACACTCCGTTCGGCGCAATCGGCGAGCCCTGCCGCCCGTAGTCGAATGCCAACGCCTGGAAGGGCGCTCCGGCCGCGGGGCGCCCTTTCCCGTCGTTGGAACCGGCGCGGGGGTGGGTGGCCCATGGGATCCGCGGCCGGTCACGACCCATCCTCTCCTCGGATTCATCGGCCGTCGGAACGCTGGTGTGGCGGAACTGGCATACGCGCCGGTCTCAAAAACCGGTTCTCGCGAGGGATTGTGGGTTCGATTCCCACCACCAGCATCGCTCCGTCTTCGATTGACGGAATCGCACGCGGCGGCGCGGATTCCACGCGCACGCGCTTCCCTGGGCTGAACGCCGGGGAAGCTCAGACCACGCCGTAGGCCAACATGGCTTCGGCAACCTTGACGAACCCCCCGATGTTGGCGCCGCGCACATAGTTGATGTAGCCGTCGTCCTCGTAGCCGTACTGCGCGGCGCGCGCGTGGATGTTCGTCATGATGTCCTGGAGGCGCCGGTCGACTTCCTCGGCCGACCAGGAGATGCGCAGCGCGTTCTGGCTCTGCTCCAGACCGGAAACGGCGACGCCGCCGGCATTGGCGGCCTTGGCCGTCCCGACGGCCACCCTCGCCCGCAACAGCATCCCGGTCGCCGCCAGCGTGCACGGCATGTTGGCCCCCTCCGCGACGGCGATCACGCCGTTGTCGATCAGCCGCCGGGCGTCCCTCTCGTCCAACTCGTTTTGAGTGGCGCAGGGAAACGCCAGTTGCGCCGGGACGCCCCACGGCCGTTCCCCGCGGTGGAACGCGACGCCCGGAAACTGCTCCGCGTAGAGGCGGATCCGCCCCCGCTCGACTTCCTTGAGCTGCTTGAGCCACTCCAGCTTGTCCCGGTCGATACCGGCGGGATCGTGGATGAAGCCTTCCGAATCGGAGGCGGTGACGGGCCGGGCCCCCATGTCGATCAGCTTCTCGATCGCATACAGTGCGACATTACCGGAACCGGACACGGCGCACGTCTTCCCCTCGACGCTCTCGCTCTTCGTCTCCAGCATCCTCTCCATGAAATACACGCAGCCGTAGCCGGTCGCCTCCTTGCGGATCAGGCTGCCGCCGAAGCTGAGGCCCTTCCCGGTCAGGATGCCGGCGAACCGGTTATTGAGCCGCTTGTACTGGCCGAAGAGGAAGCTGATCTCGCGCTGGCCGACGCCGATGTCGCCGGCCGGCACGTCGACGTCCTCTCCGATGTAGCGCTGCAGCTCGGTCATCAGCGCGTGGCAGAAGCGCATGACTTCGCGGTCGCTCTTTCCCTTGGGATCGAAGTCGGAGCCGCCCTTGGCGCCCCCCATCGGAAGCCCGGTGAGACTGTTCTTGAATACCTGCTCGAAGCCAAGGAACTTGAGAATGCTGGAGGAAACGGATGGATGAAATCGCATGCCCCCCTTGTACGGTCCGATCGAGTTGTTGAACTGGACGCGCCATGCGCGATTGACGTGCACATGGCCCGCGTCGTCCTGCCAGGTCACTCGAAACAGGATCAGTCGATCCGGTTCGGTCAGCCGTTCCAGGATGCGGGATTCCAGGTACTCGGGGTGAGCGAGGACGAACGGCGCGACGCTCTCGACCACCTCCCCGACGGCCTGGTGGAATTCGGTCTGACCCGCGTTGCGAGCGATGAAACGGTTCATGAACTCCCGCACGAACTCTTCGACCCTCGGTGGGCCGCCTGTCGCTGAGATCACGAAAAGACCTCCTTCAGGGCGGGGTGGACGATATCTCCGTCCACGACGTTCACCGCCCCCCGGAGCGCGGTGTCGTCGAGGCCGGGATCGTCCGCCAGTCTGAGCACGTACGGCAGGAGCGCGCTGGAGAGCGCTTGCGAGCTCGTGCGCGGCACGGCCCCGGGCATGTTGGTCACACCGAAATGGACGACGCCGTCCACTACGAAGGTCGGGTCCACGTACGTCGTCGGCCGGATCGTTTCCACGCAGCCGCCCTGGTCGATGGACACGTCCACGATCACGCTTCCCGGCTTCATGCGCCGGACCATGGCGGCGTCGACCGCCTTGGGCGCCCGCGCGCCGGGGACCAGGACGGCGCCGACGAACAGGTCCGCGTCCAGGAGCGCCCGCTCCAACAGATCCGCGTAGGCCGGCAGCGCCGTGACGTTGGGCCCGAGCCGATGGGCGCGCTCCTGGCTGGACCGGCCGCGGGACAACACCGTCACCCGGGATCCGAGCGACGCCGCCACGTCCGCGGCGTTCAACCCGACGCTGCCCGCGCCGAGCACGACCACGTGCCCCCGGTCGGCGGACGGCAGTCCCCCGAGCATGATCCCGCGTCCGTCGTTGTGCCGGTGAAGCAGAGTTGTCCCGATCTGCGTTGCGAGACGTCCCGCGATCTCGCTCATGGGCGCCAGGATCGGCAACCGCCCGCCTTCCTCGACGGTTTCCCACGCCACCGCCGTGAGTCGCTTCTCGACGAGAACCCGTGTCAACTCCGGAACCGCCGCCAGGTGCAGGAAGCAGAACAGCAGGTGGTCCGGTCGCAGCAGGTCGTATTCCGGTCCGATCGGCTCCTTGACCTTGAGCACCATCTCCGCTTCGCCATAGACCGACTCGGCGTCGGGCAGTATCCCCACGCCCACGGATTCGAAGTCGGCGTCCGAGTAGCCGGTCGCATCCCCCGCCCCGGACTGGAGCACGACCTCGTGGCCGGACCGGATGACTTCGGCCACGGCCGCCGGCACGAGGGCCACGCGCCCTTCCTTGGGCTTGATCTCCGCAGGAATGCCGATGCGCATGGGCGCCTCCTCCCTTCACTTCAAAATATAGCAGGCGGCTCCCGGCCCGTGCGGCCGGCTTCAGCGCGACTTCAGTCGTCGACCGGCTCGAGCCTGTCGGCCAGAAGGCGCAGTATCTCAGGGTCGGTGTCGCGTGAATCCGCGAATACCAGCAGTTCACGGCTCGGCGGCGCGCCGGAGGCGAGCAACGCCTCCACGGCGCGCGCGCGATTGAGGAACACGGCCCAACGTAGGGCGGACCACCCCTCGCCGTCGACGGCCCGCGCCTCGGCGCCCGATCGAAGCAGATACTTCACCGCGGCGTCATCGGCGCTCTTGACGGCCTCGAACAGGTCCGCGTTTACGCCCACCTGGAGCGCGGATCCCGGCACGGCGGGCTGCCACCGACGCCACCAGCGCCAGGACGCGGCGCCGAGGGCGCCGACGACGAACAGGAACACCCAGAGCCGCGGGGCCGCCAGCCAGGCGGCGGGAATCGGACGCCAACGCCACCAGCGCTCCGCCTCGGCCTCGATGGCCGCGTAGGAATCGCGCCCGATGCGCGCGATCAACACCGACGCGTCGGTGGAGGCGACCGCGTCGCGTACGGCGCGATGGAACCTCGTCGTCCCGAGCTCTTGTTCCATGAACCGGAACGCACGCTCGTACCGCTCGTACCGAGGGCTGGGCTCGATCCGGAAGACGCTGCCCGCGCCATGATCGATCGCTACGTGACCGCGCCCGCTCCCGCTGAAGTGAATGGCCATGCCCTCGTGAAACCAGCTCGGGAAGCCGCGCTCGACGATGTCCGCGCCGAGCCGGGCATTCAGGAACGCGTGCACCAGCTCATGGGACAACGTGCCCGACAGGGCCGCATCGAGCAGGGCTCCCTGCACGGGGCTCCGCGGAACCGGCGCGAGGATCGCGACGTACCGCGTACCGATCGTGACGGCGCGTGCCTGGGGGTTTTCGAACGCGCGCCGCACCAGCTCGGGCATCGGACCCGGATCCGAGAAGTAGCGAACGAAAACGCGCCCGGCCGGCGCCTCGAGCCCCACGTCCTCGCGCAGGCGTCGGACGGCCGGATCGGGCGTCGTCCTCAGGTCGACCAACTCCAGGCTCTCGCCCGGCCCCAGGCTGGCGTAAGGTTCGAGGAACGCGATGAACAGTTCCAGGTGGGCCCGCGCCGCCCGAACACGTTCCGACTCGTTCGATGCCTCGCCGACGCAGTCCGCCAGCATCCGAAACTCGGCGACGGCCGTTTCGATTTCGGAAAAATCCGACACGACGGGATTCACGGCGTATTCCATGCCGGCGTCGGTTGCGAGAAAGGCGGCGACTTCCGGACACGTCAACCGCCCCGGAGCGGCGGGCGCGATTGTCTGGGACGCGGCGGCCAACGATGCGAGCATCGCCGAACCCAACGCAAGACACCGGCCGGTCAAACCCATCGGAAGATGCGGATCGCCAACGCGTAGCTGAGCGCGCACCACAGGGCGAGAACGCCCAGCGGCAGGGCCTGCGCCGCCAACGGCTCGCCGGCCAGGATCACGGCGCGCAACGCGTTGATGACCTGCGTCAGCGGGAGGACCTGAATGAACGGCTGCACGACGTCCGGAAAGCGCTCGGACGAAAAGAAGATACCCGAGCACAACCACATCGGGATCATCACCAGGTTCATCAGGCCGCTGATGCTCTCGATCGTTCGGGCGCGGGACGCGACGAGCAGCCCGATTCCGGCAAACGTGACGGCGCCCGCCAAGGCGATGACAACCACCGTCGCGTAGCTTCCCGCGATCGGAACTCCGAACAACAGCTTGGCCGCCATCAGCAGGAAGAACATTTCCGGCACGAAGAACAGGACACGGCTGCCCACCAGGGCGAGAAGGAAATGCCCGCGGCGCATGGGCGTCGCCACCATGCGCTTCAGCAGATTCCGGACCCGCAGGTCGACCGTGTTGAACCCGATGCCCCACAGGCCGGCCCCCATCAGGTTCATGCCGATCAGGCCGGGAACGAGAAAGTCGACGTAGCGAGAGCCCGGAGCGTCGGTACGTCGGTCGACGGAGGCGACGACGTCGGCGCGTCCCGCCGCCCGCTGGAGGGCGTCGTCGATGACGGCGCGCGCGGCCGCACCGTCGGGGTTCGTCGGGTCGAAGAAGTACTCGACGTCGCCGGATGCGTCGACGGAAACCACGACGGGCGTGCGGTTGCGGCGCAACAGGGCCAGCGCGGCGCCCTCTTCCATCACCTCCACGTCGAAGCGCGCGTCCGCCTGCAGTTTCTGGACGACGGGATCCGACGCGGCCCGTTGCGTGACGATGAACGCCAAACGGGCCTCCGTATCGCTGTTGAACGCCAATCCAAGGCCGACGACCATGATCAGCGGGAAGCCGTAGGTCCAGAAGATGGCCTCGGGCTGCCGGAGGTAACTCCGGACGTTGGCCAGGACGAGTTGCGCGAACGCGCTGTGCTCAATCGTCACGGAGGTGCCTTCCCGTCAGGTTGACGAACACGTCCTCCAGATTGACGTGCCGGGTCGTCAGGCTCTTCAGCTCCAGGTGCTCCCGAGAAAGCAGGGCCAGACAATCGGGAATCGAGCGATGCGGTTCCGACACGGTCAACAGGAAGCGTCCGGATTCCTCGATCGACTGCATGACGCCTTCGATCATCGAGAACGTTGCCGCGTCGACCGGACGCTCGTCCAACGACTCCAGGCTGAACTCGATGACGTGCTCGCCGCCCAGCCGAGAGATCAGCTCGCGCGGCGATCCCAGCGCGATCACGCGGCCGTGATCCACGACGGCCACGCGGTCGCACAGCTTTTCGGCTTCGTCCATGTAGTGCGTGGTCAACAGGATCGTATTCCCCGCCCGCCGGATGTCGCCCACGACATCCCAGAGTTGGCGCCGGGCCTGGGGGTCCAGACCGGTCGTGGGCTCGTCCAGGAACACCAGCTCCGGCCGGCCGATGAGCGCGCACGCGACGGCTACGCGCTGCCGCTGCCCTCCGGACAGCTTCGAGATCCAGGCGTCCGCCTTCTCTTCCAACGCCACCAGCGCCATGGCCTCCTCGGGCTCGATGCCGTCGCGGTAGAAACTCCGGAACATCCGGAGAGTCTCGCGAACGCTCAGCTTGTCGCGGAGACGGGTTTCCTGGAGCGTGATGCCCAGCTTCTGGCGCAGCTCGTGGTCCCGCCCCCCGCCCCAACCGACGCCCAGCACTTCGACGTCGCCCGACGTCGGCTCGATCAGGCCCTCCAGTATTTCGACGGTCGTGGTCTTGCCGGCCCCGTTGGGACCCAACAAGCCGAAACACTCGCCGCGGCGGACCTCCAGGTCCAGGCCGTTGAGCGCGTCCACCGCGCCTCGGCCCGTATCGTAACGCTTGTACAGTTGCCGGCAGGTGACGGCCGTCGACATGTGCCGTGCTCCAAAACCTCAGGGGCCGGGCTTCGGGTGGCCGGGACGCGCGTCGAGATCGAGAAAGTAGTTCACCCAGGAAACGGTTCCCTTCAGAGACCGGACCGGCGGCGGAATGAAGACCTTGAGGTCGTCGAGCTCGTCGGCGGCCTTGGCCCGTTCGTAGACGCCGACCCAGATGCACGCCTGCTCGGGAATGACCTCGCAACGGCCGTTGTCGGTGCCGCCGCACGGCCCGTTGCGGATCTGCTTGGGGCAGGTCTGCGGGCAGACGAACTCCATGTCGCCCAGCACGCAGTTGCCGCAGGCCTGGCAGCCGAACAACGGCACCTTGACGGCGGTCTCGACCTTTTCCAGAACCTGCTCGACACGCGGGCGGCGGTGGACCCATCGCGACGCGCTCCGCAGCAGTTTGCGCCAGACGGTCTCGGTCCGAACCGGGAACATCTTCCCGGCCGTGGTCAGGACGTTGTGCAGCAGGCCCAGCGGTTTCGGCGGCTGCTTCGGCGAATCATGGATGTAGAACGCCGCCTGCGGCGACCAGACCAGCTCCTCGGCGCACGCTTCCCATTGCGGCGCCAGCTCCTCGCCCCGCTGGATGATCCATCGGATCTGGTCGGCGTTGTGCGTGCCGCCGATATAGGCGCCCGCGTACCCCAACCCTCGCAGAACAGCCACCGTGCGCGCCGCGCGCTCCAGGCGCGCCGCACGGCCCCGGTCCTCGGCGCCGGCCTCTTCCGTGACGCGTTCCAGGAGCTCGGGCGAAACCCAGCAACCGGGAGGGCGTCCCTCGGACATGATCTCGGCGGCGCGCCTGCTCAACACGTACACGTTCCCGATCACCGGCTTCGCGATGCCGCGCTCGTCGAGGTACCGCTTCAGCTCGCCGAACTTCCGGGCGTCGTAGCCCAACTGCGTGATCGCGAAGTCCGCACCGGCCGCGAACTTCTTCTCGAGCTTGATGTACTGGTACATGCAGTCCGGCTCGGTGTACTTGAAGGGCGAAACCGCCACCGAGATCGAGAAGGGCGCGCCGGCGGCCCGCATCTCGTCGATCATCGAGACCAGGGCGACGGAATCGAGATCGAAGACCGCGGCGTCCGTGTCGTCCTTCGGGTAGTCGCCGGTGATCGCGAAGACGTTGTGGATTCCCAGCCGATCCAGCTCCTCCAGCGTCTCCCGGATACCCCGGCGGTCCTGATAGACGCACGTCAGGTGGATGTTGGGGGTGAGGCCGCGCTCCTTGGCGCCCACGGCGGTCCGGACCGGATCGTGGCCGGACGCGCCCCCGGCGTAGCTGGTGATTCCGGCGGCGGTCACCGCGTCGACGCCTGCCAGGCTGGAACAGATCTCGAGAAGCTTCTCTTCGGTGGTGCGGGCGCTGGCGACCAACTCCACCATGTGGAGGAACTCGCCGGAGTCCAGCTTGCGTCTCAGGGGATTGTCGGCGAACACTACTCTCCTAGCGACTGGCGGACGATCCGGGCGCCTTCAACCATAGCACGAAGCTTGCCGAGGGCGACCGGCTGCGCCAGGTTGTGGCATCCGCAATCGGGCAGGACGACCACGCGCTCGGCGGGAATGAACTCCAGCGCGTGCCGAATGCGCTCGGCCACGATGTCGGGCGTTTCGACGTCGTCGCTCTTGACGTCTATGGCGCCGACGCCCACGTTGAACTGGTTGGGGAACTCCTTGAACATCTCCAGATCCTCGCCGCCGCGCCACGCGAACTCCAGGGTCAACTCGCTGACGTTGGCATCGAGAATCGTCGGGAACAGGTAACGGTAGTTCCCCGCCCAGGACGGCTTCCCGTAACGGTTGCCGTAGCAGATGTGCAGGACGATACGGGCCTCGACCCCGTCCACCAGGGCGTTCAGCGCCTGGACGCCCCAGGGAAGGTCCTGCGGAAAACCGGAGTAATAGGGTTCGTCGACCTGGATCCAGCGCGCCCCGGCCCGCACCAGCTCCTTCAACTCCAGGTTCATCACCCGTGCGATATCGACCGCGAACTCCTCTTCGCCCGGGTAGTACTCGTTCTTGATCCGCTTGACCAGGGAGTGCGGGCCGGTCACGCAGAACTTGACGGTCCGGTCCGTGTTCGCCTGCAGGAACTTGAGGTCGTCGACAAGGCCCATGGCGGCGAGCGGCAGCTTGCCCCGGACCACGCTGTCGAAGTAGTCGTAGTAGAACTGCTTGGACGTACGGTCGATCTCGACGCCGGGGAGCCGCTCGGCGAAGTAGTCGATCATGTTGTCCCGCCGCATCTCGCCGTCGGTCACAATGTCCAGGCCCGCCATTTCCTGATCCTTGATCGCGGCCTTGACGGCCGCGTCGTGGACCTCGTCCATGTCGGCCTTGCTGATCTTTCGAAGCGAGTACTCGGTCTTGAGGCGCTCGAGCCAGCTCGGCATCGAATAGCTCCCCACGACCGACGTCGGCAGGATTGGCAAATCCATGAGCTTCAACTCTCCCGGTGTGTCGTGTACAGGATTGACGTGCGGGAGCCCGGGCGATACGTGAACGGCTTGAAGTGCACGTCGTAGCCCGCCTGCCTCCCGACTTCGGCCAGGAGGGCCCCGTTGACCCAGTTGACGACGGAGCCGTCCATCTTGCCGGGCCCCTTGAAACCGCCCCGGTACTCGGTCAACTCGGTGACGAAGATGTCCATCACTTCCAGGTAACCCCTTGGATGCAGCAGCGGGATCGTGCCGGCGAAGCTGCCCACGGCGCCCGAGCTCAACTGGAAACGGACCGTGCCGGGTCCCGACGTCACCAACTCTTCCAGATGGGACGACTTCAACCCCGACGGTAGCGAAGCGTCGGAAAGGCTGTCAACGGTCACCATGCGTTCCTCGAGCTGCAGCCTGCTCCACAACGCCATCCAGAAACGCACGCCGGCTTCGGGATCGGGCAGCGCGCCGAGCCCGCCGTCCAGGAGGGACCGCACGGCGTCTGGGAAAGTCGCGGGTTCGAGGGCATG
>JAJEDW010000309.1 GCA_022821265.1 Acidobacteriota bacterium
TTCGCGCGGTTTCACGTATCCACGGTCCCGACCGCGGGGGGCGCCGAACAGCTCGTGAAGCCGCTGGCCGGCGACGTCGATGCCAATGGACTCGACGACCGCGTGACCGAAATCATGAAGTCACTTCTCTGAAACGCGGCAGTGCGACTCATGCGTCGACGATCCACCGGCCGCTCGCGAAGCGCCGCTCGTTGCCGCGTTCCGTTTCAAGCATGATGCGGCTCATAGGGCTCCACTTTGATCCGGTCCTCGGTCAGGCGCGCCCGGGCCAGATCGTAGGCGGCCTGTAGCCGCATCCACTGGTCGGCCGTGGACCATCCGAGCTTTTCCAGGCGGATGGCCATGGCCGGGGAAACACCCGCCTTTTCGTTGACCAGGTTGTTCAGGGCCTGACGCGTCACGCCAAGAAGTTCGGCCGTTCGGGTCACCGTCAGTCCCAGGGCCTCGATACAATCCTGGCGGACGATGCGGCCGGGATGCGGCGGACTCTTCATCGACATGGCCGTTTTCTCCCTTTCTGCTAGTGGTAATCGATCAACTCGACACGGTAGGCATGGCCTTCTTTGAACTGGAAGACGATCCGCCAGTTCGCCTTGACCGTCACTGACCAATATCCCTTGAGCGCGCCTTTGAGCGGGTGCAGGCGGTACCGGGGAATGGCCAGATCCTGTACGTTCGCCGCCTCGTCGAGGGCAAACAGAATATTCTCGACCGTCTCGACGAGGCCGGGACGGATCAGGCTGCGATCCTCGCGCTCGAACAGGCGCTTGAGCCCGCGATGTCGAAAGCTCATTATCATCCCATTCAGGGTAAATAGACAAGTGTCGCTGGTCAACGGGGAGCTGTTCCTACCGCACGCCGAGGCGGACAGATTTGCCGTGCGGATGCGTTCGGACACCGCGCGTCCGGTTCGTTTGCCCGCTCAACGTCCGCCTGATCGCTTCTCGCGATCTGGCGACGCCGCCCGGGCCCGGGACGTTTCCGTTCGCATCCGTGCAACTCGAAGGCACTCTCAACCCGGCTCCTTCAGGGCCGGACGCCTCATGCGCCGCCGACTCCAAGAAGTTCCGTACGGCTTGCCTGGCGTTGGACTATGCACAGGATGCCGGGAGTCCGACTCGGATGTTTCGTTCACGATCACGCTTCCGAGTTGGATGGTCGAGACTCCACCGTTGCGAGTTGCGCGGACTTGGACTATACAAGGAGCACGCAATTCGGCGGCGCCGGGCGACATCCGTGTCTGCGCATGCGTCGAACCGCTCAACTCTCGGGGGACAACGAAGCAATGAACACCAACAAGAGGATCCTGGGCGTACTGGCCCTGATCGGCGGTTTGACGCTGGCCGGGTGCGCCGGCGCGTCCGACGAGGAGCCGGAGGCCGGAGCTGCGCCCGAGGCGGCTGCAATCGACGGCTGCGAACCGGAAGGGAATCTCACGTATGTCTGCGGCCTGGAGAATCCCGAAGACCTGTTGCTGCTCGGGGATACCGGATCCATCCTGGTTTCGGGGATGAGCGGGCAGGACGTCGACGGGCACATCTATCTGGTCGACCCTGAAGACGACAGCTTCCGCGTGTTGTTCCCCGGCGAGTCGCCCATGCTCGCGCACGACGCCGCGGCGTTTCCCGAATGCCCGGGCCCGTTGAACCTGGGCGATTTCTCGGCGCACGGCCTGGCATTGAGGGAGTACGCCGACGGCCGGTTCGATCTCTACATCACGAGCCACGGCGAGCGGGAAGCGATCGAGATATTCGACCTGGACGCCACGGGCGAGGATGTCGCGGCCACCTGGAGAGGATGCGTCGTGCTGCCGGACAACACCTTCGCCAACAGCGTCGCCATTCTGTCGGACGGCGGTTTCGTCACCACCAAGATGATGGACCCCACGGTCGGGTTCGGCGCCATCGGGCGCGGTGAGATCACTGGGAACGTCTACGAATGGCATCCGGGCGGCGAGGTCTTCATGATGGAGGGCACCGAGCTGTCCGGGGCGAACGGCATCGCCGTCTCGCCCGACGACCGCTTCGTCTATGTGGCGGCCTTCGGCACTCGCGAGATCGTCCGTTTCGATCGCAGCGAAACGCCTGCGGCGAAATCCGCAGTGCCGGTCGACATCACCCCCGACAACGTGCGCTGGGGCGATGAAGGGAAACTGCTGACCGCCGGCGGCAACTACGTGTCGCCTGAAGAGTGTCAGGGGCCGGACTGCGCGACGGGCTGGTCGATCGTGGAAGTGGATGCGGAAACGCTCGAAGTCACCCGCGTGGGCGGGGCGGATCAGAACGTGGCCATCCAGGGCGTCAGCTCGGCCTTGTCCGTCGGCGACAACTTCTGGGTTGGAACCTTCAACGGGGACCGGGTCGCGTATCTTCCGAAACAATAACCATATGAGGATCGATTCGATGATTCACGAACGTTGTCTTTCTGGTCGAGCGACGCGGGCACTCGCGGTCGTTGCCGGTTTGCTCTGCGCAACGAGTCTCGTCTTCGCCGCGCCGCAAGGGGGCGCGCCGGCCGCGGTGCCCGAAGCCGTCAGCATTCCGCGGCCCGACGCGGAAGAAGTCGGAACGGTTCGGAGCAGCCTCGAAGAGTTTCTTCGGACGGCCGATCCGGCGACACGCGAGGTTCTCGAACGGTATCCCGGCATGCTCGAAGTCAGCGTGCCGCGGGCCAACACGGCGATCGTTCCGAACCTGGCGCCGCAGTTTGGCGCCAAGCACGAGCAGAACCTCGAAGTCGCGCGCGGCGGCGACGCCGAGCTTCTCCTGATGGGCGACTCGATTACCGATTTCTGGCGGAACACCGAGGGGGCTTTTGCCGGAAAGAGCGTTCTCGACGAGTACTTCGGGCACTGGAGGATCGCGAATTTCGGGATCGCCGGAGACACCACCGAGGGCGTGCTCTATCGCTTGGCGAACGGCGAAGGCGAGGGGTTCAGCCCGCGCGCCGTCATGTTGATGATCGGCACGAACAATACCCGGCGGAACACGGCCGCGGAAATCGCCGAAGGGATCGGGGCCGTCGTGCTGGAGCTGCGGGACGATTTTCCCGAAGCGAAGATCCTGCTGCTGGGCGTCTTCCCCAGGGGGCGGGCCGGCGATCCGGTGCGCGGAACGATCGCCGAGATCAACGACACGATATCTCGATTGCACGACGGGGAGTCGGTCCACTACCTGGATATCGGCGACGCGTTCCTGGACGCGGACGGCAACATCCCGGCCAGCGTCATGAGCGACCGGCTGCACCCGTCGACCGAAGGGTATCGAATCTGGGCCGAAGCCGTTCAGGAGCCGCTGACCGCGCTCATGGGCGGGGAATAGTCACCGGGACCGGCCTCGTCCGATGGCTTGGTCGGCGAGATGCCGGTCGTGTGCCCGGCCGCAGTTCCGGTGTCCGGAGAGCGATTCACGCCAGCAGATCGTCGCCGAAGCCATGAATGGGAACCGCCGTCAACTGCGAGATGTGGCGCATTCGAGCTGTTCCAGCGAACTCGGACATGCGCGCAAATTGAACGCCTGTCGTTCGATTTACTTGGATATCCACGGTCCGCCGGAGGCGGCGAACACGGAACGGGAGTCCGGCTTCAGGCCAGTCCGCGGGGAACGAGGAATCTCTCGAAGCGGCCGAGCAGGAAGTCCACCGCCAGCGCCAGCAGCGCGGCCGGAACCGCGCCGGAGAGAATCAGGTACGTATCGTTGAGCTGCAGGCCCGTGACGATCGGATCGCCGAGGCCGCCGGCCCCGATGAAGGCGGCCAAGGTCGCCACGCCGACGCTGATGACCGTCGAGGTGCGCACGCCCGCCATGATCGTCCGGGTCGCCAGCGGCAGTTCCAGCTTGAACAGGATCTGCCGGCCGTCGAGTCCCATGCCGCGCCCGGCTTCCAGGAGGTCGGCGTCCACTTCCTTGATGCCCGTGTACGTGTTCCGCACGATCGGGAGCAACGCGTAGAGGAACAGGGCCGCGATGGCGGACCGCGCCCCCAACCCGAGCAGCGGAATCGGAATCATGAAGGCCAGCAGCGCCAGGCTGGGAATCGTCTGGATGACGCCGACCACGCCGAGCGCGGGCGAGGCCAGGGCCTCCTGCCGCGTGAGGCCGATGCCGACGGGAACCGCGACGATGACGGCCAGCAGGACGGCGATGGCCGTCAGCCCGAGATGTTGCCCGGCGAGCCGCGCCGTCTGCCCGCGGCGGGACCAGAGAAAGGCCAGGAAACCGCCGTTGCGGTCGATGGTCGCCGGTTCCGCCGCCGCAACGTCGATCAGGCCGGCCGAGACGAGAAAATCCCGGGCGACCTCGTCGAAACCGCCGCCCTGATCCTCGACGCGATAGTTCAGGGCCTGCATCGTCTCGTTGTCGATCCTGAACGCAAGCCGGCCCAGGACCTCGCCCACCTCCGGGTATCGCTCGAGCGTGTCGCTGCGGATGATGGGCGCGCTGTCGTACGGTGGGAAGAACGCCCGATCGTCCTCCAGTATCCGGATGTCGTAGACCCGCAGCTTCCCGTCCGTCGTCCACGTGTCGATCACGTCGATCCGGTCCGAGAGAATGGCCTCGTAGGCGAGCCCGTGCTCCAGGCCCCGCAGGTCGCGAATCTCCAGGCCGTACGCCGCGGCCAGTCCCGGGTAGCCGTCGTCGCGATTCAGGAACTCGTGGCTGACGCCGGCGCGCAGCCGATCTTCGTATGGGAGCAAGTCCGATATCGTGCGAATCCCCATCGTCTCGGCGGCGGTCTCGTCCATCGCCAGCTCGTAACTGTTCTCGAAACCGAACGGCTGGAGCCAGGTGACGCCGAACCGGCGCTCGAATTCGCTCGCCACGTGCAGGTAGGCGCGAAGCCGGTCCACGGCGGTTTCGGCGATGCCGAGTTGAACGGTCCACGCCGTCCCGGTGTACTCGGAATAGATGTCGATCTCGCCGTTCCGGAGCGCGGAGAACACGACGGTCGTGCCGCCCAGGTTCACCCGGCGCTCCACCTGGATGTCGGTGTGCGCCTCGATGAGCTGGGCCATGATTTCGCCGAGCAGCCGGTTCTCGGTGAAGTTCTTGCTTCCGATGACGATTCTGCCGGGGCCCGGGTCGTCCGCCTGGGCCGCGGCGAGTGCCGGAGGCCACATGACGGCCCATGCGACGACGACCCACAGCCTATGCATCGCTCGCCTCTTCATGCAGATGACTCCGCAGGAAATCCTCCACGAAGGGAGTCGCCGGCCGTTCCCTGAAGTCGTCTTCGACGCCGACCTGGACCAGTCGACCCTTGTGCATGAGCGCGATCCGGTCGGCCAGCTTGAACGCTTCCGCCATGTCGTGGGTGACCAGGACGGTCGTCTTCCGGACGCGCTCCTTCAGTTGCGCGAACTCTTCGTGGATCTTGTCGCGGCTGATCGGGTCCAGCGCCCCGAACGGCTCGTCCATCAGCATGAACGGTGGATCCAGGGCGAGCGCCCGGGCGACGCCGACGCGCTGCCGTTGTCCGCCGGAAAGGTCGCGCGGGTAGCGGTCCGCGAAGTCGTCCGGCGGCAGGTTCACCAGATCGAGCAGCTCGCGGACCCGGACGCGGATGTCCCCGGCCGTCCAGTTTTCCACTTCGCACAGGAGCCCGATGTTCCGCGCGACGGTCATGTGCGGGAAGAGTCCGCCGGTCTGGATGACGTAACCGATCCGGCGGCGCAGGGATATCACGTCCAGTTCCCGGATGTCCCGGCCTTCCAGCAGTATCCGCCCGCCGGTCGGTTCGATGAGACGGTTGACGAGTTTCATCGTCGTCGTCTTGCCGCAGCCGCTCGTCCCGATCAGGCCGAGTGTCTCGCCGGCTTCGACGGTCAGGCTGAAGCGATCCACCGCGACGATGCCGTCGCCCGCCGGTTCATGGAAAACCTTGCTGACTTCGGCAAACTCGATCACGGCGAGTCACCGTTTCGGGAGAGTACGGCGTCGGCATCCCGGACGCCGGTATCGGCCCGGCCCCGGACGCGATCGGTCGAATCCGCGTCCATGCGGCGCGGGTGGGGCCGCGCCCGGGTCATGACGACGGCAGGCTCCGGCGCAACTCGTCCAGGGACGGTTGGGCGATGACGGGGAAGACTCGGGGCCGGCAACTCGCGGGCAGTCGCGTGGCCATCAGGCTGTCGGTCACGATCAGGCCGGATCGATCCAAACCCCGGTCCCAACCTTTCTGACGGGCATCTCGCAGTTCGATAGCCTCTTCGTCGATCCCCACGGCCGAGAGCACGGTCCGACTCCATCTTAGCAAGCCCGGCCAGCGCGAGACGACGCTAATCAGCGTGTCCGGCGAGGGCCGCGTCTCCCCGGCCAGAATGCCGGGAACCGAACTGGATCGGAGCAGGAGGCAGGGGACCGACGGCGGAAGCGCGCGGCGGACCTCCGCCGCATGGTCGTAGAGCGCGACGCAGTAGGACCCGGTCCGGACGTTGGCCCTCGCGCAGTCTTCGATCCCGCCGCCCGTCACGCGCAGCGTCACGGCCGGCCGGATCTCGGCCATCAAGATTTCCCGGAGCTCCGCTTCCGGTTCGATGACGAAGACGCGCTCGGGCGGCTGGGCGGAGAACCACCGCAGCACGCGGTTCCGGACATCGCCCATGGCGTGTCCGCGGCGCCGCGCGGTCTCGAGAAACGACCCGATCAGGTGGTCGAGCTCGACGGCGGGCTCGGGCGTCGGGTTCGAGTCGCGCTCGACCACGTAGAAACCGCTGCCCCGGCGCCACTCGATCCAGCCGTGCTCGGCCAGCCCGCGGTACGCCGCCCGGGCCGTGTTCGGATGGATGCCCCAGCGGCGGGCCAGTTGCGCGGTGGTCGGCAGCCGTTCCCCGACGGCCAGGTCGCCGCTGACGATCCCGAGCAGGATCTGGACGCTCAACTGTTCCTTCAGCGGAACGTCGCTGTTCCTGGAAAGCCAGAGTCTCATGTGCGAAGCGCCGAACGCGGCATGGGCGGAAACAGCCGCGGGTGCGGCGCCGGCCGTCGCGGCCGACGAGTCCGCCTGCGTGTGACACTCCCGAAACTGTCACACGCCGGGGAGCGAGCCGCGCTGGCGTCCCGTAGGGTAGCCGTCATGGAAGCGACGATGAACCGATCTTGCACCATGACGCGCGCCCGCGCCATCCGGGTCAACCGTATCACGACCGCCGCGGCCGTGACCGCCGCGCTCGGGAGCTATTTCTGGCAGCCCGGCGGCATTCTCCAGTATGCGCTCGACATACTGGCCCGCGCGTATCTCAGCTTCGTCGCCGGGAGCATGGCGCACGAAGCCGCCCACGGCCATCTCGGGAATTCCAAGGCCGCCAACCGATGGTGGGGCCGGCTGGCCATGATCCCGACGACCGTGCCGTTCGTGACCTTCCGGAAGACTCACCTGCGACATCATGCCGCGACCAACATACCGGGCGCCGATCCCGACGCGTTCATGAACGTCCGGCGTTTCTGGCAGATCCCGCTTCGCGCCTACGCCTTGCCCAACTACTGGCTGGTCTGGCTCGTTCGGAACGGACGCTGGAGCCGGGCCGACACGCTCGATTACGCCGTTTCGCGTCTGGCTCACGCGGCCGTCTACGTCGCCATCGCCATGCACGTGGGCGTCGGACGCGTGGCGCTGGGACTGTTCCCCGCGCTCGTGCTCCACTCGTTTCTGCTCTGGTACGGTTTCGCCGTCAAGACCCACGAGGGATATTCGACGGGCGCTCCCGAGACGCGCTCGCACAACTACCGCGGGCGGTTCCTGTACTGGTTCTCGTTCGGACTCTCCATGCACCGCCTGCACCACCTGAAGCCCGGGCTGGCCTGGCTCCAGATGGCCGGCCGCGTGCCCCGGGCGACATGGCGCCAGTCCCTCTCCCTGGCCCGAGACATGCACGCCGACGCCGGGCGCGCGGTCTGATGCGTTCGGGCCGTCGCCCCAGGGCGCGGCGTTCCTATCGGGCCATGCCCAGAAAGACCAGCGTGGCCCGATCGATCTTCCGCATATCCGCGGCGGCGAGCGCGCCGATTCGGCGGCTCAGGCGCTCACGACGGACGGTCGTGATCTTGTCGACCATGACGCGACAGTCGTTCTGAAGGCCGTTCTCGGTGCTCGGGGACAACGCGACCCGAAACAGGGGCGCATCGACCGGGTCGCTGGTCAGCGCACAGACGGTGACCGAGTTCGACTGCATGAAACCGTCGTCCTGGACGATCACGACAGGCCGAGGTTTTCCCGTGTAATCGCCGCCGCCGGCAACGACCCAAAGCTCGCCCCGCTTCACACGATGCCGCTTTCGCCGATGGCGTCGATGAAGGACTGATCGGCCTCGGCGTGCGCGCTATCGGCGACCGCCAGCGATTGCCTGCGAGCTTCGTCCGGGAAGCTTGGCGAGCGGGTGTCGGGCGCCCAGATTTGCACGGGCCGCAGCCCTTGCTCGCGCAGCCGGTCGCGGTGACGCCGGACCTTGTCGCGTGTAGCCTTCGGATTCTTCGGATTGAGTGCCACGACCTGTCACCGCTAAGTTACATGTAACTCTAGCGATTCTCACGCCACGGTGCAAGCGATCACTCATAGTCTCGGTCGTAAGATATCGATGTGATATCATCCAGCAATCACTGGAGAACACGACGATGAAAGAGAAACCGATCAAGGCGATCAAGGGCGGGTACGTGCTGCTGGTGTTGCTGGCCGCCCTGGTGTACGGGATCGTGTGGCTGATTGCGGCCCTGGCGGACGGCGACGGGTGGATGATCCTGGCGGGCGTGCTGTTCGAGGCGTTGGTCCTCATCCTGATGGGCGGCCTGTTCGTGGTCAACCCCAACGAGGCGCGCGTCCTGCTGCTGTTCGGCCGCTACGTGGGCACCGTGCGCGACCAGGGACTCCGCTGGGCGAACCCGTTCTATACCAAGCAACGGATTTCGGTTCGCGTGCGGAACTTCGAGACCGAACGCTCCAAGGTCAACGACACCGACGGGAATCCCATCGAGATGGCCGCCGTGGTCGTCTGGAAGGTCCTGGACACGGCCGAGGCGTCGTTCGAAGTGGACGACTACGTCAACTACGTGCACGTCCAGAGCGAATCCGCGGTTCGCAACCTCGCCACGCAGTATCCCTACGACACGCAGGACCAGGGGCGGTTGTCGCTCCGCGGAGACACCGAGCAGATCGCCGGTCAACTGCAGACCGAGATCCAGGGCCGGCTCCATGCCGCGGGCGTCGAGGTGGTCGAAGCCCGGATCACGCACCTGGCCTACGCTCCCGAAATCGCCTCGGCGATGCTGCAACGGCAGCAGGCGGGCGCCATCGTGGCCGCGCGCAGCCAGATCGTGGAGGGCGCCGTGGGCATGGTGCGCATGGCGCTGGAGCAGCTTTCGAGTCAGGGCGTCATCGCCTTGGACGACGAACGCAAGGCGGCCATGGTGAGCAATCTCCTGGTGGTGCTTTGCGGAGACAAGAGCACCCAGCCGGTGCTGAACACCGGGACCCTCTATCAGTAGAGCCGGCGCCTGTCGCGCCCGGCGCCGGCGCGGACCGAGGTGAATGGCGACGCGGAAGCCGTTCCTGTTGCGGATCGACCCGAAGAACCTGGCGGCGTTGCAGCGCTGGGCCGAGGACGAGCTGCGCAGCGTCAACGCCCAGATCGACTTCCTGCTGCGCCGTGCGCTGCGTCAGGCCGGGCGGTTCCCGGACCGGGCGCCGGCCGACACGGACGTTGCGGAGAACGTCGGTCCGAAGAAGGATTCCTGATCGGCGAAAGGCGAACGGCGCCGGCCGGATCGGATTCAGGTGCGGGCCTTCCAGTAGCCGGGACGTCTGCGTGCATGAGCGACGGCCACGACTTCGAGTCCGTTAACGGATCTTCGATAGATCATCGAGAAAGGGAAACGACGCAATACGAATCGGCGTGTCTTGACGAGGTACGCCGGCCAACGGTCCGGGAACTCCGCAATCTGATCGACGGCGTGGTCCAACTCCACGATGAAGGCCCGGGCCGTGGCCGGGTTGCGCGCCTCGTACCACTCCCTCGCCGCCCCCGCTTCGCCAATGGCGTCTGGATGGAACCGGATCGGTCGGGCCATCAGCCGCCGAGAATCGACCGGCGTGCTTCTGCCCAAGGAACCGTCTCGACCTGGCCGGAATCAACCTGGTTCAGTCGATGTTGAATCTCCTGTCCCCATGCGGCTTCCGCCTCGTCGTCGATCGTTTCATCGAGGCTCTCGATGAGTGATCCGGCCAGCGCCGCGCGGGCTTCGGGAGGCAACTTCAACACCGCGTCGAGTAACTTCCGGGCATCGGGTGACATGACGTCAGTCTAGCAGAATCCGCAGGGAGGTCCCGTCGGCGAAATCGTCCGAACAACCCCGCAAAATCGGCATTCTCGATGGAATGATCGGTCGTCGACGCATACGGCTCAACGCCGCCGCCAGATCAACTCGAAACCGTAGTCCGCGGCGCCGCCGCCGAGGTCCTCGATCCGGACCACGGCCGTATAGCCGTTGCCCTCCCACGGCGTCTCGACCAGCTCGACGCGTCCCCGTCCGCGAACGTTGACCAGCTCGATGTCCACCGGGGCCGCCGGTATCGGGCTGGACCAGTCATAGCGTCCGTCGCGGAGTCGCTGACCGCCGAAGTCCTCGCTGCGCACGCGCTGTCCGGTGATCGAGATGGCCGTGACGTGATCGACGCGCCCGGCGAATTCGAAGTAGCCCTCGCGCGGCCCGAAGGCCCGGGGCAGATCGATCCCGGCGCGCCCGTCGATGCCTCTGCCGCGCGGCGGGCGCAGCGGGTCGTCGGGGTTCCATGTCCAGTCGAGCCGCAGACGGTAGTCATCCGCGCCGCCGTCGTCGTCATCGACCCGAATGACCGCCGTGTAGTCGTTGCTGAGAAGCGGCCGCTCGACCAGCTCGACCCGCCCGCGGCCGTCCAGGCGTTCTAGTTCGAATATCCCGAACGCCGCCTCGGGGATGGGTTGCGAATACG
>JAJEDW010000270.1 GCA_022821265.1 Acidobacteriota bacterium
CTTCTCACACCTTGCCGGACGGGCGCCACACCGGTCTCGGCGCCACGCGGGGTTTCACCACAGGCTCCTAGATTGCAAGTGACTTGTGTTCAATAACATAAGCCCCATGAAGAAAACTGCGGCGCGAGGTGTCGGCCGTCAGGGTGGACCGGGTGGGGACGTTAATCCCGACAAAAGTTATCGCCGATAAGAATTGTCGGGTATAATCTTCAGCGGTGTTCCGGTTATCCAAGCGGGCCGACTACGGGCTGATCGCGCTGAAGCATCTCGCGTTGCACGGCGAGCACGCCCACAGCGCCCCCGAAATCGCCCGCACGTACAACATCCCGTCCGAGCTGCTGGCGAAAGTATTGCAGCGCCTCGTCCGGAAGGGGCTGCTGGCGTCGCAGGCCGGACCCAACGGGGGGTACGCACTGGCCCGCGGCGCCGAGATGATCACGGTGATCGAAGTGATCGAGGCCCTGGAGGGGCCGTTGCTCCTGACGCCGTGCGAGGCGGACGACTGCGAGCAGTTCCCCGTCTGCTCGATCCGCGATCCGCTTCGCAGCGTCAAGGAGAAGGTCGTCGGCGTTCTCGTGGACACGACGATCCACGAGCTCGCGGTGAACTGAGCGACGAGGAGTCCGAGGCGATGGCAATGTCGAATCGACCGATCTACATGGACAACCAGGCGACGACGCCGGTCGATCCCCGAGTGCTGGAAGCGATGCTTCCCTATTTCGGGGAACGGTTCGTGAACGCGGCCAGCCGCAACCACCAGTTCGGATGGGACGCCGAGGAAGCGGTCGACAACGCGCGCAAGCAGGTCGCCGCGCTGATCAACGCCCACCCGAAGGAAATCGTCTTCACCAGCGGCGCCACCGAGTCGGACAACCTGGCCCTGAAGGGCGTCGCGGAGATGTACGGCCAGAAGGGCGACCACATCATCACCTGCGTGACCGAGCACAAGGCCATCATCGACAGCGCCAAGCATCTCGAGAAGCAGGGCGTCCGCGTAACCTTCCTCCCCGTGGAGCGGAACGGCCTGATCGACCTCGACGACCTCGAACGGGCGATCACCGACAAGACGATCCTGATCTCGATCATGACCGCCAACAACGAGGTCGGCGTGGTGCAGGACATCCGTGAAATCGGGCGGATCGCCCGGGAACGCGGCGTGCTGTTCCACACCGACGCGGTGCAGGCCGTGGGCAAGATCCCCTTCGATGTCCAGGCGATGAACGTCGACATCGCATCGCTGAGCGCCCACAAGATGTACGGACCCAAGGGCGTCGGCGCTCTCTACGTGCGCCGGCGGAATCCCCGCGTCCTGCTGACGCCCATCATCGACGGCGGCGGTCACGAGCGGGGCATGCGGTCGGGCACGCTCAACGTGCCGGGCATCGTTGGTTTCGGGCGCGCCGCCGAGCTGTCGATGAACGAGCTCGAGGACGAGTCCCGGCGCCTCGGCGCGCTGCGCGACCGGCTCCTCGCCCGGCTCCGGGAGAAGCTGGACGAGATCTACATCAACGGCGACATGGAGCGCCGGATTCCCGGCAACCTGAACATCAGCTTCGCCTACGTGGAAGGCGAGTCGCTGTTGATGGGCATCGACGACGTCGCGGTCTCGTCCGGCTCGGCGTGCACGTCGGCCAGCCTGGAGCCGTCCTACGTCCTGAAGGCGCTCGGCGTGGGCGAAGACCTCGCCCACACGTCGATCCGGTTCGGCCTGGGACGCTTCAACACCGAGGACGAGGTGGACTACGTCGCCGACAAGGTGACGGGCACGGTCCAACGGTTGCGGGAACTGTCGCCGCTGTACGAGATGGTGAAGGAAGGCATCGATCTTTCCACCGTGAACTGGACGGCGGACTAGAGAACGGCATCAAAGGAGAATCCTGGAATGGCTTATTCAGACAAGGTCGTCGACCACTACAACAACCCGCGCAACGTCGGCTCCCTGGACAAGGGCCAGGACGACGTCGGCACGGGCCTGGTCGGAGCCCCGGAATGCGGCGACGTGATGAAGCTGCAAATCCAGGTCGACGACCGGAGCGGCGTGATCGAGGACGCCAAGTTCAAGACGTTCGGATGCGGCAGCGCGATCGCCAGCTCCAGCCTGGCCACCGAGTGGGTCAAGGGCAAGACCGTCGACGAGGCGCTCGAGATCAAGAACACCGATATCGTCAAGGAGCTGAGCCTCCCGCCGGTGAAGATCCACTGTTCGGTGCTGGCCGAGGACGCGATCAAGGCCGCCATCTCGGACTGGAAGGCGAAGCACCCGGCGGAGGCGTCGGCCGAGACCGCGGGGTAGACCGGCGCGATGGCGATCGAGATCACGGACCGCGCGGTCGACGAGATCAAGCGGTTGATGCAGAAGGAAGGCGTCGACGCCGGCGGCTTGCGTGTCGGCATCAAGGGCGGCGGCTGCTCGGGACTGTCCTACAACCTGGGTTTCGACACCGAGGCCCGGAGGGGCGACAAGGTGTTCGAGCGCGACGACGTGCGCCTGTTCTGCGATCTCAAGAGCTACATCTATCTCAACAACACCGTTCTGGATTTCGACAGCGGGTTGATGGGCAAGGGTTTCCAGTTCCTCAACCCGAACGCCAGGAACACCTGCGGTTGCGGCGAGTCGTTCTCGGTCTGACGGCTCGAAACCCGTTGCCACGATGAAGTACTTCGAATTGTTCGATCTGGAGCCGCGCCTCAACCTGGACACGGCGGCCCTGGAACGGAAATTCCACGCGTTGAGCCGCGAACACCATCCCGACTTCCATACCCGCGCCACCCCCGAGGCGCAGGCGCGCGCCCTGGAAACCACCGCCCTGTTGAACGACGCCTACCGCACGCTTCGCGACGCGGCGCGGAGGACCGAGTACCTGGTCCGGTCCCACGGACTGGAAATCGACTCCAGCCGGGCGCCCGCCTCCATGCTGATGGAGGTATTCGAGATCAACGAGGGTCTGGACGAGCTGCGCGCGGCGCGCCGTTCCGGATCCGCCGCGGATGTCCTCCTGGAGAAGGCCGGCGCCATTCGCGGGCGAATCGCCGACAAGCGCCGGACGCACGACGAGGCGCTCAGCCGGGCCTCGGAACGCTGGGACGCGCTGATCGGCGCGGACGCCTCGGAGGAGGAGCGCCGGGACCACCTCCGGACGCTCGCCGAGATCGTCGCGCAATCGTCCTACATCCGCAACCTGGAACGCGAGCTCGACGAGGAGGCGCCCCGCTGATGCCGAACATCGTGGGTATCGACCTGGGAACGACGCACAGCCTGATCGCGACGGTCAGCCAAGGCGTGCCCCGCGTCATCGAAGACGCCGCCGGGCGCGCCATCGTCCCGTCGGTGATTCACTTCGGCCGCGACGGCGCGGTTCACGTCGGCGAGGACGCCCGCGACCGCATGCTGGAGGATTCGGGACGCACGATCTCCTCGATCAAGCGCTTCATGGGCCGCGGGTTGGCCGACGTCCGCGAGGACCTGAGCTTCCTGCCCTTCGAAGCGTCCGAGGAGAGCGAGAACATCATCCGCATCGACGTCTTCGGCCGGGAGTACACGCCGCCCCAGCTTTCGGCCTTGATCCTGCAGGAACTGAAGCGGATGGCGGAGGCGGCGCTGGGCGAGGACGTCCGGAACGCCGTCATCACCGTGCCGGCCTACTTCAACGACGCCCAGCGGCAGGCGACCAAGGACGCGGGCCGCATCGCCGGCCTCGACGTGCTCCGGATCGTCAACGAACCGACGGCCGCCTCGCTCGCCTACGGGCTCCAGGAACAGAAGCAGGGCACGATCGCCGTGTACGACTTCGGCGGGGGCACGTTCGACATCTCGCTGCTGAAGTTGAGGGAGGGCATCTTCGAGGTGCTCACCACCAGCGGAGACACGCACCTCGGCGGCGACGACATCGACCAGGCGCTGATGCGAATGGTCCGCGAAGAAACCGGACGCGACCTGGACACGCGCGCGTTGCCTCACGTCGGCGCGGCCTGCCGCCGCGCCAAGGAGGCGCTGTCGGAATCGGAGTCGGTCCGGCTGGAGATTCCCGAGGTCGGATACGTCCGGACGCTGGAACGGGACGCGTTCGAGGCCATGATCGCGCCCATCGTCGAGCGCACGCTCCTGCCCTGCCGCCAGGCGTTGAAGGACGCCGGCATCGAGCCGGGCGGCGTCGACGAGGTGGTCATGGTCGGCGGCTCGACGCGGATTCCCATCGTCCGGAGCCGTGTCCGGGAACTGTTCGGACGGGCGCCGCACACGGAGCTGGACCCGGACAAGGTCGTCGCCCTGGGCGCGGCGGTGCAGGCCGACATCCTGGCCGGCAGCCGGCGGGACACGCTCCTGCTCGACGTCACGCCGCTCTCGCTCGGCATCGAGACCATGGGCGGGGTCGTCTCGAAGATCATCCCGCGGAACTCCACGATCCCGGCCAGCGCCAGCGAATCGTTCACCACGTACGTGGACGGGCAGACGAACGTGAAGATTCACGTCCTCCAAGGCGAGCGCGAGCTGGTCGGTGACTGCCGGAGCCTGGCCGAGTTCGATCTCCGCGGCATCCCCCCGAT
>JAJEDW010000138.1 GCA_022821265.1 Acidobacteriota bacterium
GAGCATATTCCCGATATGTGACCGACGAGCAACGCAGTCCGGACGGGATGCGTCGCCGGTCGAATGCAGCGGGGGTTTCACCACAGGCTCCTAGGCCCGCCTCCGGCAGGCTGGCGGCGAGCGACGGCCGCCATCACGCGCGGACCGGCACGCCCTCGACCATCCAATCCCGGAACGCCTGGACCTCGGGCTTCCGCCGCGCTTCGGCGGTGGTCATGAGGTAACAGGTCGTGCGCACGTCGTTCTGATGTGCGAACAACGGCACCAGCGTCCCGTCCCGCAATTCCGGCTCGATCGTCTTCGGGCGTCCGACGGCGGCCCCCATGTTCTGCAGCGTCGCGTGGAGCACCATGCTGCACAGCCGGAAGCCGGAGGCGTGCGACAGGTCGGGCGGCGGGAACCCCTGGGCGGCGAACCACTGCGTCCAGTCGGACGGGAACCCCAGGTGATAGAGCAATGGCCAGTCATTCAGGGCCGCCGGAGTGCGGGGCCGCCCGCGGCGCTCGAGGAGCGCCGGACTGCAGACCGGCATCAAGGTGTCCTGGAACAGCGGCTCCCGGAGCGTCAGCTCCGGGCTGGGCGCCCGGGTTCCCACGTCGTATGTGATCCACGCGTCGAAGTCCGGTTGCGACGGATCGACGCCGAGATGGTCGGTTTCCAACTCGATGGCAATCTCGGGCCGCGCCGCGTTGAACGCCTCGATCTTCTCCATCAACCACCGTTCCGCGATGGACTCGACGGCGACGACGCGCAGGTGCCGCCGTTGCGTACTGGCGTCATAGCGGCCGAGGGCGTCCCGAATGTCGGTGAGAATACGCTGCACATCCCCCAGACACGCCTTCCCGCGCATGTTGAGCGTCACCCCGCGGCCCGCGCGGTCGAAGAGCGCGTGACCGAGATGGGTCTCGAGCACGCGGATGCGATAGGCGACGGCGGCCGGCGTGACCCGGAGTTCGTCGGCCGCGCGGGCGAAGCTCCCGTGCCGGGCGGCGACCTCGAAAAAGCGCAGACATTCCAGCGGTGGAAGCGATGACATGGCTCAACTCCTGCCGGCTATTATCGAACAACTGGATTTGGGCAACGAAACAAATCGATCCAGGTCTCGCGGCCGGGGCGCCCCACGTTGAATAATCGCTCTTTGTCATGCCATAATTCCGTTCTCACGTTCTGCCCCTTCCCGTCGAGAACGGCCAGCCACGCCAAGAAGATCAGATAATTATTTTTGTGTTTACACAAATTTGACTTTACATATGTACTGTACGCATGTCTAGTCTCGATGTGCGCCGTTCACCGGGGTGGCCGGAGCGTTACACGACGCGCCGGGCCGGGAAGCGGGACCGAACCGAAGGGTCATAGCTGGAGGCGAGATGATTCGAATGCGCCGGCGGTCGCGGACACTCGTGGCCGCGGCGCTGGCCCTGTCGATCCTGTCCATGGCTCCCACGGCATGGGCCCAGGCCGACACCACCCGGCCCGGCCTGGTCCGGATCACGATCGAGGGCTGGGCCATCCTGTTGAACTACGACGAGGATCTCGATTCGGAATCGACGCCGCCCACGACCGCGTTCGCCCTCACCGTCACCCCGGTCGGGGGCGCCGCCGGACAGGCCGCCGTCAGCCGGATCGACGTGTTCTCACACTATGTCTTGGTGCAACTGGCCACGTCGGTCGTCCGCACCGACGCCGTGACGGTGACCTACTTCGGATCGAATCCCCCGATCCAGGACGGGGCCGGCAACGACGCCGCGCCGTTCGCGGGCGGATCGGCCATCAATAACACCGATGCGGTCCCCTCCGCCCCGGGGAACCTGCGGGCGACGCCGGACCACCGCCGGGTGACGCTCGAATGGAGCCCGGCGTCCACCTACGGCCGCTCGCTCGAACGCTACGAGTATGCCGTCGACGGCGGCGACTGGAAGAACGCCGGGACCGACCTGACCGAGACCGTGGGAGGCCTGGAGAACGGCACGCCGTACGACTTCTCGGTCCGCGCGTTGAACTGGGTGGGTGCGGGTCCGGCGGCCACCGTGACGGCGACGCCGGTGGCCGACCCCACGCAGGCGGACAACCGGACAAGCCAACCCGATCCGGACCCGTCCGACCCTTCCGCGGGAACATCGGAACCGTCCACCGGCGACGATCCCGCGGGGCCGCCCCCGGTGGCATTGGACTTCACGCATTTCGCCAACGGCCAATCCATCCGCTCCGAGCTCGTGCTCGTCAACGTGGGGTCCGGGCCCGCCCGTCCGGAGATTTGCTTCTACGATGCGGGCGGCGATCCCGTCGCCGCCGAAACGCTGGTGGATCTCACCGACGACCTGGAAATCCGGACCGAACGCGGCCTGACGGTGCGGCGGCCGTTGCCGCCGCTGGCCATGTACAGGCTGTCCACGCACGGCCGCGGCGGCCTGGTCACTGGCTCCGTGCGCGTCCTGTCGGACGGACCGATCGGCGGCAGCCTGCGTTACGTCGACCCGGTCGTCGGCGTCGCCGCGGTGGAACCCGGACGCCCCGTTCACGACGTCGTCTTCCCGGTCCGCCGTCGCGCGGACGGACCCAACACGGGCGTCGCGCTCCACAACCTCGAAGCCGAACCGCTGGCGCTGGGCTGCCGATTGATGGGCTCGGGCGCGGTTCTCGCCGAGGCCGAGATCTCGCTGGAGGCCAACGGGCAGGGCTCCTGGGCGATCGACGCCGCGTTTCCGGACGTCGACACGTCCGATTTCACCGGGTCGGTGCGGTGCCGCGCCCCCCGAACGCAACGATTCACGGCGATCGCGTTGTTGATGGACGCGGCCGCCCGCACCTTCGTCCCGCTGCCGGTGGTTCCGGTGCGCCGGGACGGAGGCGGGGGACGCGACACCGTCCTCGACTTCGCACACTTCGCCAACGGGACCGGCATCACGTCCGAAGTACTCTTCATCAATCCTTCCATCGAGCCGAGTGCTCCCCTCCGTTCTCCTTTTCATACATTCATACCTCCCACCGTGCCGGTCCTGTATTTTTTCGATCCGCACGGCGATCCGATTCCCGCGGAATCGCTTGTGGACCTCACGGCCGATCTTCATGTACGAGCCGACGGGGGCCTGACCCTCGCCGCGGCCATGGATCCGCTCGGTCTGTACGCGGTCGCAACCAACGGCCGCGGGGACCTGGTGACAGGCTCGGTGCGGGTCGTGTCGGAGGGCCCCGTCAGCGGCGTGCTCCGCTACGACCTCCCCGACGTGGGCGTGGGTGTCGTCGGGGCCAGCCCGCCCGTCCACGACGCCGTCTTTCCGGTCCGCCGCGCCGGGGACGGCGGCAACACGGGCGTCGCGATCCACAACCTGGACGCCGCGTCGTCGCTCGTCCGCTGCGAATTGATGAAAGACGGCGCGCCGCTTTCCGCCCCGGTGACCATTCCGCTGGAACCCAACGGCCAGACATCGTGGGTCCTCGATGCCGCGTTCCCCGACGCCGACATGCCCGACGTCATGGGGGCCATGCATTGCAGCGCCGCCGGCGACCGTCCGTTCAGCACGCTGGCCTTGGAGATGAACCCCGACGAACGGCTCGTGGTGACGCTGCACGCGTGGCCCGTGGACGCCGGATGGTCCCCCTGACGGCGCACCTTCGCGCGGACCGACCCACGGACTTCGACCCGGCCGGGGCGGACGGCGGCAGCCGTGATGGATCGTTCGGGGACGGCTCTGGTAGTATGGGGACCGTCAGATTCGGAACGGGGAGCGAAGCGAGGGACGCGGACGCCGATTCACGCCACAAGTCACTGACCCCCAATAAGTTATAAGGAATCAAGGCCCGACGGCGAGGCGCGAACCGAGGCGTCGGCGGAAGAAGAGGACAA
Organism: Acidobacteriota bacterium; assembly: GCA_022821265.1. Classification (GTDB taxonomy): domain Bacteria; phylum Acidobacteriota; class Terriglobia; order 20CM-2-55-15; family 20CM-2-55-15; genus JAJEDW01. The sequence goes on from JAJEDW010000138.1 coordinate 3,845, forward strand.
CCCGGCCGTATTCGACTGAACGAACGTGCCGGACAACGGAACCAGGAGCAGACCGAATGAAGATCAGCATGGTTGGAAGGGGCGCGTTCGCCAAGAAGCACCTGGCGGGGCTGGCCCGGATCGACGGCGTCGAGGTGGCCTCCATCGTCGGGCGCGTGCCCGAGACCACCGAGGCCACGGCGCGGCAGTTCGACATCCCGCACTGGACGACGAGCCTGGAGGAGTCGCTGGAGCAGCCCGGAATCGAGGCTGCGATCCTGACCTCGCCCACGCAGGTCCACGCGGCGCAGGCCGAGCAGGTGATGCGGGCCGGCAAGCACGTCGAGATCGAGATCCCGATCGCCGATTCGCTCGCCGATTCGCGGCGCATCCTCGAAGTCCAGCAGGAGACCCGGCTCGTGGCGATGGCCGGGCACACGCGGCGCTTCAACCCCAGCCACCAGTGGATCCGCAACAGGATCGCGGCCGGGGAGCTGTCGCTGCAGCACCTGGTCGTGCAGACGTTCTTCTTCCGGCGGACCAACATGAACGCCGAGGGCCAGCCCAGGAGCTGGACCGATCACCTGCTCTGGCACCACGCCTGCCACACGGTCGACCTGTTCCAGTACCATACCGGCGAGACGGCGTCGGGCGCGGTCTGCACCCTGGCCCTGTCGTTCAACAACAAGGTGCCGTTGGGGACCTTCTTCCGCTACATCTGCGACAACGGCACCTACATCGCCCGCTACGACGACCTGGTCGACGGCGACGAGAACGCGATCGACGTCTCGCAGGTGGACGTGTCGATGGACGGCATCGAGCTGCAGGACCGGGAGTTCATCGCCGCCGTCCGCGACGGGCGGGAGCCGAACGCCAGCGTCGCCCAGGTGCTGCCGGCCATGGAAACCCTCCACCGGCTCGAGCAGTCGTTGGGGTAGGCGGCGGCGGACGGGCGCTCGGCCGAGAGTCGATGCCGCCCTCCGTTCCGATCGTCGAAACGGAGGCGCCGAAGTCAGTCGTGTGATCGGACGCGGAAGACACGGAGCGTCGGGCGAATACTGAACGTGTGCACGGTGTCGTCTACAGCGACGTCACTGGAGCGACCTTCCCGCGATATGCCTTGTCGCGGCGTCCGACCCTCACCACGAGCACGCGCAAGGCGTTGTCCTCGATGCGAGCGATGATGCGGTAATCGCCGACCCGGTACTTCCAGAACTCACCCAGTTTGGAACCCTTGAGCGCCTCTCCGATGCGGCGCGGATCGTCCAGCGGGGCAACGCGTCCATGCAGAAAAGTCAGGATACGCCGCGCCGTCCGTGGGTCGAGCTTGCCGAGGTCGCGCACCGCGGCACGGTCAAGCTCGATCTTCCATGCCATAAGTCTTCATGACTTCTTCCAACGGCACGGCATGGGACTTTCCGGCTCGAATGTCGATCAACCGTTGCTCGGCATGGCGCAAGTCCCGAAGATCGCCCGCGTGCTCATGGGCGGCGACGATCATGTTCTTCACGTCTCTGACAAAGAGTTGGAATCGGTCCCGCCTGAAATGTTCGGAACGGAACGTAATTCGCCTTTTGTGGACTTCCGGAAAATGGCGGCCCAACAAGAGACGCACCTCGTCGTGGTGAGCGTTTCCTTTTCCTTCCGGCGCAACCTGGAAGTACTTCGGATAGACCCACAAAAGAGGCTCACCTCGATAACGAGCACTACACCCGACCGTTCTTTCGATGATTTCGAATCCGATACCATCGGCCCAGATTTCCATGAATTCTCGATAGAAACCTGGACCGTTGAGGACGGGCTCTCCAGGAAATGAACGGGTCGATGCCGGACCCGGATGTTCTTCCCTTGGAGCGTGTTGAGGGCGCAAGGACGACTGTCCGCGTGTCACTTCATCTGTTCCGTCACTGGACCTGACAGACATCTTGACCTCCAGGCCCATCCGGGACCGTCGAGGCCCCGACAATTCAGGCCGTTGCCTTGACAATCGCCGCGGGTCGCGGTTACTGCGGCTGTTCGATGGCCGATCCGCCGGACAGGAAGATCCGCCGCCCGTCGGGGAACGTCATGTCGCGTCCGTTGGCCCGGTTCGATCCGTCCAGCGCCCGGAAACCGTCGACGAGTATCTCCGTGCCGATCGGCAGCGTGTTCTGATTGACGCCTCGGCGGAACAGCGCGTTGGGCGTACCGCCCTCGATCATCCAACGGGTCACGGTGCCGTCGTCCGCGGTCACGTCGATGTGGAACCAGGAATGCGGGTTGATGAATTCCACCTGGACGATCGTTCCCCTCAACTGGACCGGCTGTTCCGCGTCGAACTCGGCCGAAAAGGCGTGATGCGCCCAGACGCCGGGCGGGGCTGCCAGCAACAGCATGAGCGGTCCGGCGGCGGCCTTGGCATTCATTGCGAGTACTCCTCCCGATCCGAATCGGACGATGGTACTCGAATGATCCCTGCGATCGGCATCGATGTCAACGAACGCGGCGCGCGAACGCGGCGCGCAAGTCGCGAGTCGAGAGTCGTTGCCAGGGGCTCCGTGTTGACGTTACCCTGAGCGCAACGCGCAAGTCAGGAGGTCTTCCATGAGCGGCCGTATTTTCTTGTTCGCGGGCGCGGCGGGTGTCGCCGTCCTCGCATCGGCGTGTCTCCTCCCCGCCGCCTACGCCCAGTCGGCGTCCGCGCCGGGCACCGAGGCCGGGACCTTGTTGACGCCCTGGGGCGACCCGGACCTGCAAGGCGTCTGGGCGAGCGACTCGGCCACGCCGTTGGAACGTCCCTCGGCGCTCGAGGGCCGGGCGACTCTGACGGATGAAGAGGTGGCGTTGCTCGAACGGAGGGCGGCCGAGCTTTTCAACGGCGAGACCGACGCCGCTTTCGGAGACAGCGTGTTCAACGCCGTCTTCAGCGAAGCCACGGACTTCACGTCCACGGACACGACCGGCAACTACAACCAGTTCTGGTTGATCGATCGCTGGTTCGAAGACCGCACGTCGTTGATCGTGGATCCGCCCGACGGCAGAATCCCGCCGCTGACGCCGGAGGCCGAGGCCCGGCAGCAGGCCGAGCGCGCGCGGCGCGCCGCCGAGCGCGCCGAGTTCCCGTTGCCCCGCGGTCCCGAGGACTTCGCCGCGGGCCTCCGCTGCACGGGCGGCCGCGTGCCCATGACGGGACGCGGTTACAACAGCAACTATCAGATCGTGCAGGCGCCCGGATACGTCGTCATCAACATGGAGATGATGCACGACGCTCGAATCATTCCCCTCGACGGACGCCCGCATCGTCCGTCCCATATCCGCTCCTACGTCGGCGACTCGAGGGGTCGCTGGGAGGGCGGCGCCCTGGTCGTCGAGACCACGAACCTGAAAGCCGGAGGGCGAGCCACCGGCGCGTCCACGGGCGAGAACCTGCGCCTGGTCGAACGGTTCTCCCGTGTCGGGGCCGACTCGCTCCGGTACGAGTTCACGGTCGACGATCCCACGACGTGGACGCGGCCCTGGACGGCCGTGATCTTCATGCGGCCGGCCCCGGGCACGGGTCTGATGTACGAGTTCGCGTGTCACGAGGGCAACTACGCCCTCGAGTATGCTCTCCGTGGAGCGCGCACGCAGGAAGCGGGCGCGGACTCGAACTAGTGCGGCGGCGGGGGACGATCGCGATCGGGGCCGCCGCCATGGCCGTCGGCGCGTGGGCCGCTGCCGCGGCGCAGGATTTCAGCGCTCCCCGTCTGGAAGGGACGCCGTATCCGGACCTGAACGGGATATGGCAAACGCTGAACACGGCGCACTGGGATCTCGAAGCCCATGTCGCGCGGCCGGCCTTGGCCACCGAGCCCGGCCCGGACGGAGACGTGCCGGCTGCGGCGGTCCTTGCGCTCGGGGCGATCGGAGGCGTTCCCGGCGGGCCCGGGGTCGTCGACGGCGGCCGCATCCCGTACCAGGAATGGGCCCTGGCCGAGAAGCGGGAGAACTTCGAGAACGCCCTGGCGCGCGACCCGGAGGTGCGGTGTTTTCTGCCGGGGGTCCCGCGCGCCACCTACATGCCCTATCCCATGCAGATCGTCCAGAGCACGGACCGGATCCTGCTCGTCTACGAGTTCGCGTCGGCGAACCGCACGATCTACATGAACGACGTGGGTCCGGCCCCGGCGCCGTCCTGGATGGGGCACTCCCTCGGCCGCTGGGAAGGCGACACGCTGGTGGTCGAGGTGACCGACCAGCGCGCCGAGACGTGGTTCGACCGGTCCGGGAACTTCCATAGCGGGGCGTTGCGCGTGACGGAACGGTACACGCCCCTCGGCCCCGATCACATCCAGTACGAAGCGACGATCGACGACCCGGAGGTCTTTACCCGCCCCTGGACGATCCGCATGCCCCTGTATCGCCGCATGGAGCCCGACGCTCGACTGAGCGAGTACCGGTGCGTGGAGTTCGTCGAAGAGCTCCTGTACGGACACTTGCGGAGCGAGCAACTGATCCGGCGTTGGGAGGGAGACTTCGGAACGCTCGGCGGCAACGTGGTCATCGACGTCACGCGTTCGCCGGACCCCTGAGCCGGAAGCATCGTGCGCGCCGCCGGATGGATGGGCGGAACGCCGGGGCCATGGTCCGCATGGCCCCGGCGTTCGATTGCGCGGGAAGCGCCGCCCGGCAGCCTTTGGTGAAACGCCGCTTCGCACCGAGACCGGCAAGGCGTCCGTCTGGTTGGCGCCTGCCCTGACGGCGGTCGATCTGCGCGCCAGCTCGGGTCGCCGGGCAGCGGTGGCGTGACTTGCCCGAAACGACAGAAAACGAGTTGTCCACGAAGTGACACGAAGGGCCGTCAATGACACGGGTGGTCCAGTCAGGGCCTTCGTGATCTCGGCGGCTTGACATTATTCTTGAATTCTTATAGTTGTGCCAGCCAAGAGGGGAAATGTTCCATTGGTGACTCAACACACAACGTTTGGAACGGATCAGCGGGCGGCCCCGCTGAGTCTGCCGGAAGAGTTGCTGCTGGCGCTGCTGGACGAAGAGAGCGGCAGGTGCCCGGCTGGAACCTGAACTGCGCCATGGTCGGCGCATCGCTGGGTGAACTGTCGCTGCTCGATCGCATCGACACCGATCTGGAGTCCTTGACTCTTATGGATGCGACCGACACCGGTCGTCCGCTGCTCGACCCGATCCTGCGGGAGATCGCGACCGAAACGAAAACACACGATGCCCGCTACTGGGTCGAGCGGCTCGCTCCGCAGTCCGAGTCGTTGATCCCCGAAGCACTGGACGGGCTCGTTCGGCGACAGATTCTCGACCTCCACCCGGGCGATTTCTATACCTTCACCAAGCGCCAGCGGTCGGGCGAGACACGGCTGGGAGAAGACTACCTGGCGGGAGAGTCCTTAAAGGCCCGGCTGAGCAGGATCATCTTCACGGACGAGATTCCGGGTCCGCGCGACGTGATCATCATCGGCCTCGTCAACGCCTGCCACGTGTTCCATCGGATGTTTCAGATCGACGAGAAGGAGGAAGCGCGGATTCGGTTGGTCAGCAAGATGGACCTGATCGGCCGAGCGATAGCGGCGGCGGTGGGTCAGAACATCGTCGCGCCCTCGCTTCGCCGGCCCTCGCTGACCAAGCCGATTCCAGCCGTGTCGCTGCGTGATCTGGTGTTCAACCGCGAGCTGCGAGAGGGCAGGCTGCCGGCAGGGTTCGCCATTTTGGCCGAAAAGTACGGTCCGGTGTTCGAGCTTCGGCTCCCGTTCCGCAAGAACATGATTGTCCTGGCGGGGTTGAAGACGAATGAATGGGCCCATCGCATGGGGCGGGTGTACTTGCGGTCGAAGGAATACTTCGAGGGCGTCGACAAGGCGTATGGCGTGTCGCGCTCGATGCACTCGATTGACGGCGCCGATCACTTTCGCTTTCGCAAGGCGTTGCAGCCCGCCTACTCCAGCAGGACCTTGACCCGGCGTCTGGGCGAGGTCTATGACCTGGCCCGCGGGCACATGGCGAGTTGGGACGTCGGCGCCACGATGCCGGCGCAGGTGATGCTGCGGCCGTTCCTGAACGCGCAGACGTCGCCGCTCCTGGCCCACATGGACACCCAAGCCGAGATCGTCGACGCGCTCGCATACAAGACACGGGTGCTCAACGTCGGCATCGTCAAGATGTTGCCGCGTTTCATGCTCAAGACCCCGT
>JAJEDW010000096.1 GCA_022821265.1 Acidobacteriota bacterium
CTAGGAGCCTGTGGTGAAACCCCGCGTCGCACCGAGACCGGTGAGGCGCCCGTCCGGCAAGGCGCGAGAAGGGAGCATATTCCCGATATGTGACCGACGAGCAACGCAGTCCGGACGGGATGCATCGCCGGTCGAATGCAGCAGGGGTTTCACCACGGGCTCCTGGCGGCCGCATCGAGGTTCAGGCGGCCGCGGCATGCCTCATACACCGCGTCGACCGTGACCAGACCCATGCACTCGAGATGGCCCAGCGGGCAGGCATCGCGCTCGTAGCACGGCCGGCACGGCATTCGAAGCTCCACCACCGCGTCCTCGCGCAGGAACGGGCCGTTCCTGTCGCTGGACGTCGGTCCGAAAATCGAAACGATGGGCGTGCCCACGGCCGCGGCCACGTGCATGGGGCCGGTGTCGCCGCCGACGAACAGCCGGGCCCGTTCGCACAGGGCGGCCAGCTCGGGCAACGTCGAATCGATGGCCGTGAGTTCCGCGCCGGCGACGGCGCGGATGGTCCGCGCGACGTCTTCCTCGCCGGGACCCCACGTCAGCGTGACCGGCAATCCGTCGTCGATCAGCCGGCCGGCGAGCTCGCCGTACCGGGCTGGATCCCAGCGCTTGGTCCTCCAGTTGGCGCCCGGGTTGAGAAGCACGAAACCGCGCCGTCCGTCGACCCTCGCATCCACGCTGGCGCGCGCTTCCGCGGGCGGTGCGATCCGCGGCGGCGTGTCCCAATCCGGATCGATGCCCAGGGGTTGGAGCAGCTCCATCTGCTGGTCGATGACGTGGACGCGACGCGGCTTGACGACATCCGTGTAGAAGAAGCGGCTGGCCGGTTCTCTCAGGAAATCGCGCTCCCAACCGATCCGGATCGGGGCGGACGACAGGTAACCCACGAACGCGGACTTGAGCAGGCCCTGAAAATCGATGGCGCAGTCGTAGCCGTCGCTTCGGAGCTCCCACAGGAACTCGACGATCTCACGGGCGCTGCCGATGCCCGGGCTGTGCCGCCACTGGTAGGTGTCGATCGGGACGACGCGGACCGAGAGTCCGCCCATGTCCACGACGGCCTTGTTCTTGCGTTCGACGAGCCAGTCGATTTCGGCGTCGGGGAAGTGGTCCCGAAGCTGGCGGACCGAGGGAAGGCAATGAACGATGTCGCCCATGGACCCGAGCTTGATGACCAGGATGCGCTTGGGGTTCGGCGTGTTCTGGATCGACGTTCCCATCGCCGTCTCCGAAGTTAACACATCGAAGTCCGCGCGTTTCGAGGCGCGGATCGGATGGCCGACGGCTACCGGGGAGACGTGTCCCGAATCCTTCGGAGGATGTCGCGCGTGGAATGGTCCTTGGGATCTCCCGCGATGCGCACCTCGCCGCCGCAGGCGCGGACCCGATCGCCTTCGGGGACGTTTTCCGGCGTGTAATCCGTGCCCTTGGCGTGGACGGCGGGCCGCAGCCGCTCGATGACGCGACCGGCGTCGGGTTCCGAGAACGCGATCACGTAGTCGACGGCCTCGAGCGCGGACACCAGGCGGACGCGCTCGTCCAGGTTCATGACGGGGCGTCCCGCGCCCTTGATCGCGCGGACGGACGCGTCGTCGTTGACGGCGACGACCAGCACGTCGCCCATCGCCCGGGCCGCCTGCAGGTAGCGGACGTGCCCGACATGCAGGATGTCGAAGCAGCCGTTGGCCAGGACGACACGGCGTCCGGCGACCCGCTTCCGGACGTCGTCGATCGAAAGCGCCTTCACGAGGCCGGACCCGATTCGACGGCGCCGGCCAGCTCTTCGCGCGTCACGGGCTGCGTTCCGTGCTTCGTCACCGCGATGCCGCCGGCGTAGTTGGCCAGCCGCGCGGCGTCGGCGAAGCCGCCCCCGGCGGCCAGGGCCAGGGTGAAGACGGCGATGACCGTATCTCCGGCCCCGGTGACGTCGGCCACCTCGTCGCCGCCTTGGACGGGAATGTGCAGCGTCTTTCGGCCCGGCTGGAACAGGGCCATGCCGTGCCGGCCCCTCGTGATGAGCAGCGCGTCGTGCGAGAGCCGCCGCAACAGCGTGCGCCCGGCCCGTTCCAGCTTCTTCGGATCCTGGTCGATCGCGATTCCCATCGCGGCTTCGACTTCCGGTTCGTTCGGCGTCGCCGCCGTCAGGTGCGTGTAGCCGCCGATGCGGTAGCGCGAATCGAGCGTGACGGGCGTCCGGGACCGCCCGAGCCGGGACGGAAGCGCCTCGGGAACGGCGCCGTAGCCGTAGTCGGAGATCACGACGGCCTCCGCCTTCCGGAGCCGGGACGTCAGCGCGCCGTCGATGGCCTTCCGGACCCGGCGCCGCAGCGCGTCGTCGATGGGACTCCCGCGATCGATGCGCAGGACCTGCTGCCGGTACGCATGGGTCGCGCCCGCCAGGATGCGCGTCTTCGTGGGGGTCCGGTACCCGGCGATGGTCCGGATGCCGCCGGTGTCTATGCCTTTGGAATCGAAGAACTCCAACAACCGGCGGCCTTCGGCGTCGTCCCCGACGATCCCGGCGGGCATGGGTCGCGCCCCCAGCGCCCACAGGTTGTGGACGGCGTTGGCCGCGCCTCCGGGGACGACGTCCGTCGAACGGTGCGAAAGGATCATCACCGGCGCCTCCCGCGACACGCGCGAGATCTCGCCCTGAACGAACACGTCGGCGATGAGGTCGCCCAGAACGACGACCCGCTTGTCGCTGAAGTTTTCGACCAGGGAGGCGAGGCTCATGAGTTCAGGATGTAATCGACGGCGTCGGCCAGGTCGGCGGCGAAATGGTCCGGCTGCAGCTCGGCGTCGCGATGCCGCGCGCGCTCGGCGCGGCCGTCGCCGGTCATTACCAGGATCGTTCGGGTCCCCGCCGCCTTTCCCGCGAGGATGTCCGTGTAACGGTCTCCGACCATGTACGACGCCTTCAGGTCGAGGTCCCATTCGTCCCGGGCGCGCAGCAACATGCCCGGCTCGGGCTTGCGGCAGCCGCAACATCGATCGGGGTGGTGCGGACAGAAGTAGACGGCGTCCAGGTGGGCGCCGGACCCATCGATCTCGCCGGCCAGCTTGCGATGCAACCGTTGGACCGACTCCTCGGTGAAATACCCGCGTTCCACGCCGGACTGGTTCGTGGCCAGGATCGCGAAGAGTCCTCCGGCGTTGATCCTCCCGATCGCCGGCCCGGTCCACGGAAACACGCGGTACATCGAC
>JAJEDW010000214.1 GCA_022821265.1 Acidobacteriota bacterium
TGTAGAGCGGTTGGTCGGCCAGCCGGTCGGGCCTTTCCAGCGGCGTGTAGGCCGCGTTCAGCCAGTACCCGCTGATGTCGGGATCCCCCCACGCGGTCCGCGGGGACGGCGCCAGCGTCCGTGCGGGATCCCATACGCGCGCGATGGCCCGTTCGAGCGCCTCGTCGACCTAGTCGCGGGAGTATGAGAACGTCGCTTCCCCTGTACTCGGGGACGCTTCGCGGGCCGCCTCGAGCGATTCCTCGCTTCGCGGGTTGACCAGCGCCGACGGAGGGGTCTCGCCGGGAACCTGCGCTCCGGCGTTGGCGGCGGCCGCCGCCGCGAGGAACGCGATGCTCGCGGCGACTGCAATCAGGGCACGCATTCCCTACCTCCTAGTTTTCCGGTCCCGTATCCGAACGGGGCGTGAATCCCAGCGGTCCGTACATCAGTTCCTCGACGAACGGCACGCAGTTGAACTCGATCAGCCGGGCGTCCTCTTCGACTTGCCGATAGAGCATGAAGCGCATCGTCCAGGGGCGCGTGAAGACGTTCGGATCCTCGATCGTCGCTTCATACCGCATGTGGTAGGGGCTGATGGGCGTCCATCGTTCGACGACGCGCAGGGCGTTGCTGTGGAAGTTGCCGGCGCGGTCGAACCATGTGTGCTCGTTCAGCCCGGTCACCTCGACGACCAGCGTGTCGCCTTCCCAGCGGCCTGTCGACCAACCCATCCACGTATCGACCGGCGCCGCCGAGTCCGAGTTCATCTCGATCGTGCGGGACGCGCCCTTGTACTCGTACACGATCAATATCTGGTCCGCGGTCTGGAAGATCTGAAACGGATACGGCATGTAATTGGCGCGGGGCACGCCGGCGCGGTAGCACTGGAGCTCCGGGTCGCCGGTGTCGAAGCGGCGCGGATCGTTCGTCGCGTTGACGACCATCCGGTTCTCGTGGTTCTGTCTCTGTTGTTCCCGGGCCCACGGCTGGTAGGGCAGCTCGTTGCCTTCGACGATGCCCGCGCCGGCCCGCGCGGCGCCCCATGCCCCCAGCAACTCGGAGTACTCCCCCGCGTCGGCCGGGTGCGAGAGGATGTTCCAGTTGGCGGTTGTGAACGACTGCCAGATTCCGCTGATGTCCGGGCTGCCGTCCGGCGTACGGGGAGGCGTGTAGGGCGGGAACGCTTCGCCCGCGGCGGTCTGGCCGAGAGCGGCCCCGTAACCGGCGGCGAGCAGGATCAGCACGGCCGCCGCCACACGGGCGGCGATCCACGCGCCGCCAGCCCAGCGCCTTTGCGCGCCTGAACTCATGCTGGTCGAAGTCGGCATGATCCCGCCTTGTCAAGGAGCAAGGCCAATCTGTCACAGCGGTCCGGCCGTGTCAACAACACCCGCCATGCGGATGGCGCGGCGCCGACGCTACGGTCTGGAGTGGGCGGCGAAGAACTCGAAGATGCCGGGCATCCCCCGTGTGATCACGTTCCCGTGGTCCGCGCCGGCGAGCTCGTCGTACGCGTAGTCGAGGTCCAGCGCCTCCATCGTGTCGACCCACATCCGCGTGTTGTCGACCGGCACGAGCGTGTCGGCGTCTCCCTGGACCACCCGCACCGGCACGCCGCCGTCCTTGATGCCTTGAAGTATCTCGTTCCGGTCATCGTTCATCAGGAACGACGCGGGCGCGATCGGCGCCAGGGCGGCCCACACCTCGGCGTGCTTCGAACCGAGGAAGAACGTGCCCGCGCCGCCCATCGAGTGACCCATGAGGTAGATGCGGCCATCGTCGACGTCGAACTCCTCGCGAATCATCGCGAGAACGTTCATCACGTCCTTCTCGCTGAGCTCGTCCAGGTTGTCCGGGTTGTCGAGCGCGCCGCGGCCGCCGCGGCCGACCATGAGCATGACCGGCGAGCCGTACCAGCCGCCCGGGTTGTAGCCCATCGGACCCACGAGGATGTAACCGCCCGCCTCGGCCAGGTCGAGCGCGTTGCCGCGGAGCAGCGAGTTCGGATCGCCGCCGAGACCGTGCAGCGCGATGATCAGGGGGCTCTCGACGTCGTCGGAAACCTTCGAGGACACGAAGACCGCGTAGGGCAGTTCCTCGCCCGTGTCTTCGAACAGGTAGGTCCGCTGCTCGACGCGCGGATCCGGCTCGCGGTTGAACTGGGCGAAGGCGTCCGTCGCGTGCGCCAGCCCCAACGCGAGGCACAGGCCCAACCCCGCCGAGAGCTTCATGATCATCGACTTCCTTGCGATGCAGCCCATCGTGATCTCCTACGGAAATTCCCGTCAGTCGTCGGTCTCGAGTTCCCCGGCCAGCTCCAGATCCCTCAGCCTCTGCAACTCTTCCAGCTCCCGGTTGTTGGTGCAGTAGAACTCGTAGACCTCGCCGTCGCCGAGCGTCCAGCGGCGCGGGGCCGAGTGCCACGGCTCTTCCAGCACTTCCGGATCCTCCACGGTGATCTCGACGATCAGGTAGTTCATCGACGGGCGCGAGTAGCGCTCCGTCACCTTCAACTGGTCGCTGTGGAACCACCCGTTCGGCAGGATGTAGGTCCGCTCGTCGAAGCCGATCGACTCGACGATGAGCGTGTCGCCCTCCCAGCGGGCCGTGCTGTTGCCGTGAAACAGCGGCTCCGGATACTCCGGCGCAGGACGGCCGTCCAGGTGAATGACCCGCCAGTTGTTGAGGACCTCGTAGAGCTGGACCAGCATGTCGCCCTTGTGGACCATCAGCGTCGTGTACGGGTTCTGCAGCCATATGGCGGGCACGCCGCGCGGCATGCAGTTGACCGACGACTTCGACAGCTCCAGCTCGATCTCGGTCATCGACTCGATGCGTTCCCGGGCCCAGGGTTGGAACACCGGCGGGGGTTCGGGCGTCACGTCCCGATCGAAGGTCCCGAGCGCCGCCGGATCGACGCCGAAGCGGCCGCTGACGCCCTGCCCGGCGCCATTGGGGAACCAGTGTCCCGTCAGGTCGATCCGCCCGTTCGGCAATCGCGGCGGCGGCCCTCCGGGCCCCAGCACGTTGACGACGTATTCGGTTTCCGCGGCGTCCGTGTCCTGGGCGCCGGCGGGAAGCGTCGACATGGCGGCGGTCATCGCCGCCGCCCATGCGAGACCGTAACGGATGCGAAGTCTCATGGCCGGCTCCCCCTCAGTTCTGGATCTGTCCGACCTGGCGCAGCACGCCGTCGGTGAACCGGAGCAGTCCGGCAGAGGCGTACCGTTCCCGGCCGTTCTTCGCGAGGCAGCCGCGGACCCAGATTTCCTCGCCGATGTTCTCGATGAAGAGCTGGCGGCCCGTGCCGTTTCGCCTCAGGGTGATCAGGGCGTAGGTCTGAAACGACCACTCCTCCACCTCGCCGTCGTCGTTCTCGATGTCCATGTAGAAGAACGCGTGCGGGCTCTGCCAGTCCAGTTGCGTGAGCCTCCCGTTGAAGTCCTGGCATTTTTCGGCATCGAACTCCGCCGCGAACGCATGGTGCGCCGACGAGGACGGCGGCGCGGCCAGAACGAGGCACGCCGCAACGACGGCTGCGCCGAGAACATGTGGGGTCTTCATGGACACCTCCGCGATAAAGCGTTGCGTGACGGCGATAGAATACAACGTCATCTCCTGATGGAGCTACGAACGAAGCACTGTGACACACGGAGAACTCGAATGCGAAACCAACTCATGCTCGTATCGGCGGCATCGCTGATCGTGACCGGCTGCGCCGATTCGCCTGAAACCGAAGCGCCGGCGATCACGCTGCCCCCGGGCTTCACGGCCGAACTCTTCGCCGAGGGCCTGCCGACGCCGCGGCACATCGCCGTCAGCGACAACGGAGACGTCTACGTCACGTTGAGGTCGGGCCAGGCGAAGTTCAGGCCGACGGACGAGCCGGGCGGCGTCGCCGCGCTCCGGGACGAGGACGGCGATGGATGGGCCGACCAGACGGCGATGCTCGGCACTCCCGACATCGACACGGGGCTCGCGATCCATGACGGACACCTCTACTACTCGTCGATGACGGCGATATACGCGGTTCGCCTCGACGGCAACCTGGTCCCCACCGGGCCCGTGGAAGTCGTTGTCGGGGATCTGCCGCAGTCGGCGGCCGGGCACCGGACCAAGCCGGTCACGTTCGATGGCGAGGGCAACCTGTACACACAGGTCGGCGCGCCCTCGAACGCCTGCCAGACCGAGCCCGGCACGCCGGGATCCCCGGGCCTCGATCCCTGCACGCAACTCGACGAGCACGGCGGCGTCTTCCGGTTCAGCGCGTCGGCGCGCGACCAGAGCCACTCTTCGGACGGGCATCGCTATTCGACCGGCCACCGCAACGCGGTCGCCCTGGAATGGAACGACGCGGCCGGCGCCCTCTACCTGATGATGCACGACCGCGACGGCCTGAGCCGGCTGTGGCCGGACCACTACACCGACGCCGACGACATCGAATTGCCTGCCGAAGAGTTCCATCGAGTCGACGAGGGCGACGACCTCGGGTGGCCGTATTCCTACTGGGATGCGATTCGCGGCGAGCGCATGGTCATGCCCGAGTACGGAGGCGACGGCGAGACGCCCGCCGAGCCCGGCCTGTACAAGGATCCGCTGATCGGTTTCCCGGGGCACTGGGCGCCGAACGATATCGTCTTCTACACGGGCGAACAGTTCCCCCCGCGCTACCGCAACGGCGCGTTCCTGGCCTTCCACGGTCCGGTGGCGCCCCGTCGCGAGGATCCCGGAGGCTACGCGGTCGTCTTCGTCCCGTTGAACGCGGCGGGTGAGATCACCGGCGAATGGGAGTTCTTCGCCGACGATTTCGAGCGCCTGGCGGAGGGTTCCGATAGCGTCGGCCGGCCGACGGGTCTGGCCGTCGGGCCGGACGGGTCGCTCTTCATCGTCGATGACGCGGGCGGCCGCATCTGGAAAGTCTCCTACGCCGGAGACGGTGTCGACTAGAGGAACAACAGCCAGCACATCGCGGCCGCCACGAGCGACATCGACAGGCCCCAGGCCAGCATCTTGTTGAACAGCGACCGCGTGTCGGCGCCTTCGGGCGCCGCGGCCAGGAACAGCGCGCCCACCGTGGACAACGATGACAGGTCGACCAGGCTGGCCCCGACGTTCATCGACCAGGCGATCGGCAACGGGTCGACGCCGCCGGCGCCCTCGCTGAGCCCGGGAACCATGGGCAGGAACGCCGGCAGGACCACGCCGGACGTGCTGCTGTATACGGAAATCAGGCCGGCGCCGAAGGCGACGATGGGCGCGAGCGTGCCGGGGCCGGAGATCCGCGCCATCCCGTCGGTGAACAGCTCCGTTCCCCCGGTCGCCCTCAGGATCGCAACGAGAACCGAGACGCCGGTGACCATCAGGATCACGCCCCACGGGACTTTCTGAATCGCCACGCGCTGATCGACCGTGCGCAGCAGGATGAGGATGGCGGAGACCGTGAAACCGGTCATGCCGACGTGGGTTTCGAAGACCGCGACGCTGACGATGAACACAGCGATTCCCGCCAGGGTGATCCAGTGGCGCGTCTCCATCGGGCCGGCGCCGGTGGAGACGGCCGTGACGCGGCCTGTCTGCCTGAAGAGCTTGAGGCCGCCGAACAGCGCGAACCCGGCGATGGCCACCACCGCATGGGCGACGGCGTTGTACATGTACGTGTACCACTCGACGCCGCCCAGGCCGATCCCGTCCATCACCCCGTTGGCCACGATTCCGGTCGGGGCGAACGGCGACAGCGTCCCGGCGAGCGTTCCGTTGCCGGCCATGATGGCCATCAGGAACGGCGATATGCCGGCCCGCCCCGCGATGGCCATGGCGGGCGGCGCCAGCAGGGCGCTGGCCGGCGTTCCGCCCGGACCGATCGTCGCCACGACGAGGCCGAGGCCGAAGAACATGAACGGCAGGTACGCCACGCGCCCCCGGCACAGGCCGACGGCGTGTCCCGTGATGCGGGCCAGGGCGCCGTTCGTCTGCGCGATGCTGAAAAGGAGCGTGACGCCGACCAGCGTGACGAACAGCGTCGTCGGAAACCCGCCGATCACCTCGCCGACCGACATCCCGCCCAGGTAGACGCCGATGAACCAGGCCATCGCCATGGCGACGATGCCGACGTTGATCGCCGTGGTGAAGCTCAGCCCGACGGCCACGACGAGGGCGGCGATGGCGACCCAGGCCAGGTTCATGCCGTCGAGCCTTACCGGGCTTCCGCCAGCCGGCGTTCGGCGTCCTCCAGCCGTTGGGCCAGGAACACGGGCACTTCACCCGGGTTGACGTACGGGTTGGGATCGCCGTCGCCCCGGGCCGCCAGCCGCTCGTACTTGTCGAAGAAGCTGACCGACCACGGGTGGCTGTGCAGCCACACGTCCGGGCGGGCGAGCGTTTCCAGGCGCCGGATCGTCGACACGAAATTCTCCAGCGCGGGCGCGTCGTTGCTGTTCAGCGTCGGACCGGGCCACATGAAGACCTCGTACTCCTCACCATCCTCGAAGACGGAGAACTCCAGCGACGTCACCCCGTCGGTGTGGCCCGGCGTGACGTACAGGTTGATCGTCGTGTCTCCGAGCGTGAGGGTTCCTCCGTCGACGGTGACCATGTCCCGGGCGACGAGCAAGGCGTCCTCCTCGCCGTTGCCTCGGATCGTGGACTCCATCAACTCCCAGTCGGCTTCGGCCATCATGACCCGTGCGCCCGTGAGCTCCTGCATGGTCTTCAGGCCCCCGTAGTGATCGTTGTGCCCGTGGGTCACGATGATGTATTCCACGTCCCGGGGATCGAGCCCGAGCTGTTCCATGGCGTCGGCGGTGTGGCCGGCGAAGTCCCCGAACAGCGTGTCGATCAGGATCAGTCCCTCGCTGGTCTCGATCACGTAGGCGCAGACGAAGTCCAGTCCGACGTAGTACAGGTTGTCGAACATCCGGAACGGCGTCACCGCCTGCGCCGTGCCGGCGTTGAGGCCCTGCGGACGCGGCGACGCCTGTGGGCGGGCGTCCACGGCCGCGAGAACGAAACCGAGGGCCGGCGCCAGCGCCGTGACGGCGAGTCGCCGCCTTGCCGGGTGTGTCCGTTTCATTTGTTTTCCTTGTCCCAGTCCGTCTTCCCCTTGTCCTGGCCGGCGACCGAGTACAGGACCTGGGCGTTCCGGGTTTTCTGAAAGTCTTCCAGCGATTCGCCGCGCATCGCCGCGTAGATGTGCAGGTTCGACGTTCCGACGACCGCCCCGAGCTTCTCGAGCATGAAGAAGATCACGCCGTAGTGGATCATGCCCCGCCAGTCGAGCTCGCCGACCATCCGGCGTTCCTCCGCCGTCAGGCCGGCGTCGGCGAACGCCGTTTCCGGATCCGACAGGAACTTGCGGCGGTGGTCCGGGACGACCAGGTCGTGCAGGAACCGGTTCAACCTGTAGGCCCGGACGCTGGTGTCCAGCGTGAACGGATAGGTGCCCTCGATGGCGTCGGCGCCGTCCAGTTGGCGGTGGATCCGCTCCAGGTAGGCTTCGGGGGACTCGGTGTCCGCGTCGGACGCATCGTTCTCGAAGATCAGCGTGCCGATGGCCGTCATCGACGGCAGGTAGTAGGACTGGTGCAGCTTCCGCACCTTCCGGGCCATCGCGCCGCGCATGATCAGCCACATGACGATTTCCGCGCTCTCCCATCCGCCGCGCCGGGCGTATTCGGCGAGCGTCATCGCGGTGAGCCTCTCCGGATCCTTCTCGAGGAGATCGATGAACTCCATGTCACATTCCGTATTGTTGAAACCGGCGCGCTCGCCGTGCACCTGGTGGGACAGGCCGCCGGTGGCGACGATGGCCACCCGGATGTCCTCTGGGTAGCTCCGGATGGCCGTGCCGAGCGATCGGCCCAGCGCGTAGCATCGGCGCGCGGTGGGCGACGGGGCCTGCAGCACGCCGACCTGCAGCGGGACGATCGCGCCGGGCCAGTCCGGTTCGTGGGGCCAGATGGCCGACAGCGGCGAGAAGCAGCCGTGATCGAGGCCCTTGCCCTGAAAGAACGACAGGTCGAACTCGTCGGCCGCCAGACCGGCCGCGATATGGTGGGCCAGTGCCGCGTGTCCCCGGACCGGCGGAAGGGCGCGAGGCCCGCCGCCCTCGTCCGCCACCGGATACAGGTCTCCGATGCCGAGCGCGAAGTGGGAGTAGTGGTCGAAGAAGAACGAGGTGACGTGGTCGTTGTAGATGAAGAACAGCACGTCGGGCCGCCGATCGTCCAGCCAGCGGCGGACCGGCTCGTACCCCTTGAAGATGGGGGCCCAGTTCGGGTCGGACTGCTTGTTGGTGTCGAGGGCGAATCCGATCGTCGGTGTGTGCGACGTGGCGATTCCGCCGACTATCGTGGCCATTAGCGTGCTCCCAGGGTCGTTGAACGGAGTCGGATGGATCAGTGTAGGGGTCCGGGGCGATGCGTCGCAACCCGGATCGCTATTCGAGGCCCAGCGCCCGTTCGATCACGGCCTCCCGGCCGTCGTAACGCGTCGCTTGGATCTCGTCTTCCGACATACCCGCGATGCGTCCGAGAATCCGATAGGGCGCCCAGTTGTGACCGGAGTAGCTCCAGCGGGACATCTCGACGAGCGACGGCAGCGCGCCGTCCCGAATCTCGGCCAGGACCTCGGGGTTCCGTGCGGCGCTCAAGTACTGGAGGACACGGACGCCCCGCCCGCGCTCCGCGTAGACGACGGAGTTCAGCATCTCGATGAACGGGCCGGCGGGTATCGCGATTCCCAGCTCGGGCCGGGCGGCCGCCAGCGCCGCGATGGCCGTCAGGGCCCGCGTCGCGTTGGTGCGCACCGAGGTGTCCGGATCCCGCGACGCGTCGACGAGGTCCCCCACCACGTCCTGCTTGTCCTCGGCGTAGCCGATCACGTAGGCGGCGGCCGCCCGGTGGTTCCGGTCGGCGGATTCCGCCAGGACCCGCTCGAGGACGTCCAGGCGTCCCGAAGCGAAAACGAGGAACTTCTCCTGTTCGGCCCGGGCCGTCGGATCGGACACGCGGGAGTGGCCGGCCGAAAGGTCTTCGGTCGGGACGCCCCCCATCGAGGCCGCGCGGACGGCCGCGTTGAACGCCAGAAACGAGTCGTAGATGTCCCCGGGAAGACGCGCGTCCCCCGCCGGGGCCGGACGCCACGTCAGCCGGGACTCGCCCGTTTCGTCGACGCCGACGAAGACCAGGACGTCGCCGTCTTCGTCACAGCAGGTGCCGTCGAGCAGAACCTCGACGACGCCCATCTCCCCGGCCAGCCGCGGGCCCAGCGTCATGTCCAACTGCGGAAGCGCGTAATCGCCTTCGGCGAAGCCGAGGGCCTCGCGCACCTCGGCGTCGGAGAGTGCGCGGTTTCCGTAGATCTCGATCGTGCCGATGGGAGGGATCCCGTCATTCTGCGCATGGAGCGCGGGAACGATCAGGAAAAGAACGATCGGCAATCGGAGGCGATTCCACATGGCGGCGCGGACGTCGGGTTATGGGCCTGAGTCGAAGCCCTGCGTCGAAGCGACCCACGGCGCTGGCGCCGTTCGGACGTGCGTTACGCGTGGGCGGGATGAAGAGATCATTTTCCTGGACCGACGCCTCGGCTCCGCCTCGTTGTCCACCCGCGGCGGGGAACGCCGCGGGTGACACAAGACGAAGCGCACACGTTGACGTTCCATCGGCGTTTCACCACGCGTTCTTACGGTGCCGACCCCATCAGCTCCCGTATGACGGCTGCCGTCGATTCACGGACGACGCCATCGGCGCCCGAGAAACCGAAGCCGCCGGCCAACCCGAGCGCCATGTCCAGCGGCGTCACGCCGTCGTTGTCGGCGACGCCGACATCGGCGCCGTGGGCGGCCAGGAAGCGAATCACGTCGTCGAATCCCTGGAGCGCGGCCCCGTGCGCGGCGGTTCGACCCCGGCCATCGACGGCGTTGATGTCGACGCCGGCCTCCAGGAAGAGGCTGATGGCTTCCGTCATCTGCTCGGCGGTCTTGTAGCGCCCGGTCGAATCGGAATCCCGCGTTCCCAGTCCGGCCGCGGCCATCAGCGGATTCGTGCCGCTTCGCGTCGTCGACGCGGGGTCGGCGCCGTGGTCGAGCAGAAACCGGATGGCCCGAACATCGGCCGACTTGGCGGCGCGCAACAGCGGCGTCGTTCCCGCGTTCAGCATGGTGTCGTTCCCGCGGTCGAGCTTGGTGCGGTAGGGGATCGCGCGATCCAGCGGACGATTGACGTCGGCGCCGGCGGCCACCAGCAACTCGATCAGCCGAAAGCTCGAGATCTCGTTCCGGATAACCTCGGGCGCCGGCCGGTTCGACTCGGGCATGGTGTTGAAATGCACGGCTGCGTACAACGGAGACTGGCCGGTCGAGTCGGCGAGATTCGGGTCCGCGCCCAGATCGAGCAGCGTGGCCGCAACGTCGTAATGCCCGTTCGTGACCGCGCTCAGCATCGGGGTCATGCCGTCCTGATCGGCGCCGTGGATGTCCGCCCCGGCCCCCACCAGGATTTCCACGCAGTCCACGCATCCTTCGCGCGCCGCGAACGTCAACGGGGCCAGCCCGCCCAGGGGCATCCACTTGGCGCGCGGTTCGGCCGTGGTCTGCCGCTCCCAGTCCCGGATCGCGGAGCGGGCGTTCACGTCGGCCCCGTCAGCGATGAGGAGCCGCACGACTTCCGGGTGTCCCTCCGCGGCCGCCCACATCAGCGCCGTTTGCCCGCGCCACGATTCGCGTTCCGTCACGTCCGCGCCGCCATCGAGAAGAACGGCCACGGTTTCCGCGTCGCCGGTTCGTGACGCCGTCATCAGGATGGTCTCGCCCTCGGTCCCGACCTCGTTCGCGTTGGCGCCGGCATCGAGCAGAAGCCGGGTCATGGCGGCGCTCCCATTGGTCGCGGCCAGGTTCAGCGGCGTGACGCCGTAGCGGTTGCGGGCAGCGGGGTCGGCGCCGGATGCGACCAGCGCGGCCGCCATGTCGAGATCGTTCAACCGGGCGGCCCAATGCAGCGCCGACGTGCCGTCGACGTGGGCGTCGTTCGCGTCCGCGCCGCCGGCGAGAAGCCGGACGACGCGCGCCCGGTCGCCCGTCCGCGCGGCGTCGGCGACCTCGCCCGCGGCCAGGGGCAGCGGGAGCAGCAGGACGGTGACGATCCACGCGGTCGTCGATCGAGAGGCGAACCGCATGCGTCTACAGCTCCGAAACCGTCCCCGTGCTGTCGCCCAGCGTCTCGATCTCGACGCCGGCCTTGTTCAGCATGGCCACAAGCAGATTGGTCATCGGCGTGCGTTCTTCGTAACTGATGTGTTGGCCTCCGGCGAAGCGGCCCGAACCGCTGATGACGATGTTGGGAAGCGGGTAATGGTTGTGGGCGTTGCTGTTGGACATGTTGCTGCCGTACAGCAGGAGCGTGTTGTCCAGGAGCGATCCGCCGGCCTCGGGCGTCGTCCGGAGCTTGTCGACGAAGCGCGAGAACAGCGTCACGTGGTAGTGCTGGATCAGCACGTTCTTCGCCATGCGTTCTTCCCTGTTCTGGTGGTGCGAGATCGCGTGATGTCCGTCCGGGACGCCCACCTGGTTGTAGGTCCGGTTGCTGATCTCCCGGGCCATCATGAACGTGAATACCCGCGTCACGTTGGCCTGGCAGGCCAGCGCCAGCAGGTCGAACATGATGTCGACGTGGTCCTCGTAGACGAACGGGATGCCCGGAGGCGCTTCGGGCAGGTCCAGGACCTGGCTGTCCAGGTCGGCTTCCGCGCGCTGGAGCCGGCGCTCGATCTCGCGCACGTTGTCGATGTACTCGTCGAGTCTGCGGTTGTCGCCGCTTCCGAGACGCCGTTTCAGGTCGCCGGCCTGCCCGGCGACGGCGTCCAGGATGCTCTGGTCCTCGGCCCGCCGCGCCTGGCGTTCTTCCGGGCTTCCGCCCTGGCCGAACATGCGTTCGAACACCTTGCGCGGGTTGATCTCCATCGGCATCGGCGTGGTCGGCGTCCGCCAGGAGAGCGTGTTCATGTAGATGCACCCGTAGTCGCGGTCGCACGCACCGATCAGTCCGGAGTGGTCTTCCGTGGCCAGTTCCATCGACGGAAGCATCGTGTCCTGGCCGATCTGCGCGGCGGCGATCTGGTCGGCCGTCACGCCGGCGTAGGCGTCCACGCCCTGCGTGGGTTTCGGGCGCACGCCGCTCAGCCAGGTCGTCGGGCTCAGCGAGTGGACCGCCGAAGTGTCCGCCGCGGCGTGCCCGAGGCCGCTGACGATCGTCAACTGGTTCCGGAAAGGCTCCAGCGGCTTCAGAATCTCCTGGAACTCGAAACCGCGGCCAACGGTCTCGGGCGTGTAACGGTCCATGATGGCGCCGTGCGGGTGGTAGATGAATCCCAGGCGGAGGCCCGTATCGGCCGCCGTCCGGCTCTGGGCCGTCAGTGCCGGGATCATCGCGTCCAGCAGAGGAAGGGCCAGCATGGCGCCCCCGCCTTTCAGCAGCGTCCGGCGGGACAGATGATTCTTGGTGATGAACATGGGTATCGCCTCCTACCGAACCGTGGCGGACTCCAGCGTTCCGCGGCCGGCGGCTCTCCGGGTTCGAAAGGGCTCGCTGTTGACGATTCCGCCGATGAGCGACGAGAACCGATAGTCGTCGGTTTCCGCGGCCCGCACGATACGGCGGACCACGGGCATGTCGTAGTGTTCCAGTCCCCGACCCAGCGCGTAGGTCAGCATCTTTTCGACCACCGCTCCGACGAACTGGTCCGAGCGGGCCAGGATGGCCTCGCGCAGGCCGATGGGACCGTCGACGGGCGTGCCGTCGGCCAGTTGCCCCGCGGTCTCCACGATCCCTCCGGGTTCCCGCGTGCGCCAGCGTCCGATCGCGTCGAAGTTCTCCAGAGCCAGCCCGGCGGGGTCGATGATCGCGTGACAGGACGCGCACACGGGATTGGCGCGGTGCTGTTCCATCCTCTCCCGGACCGAATGCGGTTCCTCGCCGGGTTCGTTCTCGTCCAGCGCGGGGACGTCGGCCGGCGGCGCCGGCGCCGGCGTCCCCAGGATGTTCTCCAGGACCCACTTGCCCCGCAGCACCGGTGACGTGCGGTTGGGCATGGAAGTCACCGTCAGAACGCTGGCGTGTCCGAGTATCCCGCGCCGGGCGGCGTCCGCCAGCGGTACGCGGCGGAAGTGACTGCCGTAGATGTTCGGGATCCCGTAGTGTTCGGCCAGGCGCTGGTTGACGAACGTGTAGTCGCCGGTCAGCAGGTCGAGAATGCTCCGGTCCTCGCGTATGACGCTCGCGACGAAGAGCTCGGTTTCGCGGCGGAACGCCGTGCGCAGTGTTTCGTCGAAGTTCGGGAACAGCGTCGTGTCCGGGGCTGCGCTCCGCAGGTTTCGGAGGAACAGCCATTGCCCGGCGAAGTTCTCGACCAGGGCGTCGGCCTTGGGGTCGGCCAGCATCCGGTCGATTTCGCCGCCGAGCACCTCGGCATCGGACAACCGTCCGTTGATCGCGGCGCTCAGCAACGCATCGTCGGGAATGCTGCTCCACAGGAAGAACGACAGGCGCGACGCCAACGCCAGATCGTCGAGGTCGTACACGTCGCCGGCCGCGACGCCTTCCGGGTCCGGTTCGCTGCGGAACAGGAACTCCGGGCTGGCCAGGATCAGTCGAAGCGCGTTCCCGATTCCCGCCTCGAACCCGCCCGTGTTCCGGCCCGCATCGTAGAACTCCAGCAACAGGGCCGTTTCGCCGTCGCCGACGGGGCGCCGGAATGCGCGTGTCGCCAACCGGGACAGGATCTCCCTCGCGCACGGCCGATCCGCGCCGGCCGAATCGGGGCGGCAACTGAAGATGCGCCGGCGGCTCGGCGTGTCGCCCGGCCCCGTCACCGCGTAGGGGCCCGTGATGTCGACGTAGTCCACCAACGGGATGCCGTTCATGTTCTGGAGATCGTGATCCCGGACGTGCGGCTGGAGCGGCTCGTGCGACGCGGAGTGGTTCTTGCGCAGGAAAGCCACGCCCACGTCGTGCGGGCCGGCCGTGACCGGAATGCGCGCCTGGAGGCGCTCGTCGATCGCATCGGCCGCGGCGGCGAAGTTGGCGTCCGACATCGCGTTGTCCGCGTCGCCGCCGACCGGGGCCAGGAAGACGCGCTCGCCGTCGATGGTGATTTCCAGTTCGTGCGGCCACTCCAGGCCCTTCATGTAGCCCACGATGTTCCGCATCAGGAAGACGCTGAAATCGTATTCCGCGTCCAGCGGGAACGTATGGCGGATCAGGATGCCGCCGCGCGTCCCGAGGGGCAGGCCTTCGATGTGGCCCGCCTGCGCGCGGTCCGGCGGCACCCTGTAGACGGAGCTGAGGGTGGGGATCTCCGGATCGCCGACCGCCAGCTCGGAAATACGCCTCGAGGCGGCCACGTATTGCTCGAGCAGCGACGGCGAGACGCGCAGCACGTCGGCGATGTTGTCGAAACCGTAGGCCTCGTCGTCGGCGGGCAGCAACTCGGTGACGTCGATCTCCAGATCGAGCAGGTCCCGGACGGCGTTGCCGTACTCGGTGCGGTTCAGCCGGTGGATGGAGGCGCGTCCAGGGTCGGGATCCACTGCGGCCGCATCGTCCAGCGTCCGTTCCAGCCACCCGGCCAATTCCCCGAGCGCCGCGGCGTCGGGCCGCGGAGCGTTGGGCGGGGGCATCAGTCCCCCGCGCAGCTTCCGGACGACCTGCTCCCATACCGCGCCGTCCGAGGGCGCCCGCTCCAGGTCGAGCGCGTCCAGCGCGAGGTCCGCCGTTCGGAGGCGCGTGTTATGGCAGGTGACGCAGTATTGGTCGAGCAGGGCCCGATGCGCGTGAACGGCGTCCAGGTCGGGGGTGGCCGGTTCCTGGGCGATTCCCGCAACGGCCTCGACGGCCGCAAGGAGCGCGGCCATGCAAACCCACGTCCGCGTGGACGTCGATGTCGGACGGATCCTGAACATTTTCCGCGTCGCTCGCCGCGATTGAGAGCCCATGGTTCGAGCCCATCATTACATCAGAACCGGTGGCGCCGCGGCAACGAAATAGGCGCGTTGGCCGTGTCTATGGTTCCGAGGTGTCGATCGGGCCGAAGACGAGCGTCTGGCCGTCGGCGAGCTTGACGGGCCCGGCGCCGAGGAACTGCGCCCCGGTCTCGGCCAGGCGCGAGGTGTCCCGCGGCGGCCGGCCCGTGACCGTAATCGTTTCTCCCGGCCGGATCGTCTGTCGAGTCCAGCCCGTACGCATGAGCTGATTCGGGGAACGGCCTTCGACCATCCATCGTTCGACGCGGCCCTCGGCCGTTTCGGCGTCGACGAACAGGAAGGCGTGGGGGTTGGTCCACTCGAACCGGGCGACCGTACCCGATACCGTGACGATCCTTTCGGGATCGAAGTAGCTGGCATGGTGTGCGAGCAGGGGGACGGCGATCCCCGCCAGCAGGATCAGGATGGTCGGAGTCCTGACGCGCATTCTCCAACTCCGGTCTCGATGGACACGCCGATCATAACGCGAACGACCGGGCGCCGCCGAGCGGAATATTCTGACATTTCGTTCATGATTCGGGAGCCGGGCGACGTGGCGTCAGAACCTCTCCAGGTCTTCGACGATCTGCCCGATCGCGTTCCGCAGCTCCTTCGGAGAGAGGACGTTGAGCGTCCTCGGCGACAGCGGGTCGAGGATCCCGTTGACCTCGTCGAACAGGTCGCGGATGCTCTGTCGGATCCGCACGTGGTAGACGCGGCAATCGCAACGGCCGTCGATCTCGAGCTCGGACCGGTCGGCGCCGTCGGCGAACCGGGAAAACCCCGACACGAAGATCAGGACTTTCAGCGGCGCATCCCGGCGCGCGACCTCGATGCCTTCCGCGACGCGGTTCACGACGTGGCCTTCGACATATTCCCGGAAGAAGACGGGGTTCTCCAGGCGGCCGGCCAGAGCCTCGAGACTGATCGACTGCGCGTTCGCCGACTCGAAGGCGTCGGCCAGGCCTCCCAGGTCCAACCGCTCGAGATTCGGTTGCTCGAACACCACTTCGCGCCGAACCAGGTCGAGCCCGCGCACGGAAACCGTTCCCCGGGCCGGGTCGAGTTGCGACAGGAAGCGCAGCGCGTCGCCGACATTGTCGATGTGGCGGGTGCGGGCGGTGTCGCTGGAACGGTGTTCCGGCATGCTGAGCACCGCGATGAGCTCGATTTCAAGCGCTCGCGCGCTCTCGATCGGAAACGTGAGGTCGCCGACGAGCGCATCCTCTTCGGGGAAGGCGGCGGCGGGAACTTGTGCGAAGGACTCCGGGAAGGGGTCGTCGTCGATCGTATCCACCTCGATGTCCTCGCGAGCCAGGTTGTGCCGCCCGGACACGGCGTCGTACAGCAGAACCCACAGGCGGTAATCGCCGGGCGTGACCACCGGTTCCAGGGTGAATACGATCTCCCCGTCCCGGGACGGACCCCCGCCCGAGGTGTATCGGACCGGACCGGAATAGGCCAGCAGCCGCTCCTCGGGGTCGGTCAACCAGCTCCAGACCGTGAGGTCGCGTTCGATGTTGACCGTCTCGAGGTCCTCGGTTCGGACCCGGGCGGTGAGGGGGAGGACGAGCCGTTGGTCCATCCGCAACTCGGCGTTGTCGACGTCCAGATCCCACCGGAGTTCCTCGACGGCGCCGTCCGACAGCCATTCGCCGACGGGAAGTTCGAACAGTTCGGCCATGGCGGCGGGGCCGTCGGTCTGGGCGTCGAGCGTCGTGGCCAGAACCGGGACCGCCAGCCACGGATACCACCGCCGCGTACGATGTCGGGTCATGTTCAGAAATCGTGTGCCAAGGCCCATTCCCGTGCCTGGAAGTCCCGAACCCGCTTTCGCCCGGATGCGGTTCAGATGCCGGTCACGTCCTGGATCTCGCTCGAAATGGAGTCTTCCCATCGGCTCCAGCCCGAATCCATTCCGTAAGGCGCCCGCGTCAGGACGGCTTCGATACGCCGGATCAGCCCGTTCTCGATCTTGAACAACTCCGCGATCTGCCATGTCCACGGATCGACGGGGCCGCCGGTGACGACGCGCCCGCCGGGCGCCTCGTACGTCCGGTCCGCCCCCAGCGCGTGATCGAAGAAGACGAAGCTGTACACCAGCCCGCGCTCCGCATCGACGGCCACGTAACGGCGGTCGCGAATGCGCCACACGAAGTGGATCAGGCCGGACTCGAACTGTTCCAGGCAACTCCATTGTCCGGAATAACTGGTCGCGGTGGCCGGGTCGGGCCGCGTCTCCCCGGGCGGCGTCGGCTGGTTCGTGGTCTGGTTGCCGTTCTCAATACGTTCACAGTCGTCGGTGAACGGATACTCGCCCATGCCGTCGTTCTGCTGCATCCCGGTGAAGTACATGTCGGCCACGCGGATCAGGTCGTCGCGCGACATCCGTTCCTCCACGGGGACCTCCGTCGTGTAGACAGGGTGCGGAGCGCCCATCGCTTCGAGGTTGAGGGCCGAGTTGCCGCCGCGTATCACCAGGGCTTCCGCCTCCGAAATCCGGCGGTCTTCGACCTTCAGGCGCAAGGCCAGGGAGTTCGCCGCGCCTTCGGGGTCGTTGTTGGCCTCCTCTCGAATCGTCCCGATGAAGGCGACCTGGCCCGCGTCCACGTCGGTGGCGAACAGGCGGTAGGTCCCCTTGCCCACCATGGTCTTCCAGAGGGCGTCGCCCACCGGCAGCCGTTGGCCGTTTTCGGTCATGACGAAGTCGTCGGTCAGCGGGACCTGGCTCGGGTCGTGGGCGATCATGGCGTCCAGGTACCGGTCCACGAAGCCCTCCAGGCACTCGCGGCCGCACGGTTCGACGGCGGCGGGGGGCGTTGCCTCGTCCGGCGCGTCCGCCGCCTGGCACGCCGTGACGGCGAGGAGCGTTCCGATGGCGATCAGGGTTCGATGCTGCGGCATGGCAGACCTGCCTTTCGCGTATGGAAGAAGCAGTCGGATTTTAACAGAAAGCCGCGGACGGACGCCGAGTTTCGCGCCCGTCGGCCCGCACGAAACCGCTGGACCGGCAGCGACGATTGCAGGTCTAATGACGTGGGGTTCCGCCGGCCCGTCACGGAGGTTTCGAGTGTCGCCGTACAAGGTGGCCGCGTTCTCGGTTGCCGTCGCCGTCGTCATGGTGCGCCCGATGCCGGCGCCGTCGCAGGACACGATCACCATCGAGACGCGGTTGGTGCTGATCGACGTCATCGTCCGGGACGACGACGGGCCCGTTCCGGGTCTCGGCGTCGACGACTTTGCGCTCTTCGACAACGGGCGCCCGCGGCGGATTGCCGTGTTCGACGAAATTCGCGACGACGATCCGGCGGCCCGCGAGTTGCCCGCCGGAATCGTTTCCAACCGATTGGACAGCCAGGGCCGGGAACCGGCGGCCGCGACCGTGATCCTGATCGATCGGATCAATACCGATCTCGACGGCCAGACCTACGTGCTCCAGGAGTTCAACGAGTTCCTGGAATCGTGGCCCGGGCGGGGCCGTTTGGCGGTATACGAACTCCGTCGGGAGCTTTCCGTGCTCCACGACTACGACTCGCCCCTGGAGCGCCTGGTCGCTCGGGCGGCGGAGCTCGCGCCCGAAGACGCGCTCGAGTTGCGAAGCGCGGACGGGATCGGCGGATTCGAGTCGTCGGAAGGCAATGCCGGTCTGGACCGCCAGCTTGCCGAGTTCCTCGGCGGCCGCAACGAGAACCTGGCGGGCCGCGGGTTTGCGGGCGGGGTGGACCGGATCGGGCTGTCCGAGACCGCGCGAGGAGGATTCGAGCAGTTCTCCCGGGCCCAACGCGGGAACGCGGCGGCGCAGCTCAATGCCCGCGCCGTGTCGACGGCGACGGCGCTGGAGACGATCGCATACCAGCTCGCGGGGCTGCGGGGCCGGAAGAACCTGGTGTGGCTGTCGGGCCGTTTCCCGTTCACGTTCAACCCGTATCGGCGTACCGATCTGGCCGAGGAAGTCGTCCCCACGACGCTCGCGCTCATCGAGCGTGCGGGTCTGGCCCTGATGGCCGCCAACATCGCGGTCTATCCCGTCAACGCGGGCGGCGGCGCCGCAAGCGCGAACTCGGACCGCGGCGCCATGCAGGACGTCGCGGATCGTACGGGAGGCCGCATCGCCTACGACACCAACGACATCGCCGGAGCGATCGACGACGCCGTGGAGGATGCCCGCGTATCCTACAGGCTCGGCTTCTATCCGGACGGGGACGGGGGCGACGACGGGTTCCACGAGATTCGCATCGACGTGTTCCACCCGGACGCCCGGGTCCGCCATCGCGCGGGATACTACGGTTTCGACCTGGACGTATCGGAGCGGTTGGCGCGAAGCGTCCCGACGGTGGACCTGTTGCGGAGCCCGCTGGATGCGACCGCCGTGGGCCTGACCGCGCGCGCCGTGCCCGGCGCCGATCCCGGAGCGTTCAACCTGGCCTTGCTGGTCGCGCTCGACGACCTGAACCTGGTCTCCACCGACGGGCTTTGGCTTGGAGCCATCGACGTGGCCATGTACTTCGATCCCGGCGAGGGGAGGGAGGTTTCCGTCCTGCCGATCGAGCAGTTCCCGATCCGGCTGAACGATGAACAACTGGAACTCGCCCGGCAGACGGGCTTCATCGTTCAGAAGAACCTGCACACCGGAAGCGAGACCGGTAGACTGAGAATCGTCGTCCAGGACATGACGACGGGCTCGGCGGGATCGATCTGGGTTCCGGTCGGAAACTGACCGCCGCAGGGGAGGAAGGAAATGCCATTTCGAGGTCTTTCACGTGCTTTGGTCACCTGCGGTATGGCCATGCTCCTGGGCTTCGTTGTCGTCCTGTACTTGCAAGCCGCCTTTCCCAGCCTCTTGATGGTTCACGGCGGGCCGCTGGAAAACCGGGTGATCATCGACGACTTCGAAGGAATCCAGGAAATCATGAGGTGGGATGTTCCCCATGACGGCGGTGATCTCGATTCCCGGTCGTTCCTGGACCTCTCACTCTTCTGGAACGTGACGCTCGCTTCCGGTGAAGAGATCACCTCGTTGGACGACACCCGGCTTGCCGAGCTGAACCCCGAAGATGTGGCGACGGCCATCAATACTCCAACGCGCGGGCGCTTCTATCCGGCTTGCGGAACCGCACCGGCCGTCATCGCGCTGGACACATTCGAATTCCCCGATCCGGACTCGTTCCTCATCAGGGAGGTCGTTCAAACCTGGATCGTCTCGGAGCCGGCGCTGTCCGTCTTCGAGCGTTTCGGCGTTCCGGTCGTGTTCGAATGCGACCGCGGGTAGCGTGGCGAGCGCCGGGCGACAGGCGGTTGGGAGAAAACGGCGGTCGCGGGAATCGCGGCATCACGCATTTTCAAGGAGCGAGTTCATGAGGCGGGTTCGGTTTCTTAGTATTCGGCAAGTGTCGTTGATGGCGGTGTTGGCGTTCGCGTGCGCCGGGAACGCGCTGGCCCAGTTCGGGCGCCCGGCCCGCCCCCCCCTGGGCGACGGGCCCTGGGTCTATGAGACCTTCGAGCGGGGCATGCCTCCCGTCCGGGTCTCCGTCGTGACGAAGGGCCTGTCGCGCCCGTGGTCCATGGCGTTCCTGCCCGACGGCGGGATGTTGATCACGGAGCGCGGGGGAACGGTCCGCGTTCTCCGCGACGGCGTTCTCGATCCCGACCCCGTTCCCGGACTGCCCGATCTCGGCATCGACCAGCTCTTCGACATCGCCCTGCACCCGGACTTCGAGACGAATCGGCAAGTGTATTTCACGTACATCAAGTCGGGCGCGCGCCCCGACGGGAGCGAGGGCTACTGGGCGACGACGGCGCTGGCGGGCGGGCGTTTCGACGGCGGGCGCTTGACGGACGTGGAGGACGTGTTCGTCGCCGATGCGGGATGGGCGCCGCTGCGCGGCGGCGACGGTTCGCGCGTCGTGTTCGCTCCCGACGGCACGCTCTACATGTCGTCGTCCCACCGCCGGGATCCCGAAGCGCCCCAGAACACGGAGAGCCTGATCGGGAAGATCCTCCGGCTGAACGACGACGGCGGCGTTCCGGCCGACAACCCCTTCGTGGGCCGCGAGGGCTTCCGTCCGGAGATCTTCTCCTACGGGCACCGCACGGTCCTGGGCTTGACCATCCACCCCGAGACCGGCCAGGTCTGGGAGACCGAGAACGGTCCGCAGGGCGGCGACGAGGTCAACCTCCTGCGGGCGGGCGAGAACTACGGCTGGCCGATCGCGACCTACGGACGCGAATACGACGGGACCGTCGCCTCGGAAACGCCCCGTCCGGAAGGCATGGTCCCGCCCGAGATCTTCTGGGTCCCGTCGATCACGGCCTCGGGGATCATGTTCTATTCCGGGGACCGGTTTCCGGCTTGGCAAGGCAACCTGTTCGTGGGCGCCATGACGATGGGGCGCATCCCGGGCACCGGCCACATCGAGCGGATCGTGTTCGCCGACAACGGCGGCGAGTTGCGCCGCGAGCAGATGCTGAACGACCTGAGGCAGCGCATCCGCGACATCCGGCAGGGGCCCGACGGGTTGATCTATCTCATCACCGACGAGAACGAAGCGGCGCTGCTGCGGATGGAGCCCGTCGAGGAGTAGGCCGCCGCGGTTCCGCCGGAACGCCGCACTCGCCGTGCGGCTGCCGGCGCGGTCGCGTTACGCCACGGCGCCCAGACCGTTCTTGGCGACCAGGGTCAGCAGCTTCAACGAAGCGCCCCGCGGCCGCTTCTCGCCGCGCTCCCACTGGCTCACGAGTCCCGCCGTCACGTTGAGGTAGCGGGCGAATACCGCCTGGCTGGCGTTTTCGCGGAGCCGAAGCGCGCGGATGTCCTCCGGTGACATCGCCGCGACCGGGGTGAGGCACATCTCGTCGAAGGCCCGCATCGTCTTCTTGGACATGACGCCGGCCTCGGCCAGGCCGAGGGCGGCCTCGTGCGCGGCCGCCAGCGCCCCGCTCTTGTACTGCTTACCCATCGCAACGCACCTCCACGATGGCCCCGACCGCCAGCGCCGCCTCGATCCCCGCCCGATCCAGCGCCAGGTACTCGTCAGCCAGCAGGCGGTAGGCATCCAACTCGTCGCGGCGCAGGTTCTGCCGGTGGCTCTTGGCGAAAACGTAGACGAAGAACGCCAGTTCGCCCCGGCGGAACAGCACGATCGTCCGGAACCCCCCGGATCGACCACCGCCCTTCCGGGCGATGCGCTGCTTGATGACGCCGCCGCCGAGATCGGCGTCGATCAGGCCCTGGCCGGCGCGCCGCACGGCCTCGCACAACGCGGCGTCCTCAAGGCCCTCACGGTTTGCGAGGCGGGCGAACGCCTTGGTCTTGAACGTCTGCAATCCGGATCCCGCGGGGCCGGCTAACCGGTAATTCTATAACACCGAGTGCGGGTGTTTCCAGTCTCTCCGATCCGGTGGTTGCCAGGGGGCTCCTGACGTGTCTGACCGCGCCCTGCGAAGAACGCGGCGCGCCAGGAACATCGTCACGGGTGTCCGGCGGCAATGGAGCCCGTCGA
>JAJEDW010000236.1 GCA_022821265.1 Acidobacteriota bacterium
CGCGTCGGACGGGCCGAAGACCTCCTGGTAGGCCACGCCATGCATGCCCAACTCGCACATGGCCTCCCAGCCGGTCCCGACGTCGGTCACTTCTCCGATGGCGGTGACGCCGCCCAGGACGCATTCCATGGCGCCGAGACGCGCCGAGACCGTCAGATCTTCCCGCGTGAGAACCTCGTACTTGGTCCGCGTCAGCTTCCGGAGCCAGTCGGGGAACGGCAGGCTCTCCAGGAAACCGCGCATCACGGTCAACTCCAGGTGCGCGTGCGCGTTGACGAAGCCCGGCAGCAGGGCGCATCCGGGAAAAGACGCGTCGGCCCCGCCCGGAAGCCTCCCCTGGCGGACCTCCACGATGCGTCCGCCCTCCACGCCGACCGCGGCGTCCTCCAGCGGCGGGCCGGAAACGGGACAGACCCAGTCGGCGCGAATCCACTTCATGCGGTGAAGGTCCGGCGGCGGACGGTCCATCCGTCGATCCGGTCCTGCCGCACGGCGTACCCGATTCCCGGATCCGGGGAGGGCTGGATCTCGCCGTCCGGCGTGACTTCGATTTCCGGCTCCACGATGTCCCGGGCCCAGTAGCGCCGGCTGGCCGCCACGTCGCCGGGCAGCGTGAAGTTCTCCAGCGTGGAGAGGGCCACGTTGTGCGCCCGGCCGATCCCGGACTCCAGCATCCCCCCGCACCAGACCGGAACCTGGCGTTCCGCGCAGGCGTCGTGCACGGCCCGGGCGGCGGTGTGGCCGCCCACCCGCCCCAGCTTCACGTTCACGACGCGGCAGGCGCCGATCTCGATGGCCTTGCGGGCGTCCTCGGCCGAACGGATGGATTCGTCCAGGCAGACCGGCGTGGAGATCCGGGACTGAAGCGCCGCGTGGTCGACCATGTCGTCGTAGTGGAAGGGTTGCTCGACCATCGTCAGGCCGAAGGCGTCGAGCGAGGCGAAGAGCCCGGCGTCGGCCAGCGTGTAGGCGGCGTTGGCGTCGGCCATGAGCGGCAGTTCGGGGAAGGCCTCGCGGACGGCGCCGACGACGTCGACGTCGAGGCCCGGCTTGATCTTGATCTTGACGCGCCGGTAGCCGTCTTCCAGCTCGGCGCGGATCCTGGCCAGGAGCGCCTCGATCGACGGCTGGATACCGATCGAAACCCCGCACGCGATCCGGGGACGGACACCCCCGAGAAGCTTCCAGAGGGGCACCTGACGCTGCTTGGCCGCCAGGTCCCAGAGCGCGTTCTCCAGCCCCGCCTTGGCCATGGGGTGCCCGCGGACGCGGCGAACGGTCTCCGGAAACTCCGCCGGGCTCGCGAACTCGCGGCCCAAGGTCCAGGGAACGATGAAGTCCGACAGCACGTGCCAGGCCGTTTCGTAGGTCTCGTGGCTGAAGAACGGCCCCTCGGCCGCGGTCACCTCTCCGTAACCCGCGTCGCGGCCGTCGCGGACCCGAACGATGGTGACGCGGCGTTCGCGCGTGGCGCCGAAGCTGGTCTCGAAGGGATGCTCCAACGTCATCCGCAACTGGCGGAGCTCCACTTCCTCGACGCGCATCACCGGATCAGGCCTCGCCGCGTTTCGCCTCTTGCCAGATCGCTTCCATGTCGTCCAGTGTCGCCTCCTCCAACGTGCGTCCCCGCC
This sequence comes from Acidobacteriota bacterium, assembly GCA_022821265.1. Taxonomy (GTDB): domain Bacteria; phylum Acidobacteriota; class Terriglobia; order 20CM-2-55-15; family 20CM-2-55-15; genus JAJEDW01. The sequence continues at coordinate 1,632 of JAJEDW010000236.1, forward strand.
GCGCCAATGCGTCCTCGACGTAGCGGAACCGCCGCTCGAACTTTCGCGTCGAACGCCTCAACGCCGACTCGCTGTCGACGTCCAGGAAACGCGCGATGTTGACGAGAACGAAGAACGCGTCTCCGAGCTCGCCCTCGATCCGCTCGCGGGCCCCCTCGCCGCCTCGTCGCGCCATCGCCTCCCGCAGCTCGGCGATTTCCTCCTCGAGCTTCTCGAATACCCCCTCGACGTCCGGCCAGTCGAAACCCGCGCGAACGGCCCGGGAGGAGACCTTGTGGGCCCGGTAGAGCGCCGGCAAGTTCGCCGGAATCCCGTCGAGAATCGACCCGTCGGTCCCGCTTCGTCCCAGGCGTTCGTTCCTGGCCTGCTTCTCCCGCTTCTTGATCGCCTCCCAGTTGGCCAGCACCTGGTCCGGATCCGAGGCGTCGTCGTCGCCGAACACGTGAGGATGGCGTCGGATGAGCTTGTCGCAGATCCCGTCGACGACGTCCCCGATCCCGAACCGGCCCGCCTCCTCGCACAATCGCGCGTGGAAGACGACATGAAGCAGCAGGTCGCCCAGTTCCTCGGCGAGACCGTCGTAGTCCCGGTTCTCGACCGCGTCGACCACCTCGTAGGCCTCTTCGAGCAACATCGGTTTCAGCGTATCCAGATCCTGCTCCCGATCCCAGGGACATCCGCCGGGTTCCCGGAGCGTGGCCATGATCTCCACGAGGCGCTCGAAGCGGGCGCCGCTCGGCTTCGTCGTCACGGGTCCTCCATTGCGCCGGAACCGCTCGGCCGGGGGCCGGCGCGAAAGTTCGGTATTATAGCTGTCCGTCCGGACCGTACCAGTGGGTCCGGGGCATCGAGCGAATGAAGGCATGAGAGTCGTCCGCAGCCTTGCCGAGGTCCGTCCCGCATCGCCGAGCGTCGTCACGATCGGGAATTTCGACGGCGTCCACCGCGGGCACCGCGCCATCCTGGACGCGGTGTGCGGGCGGGCGGCCCAGGTCCGGGCCCGCTCCGTCGCGGTCACGCTGGATCCCCATCCCCTGCGCTCGATCGCCCCGGAGCGGGCGCCCGTCGCGATCTCGACCCTGGAACAGAAGGCGCGCCTGATCGGCCGGTCGCCCATCGACATCCTGCTGGTCCAGACTTTCGACGAGGCGTTCCGGCAGTTGAAGCCCGGCGCCTTCATCCGGTCGTTCCTGATCGACGGTCTCGGCGCCCGCTGCGTGTGCGTCGGGCAGAACTTCCGGTTCGGGCACCGGCACGCCGGCAACCTGGACACGCTCAGAGCCTCGTCCGACGGGCTCGAGGTCGTCGCCGTGCCCGGAGTCCTCCACCACGACGTGCCGATCAGCAGCTCGCTGGTCCGGATTCTGCTGGCGGACGGCAAGGTGGACACGGCGGCCGAGATGCTGGGGCGCGCCTACGAGATGGAGGGCCGCATCGTCGCCTGGGCCGGACGGGGGCGCCGCGTGACTGTCCCGACGCTGAACCTGGACTCCTCGAACCCCCTGGTTCCGCTCCACGGCGTCTACTTCACGCGCATTTCCCTGGAGGGGGGCCCGTTTCGCGACGCCGTCACCAACGTGGGCGTGCGTCCCACGTTCTCTGACGAGGAGGACCACCCCGCGCCTTCGATCGAGACGCACGTTCTCGACGGCGCGCCCAGGGCGGGCGCGCGGCGTGCGCGGCTCCGTTTCCTGGATCGGCTGCGCGACGAGATCGACTTCGGCGACCCGGATCGCCTGCGGCGGCAGATCGATGAGGACATCGACGCCGCCGCGCGCTTCTTCCGGCGGCGCCGGGCGGGGTGAAGCGCGGGTGATGAAGGCCGATCGCACGGTGGAGGTGGCGATGTACTCCCGGCCCGGCTGCCACCTTTGCGATGCGGCCGCGGACGTCGTTCGAAGCGTCCAGCGCCGTTGCCCGTTCGAGTTCAGGATCGTCGACATCGACGGGGACGCCGACCTGGAGCGCCGGTACGGCGCGTCGATTCCCGTCATCGCCGTCGATGGGCGCTCCGTCTTCACCTACCGCGTCGAGCCCGCCGAGTTGGAACGGGAGGTCCGCAGGCTATGGAGCACGTAGAGCTGTTGGCCGTCGCCGCGCATCCGGACGACGTCGAGCTGACGTCGGCGGGGACGCTGATGAAGATGATCGACGCGGGGTATTCGGCCGGTCTCCTCGACTTGACCGAAGGCGAGATGGGGACGCGCGGGACGCCGGAGGTGCGCGCCGACGAGGCCGAGGCCGCCCGTCGCGTCATCGGCGCCCGCTTCCGGGCCAATCTCGGCCTGGGCGATGCGCGGTTGACGGCGTCGGTCGAGAACCGGATGGCCGTTGCGCAGGCGATCCGGGACACCCGGCCCCGGACCGTCATCCTGCCCTATTGGGAGGGGCGCCACCCGGACCACTACACGGCGGCCACGCTGGGTTACGAGGCCTGCTACGCCGCCGGTCTCAGGAAGGCGGACCTCGACGGCGCCCCGCACCGGCCCCACACGATCCTGTATTCGACGATGTATCACCACGACGCGCCGCCGTCGTTCGCCGTCGACATCACGCCCTATTTCGAACGGAAGCTCGAAGCGATCCGGTGCTTCGAGTCCCAGTTCGGCGGCGACATGAGCGAGGTCGTCACGGTGTACCCGGCCTGGGCCCGGCTCGTCGACCGGATCCGGACCGAGTGCCGCTTCTACGGCCATCGGATCGGCGTCGAGTACGCCGAGCCGTACGCGGTCCGGGAGACGCTGGCCATCGACGACGTCGTCGACATGCGGACGCCGTCGATCTGATGGGCCCCTCGCCCCGTGCAACACGCG
>JAJEDW010000148.1 GCA_022821265.1 Acidobacteriota bacterium
CCCCCGGTATCGACCGCGATCCACCCGCCGGGCTCCCCGGCTCCCCCGCGGCCGCGGGCCTGCCGGCGGGGCCTGTCACCGCCCGCCATGAGTCACTTATACACCAGGAAGAACTGCTGCATGGCGCTGGCGACGTCGAGCTTGTCGAAGCGCCCGAAGCCGGCCTCGGCCGCAAGGCCGCGCGCGCCGGCTTCGCCGATAATCGTTCCCAGACCGGCGCCGCCCGAGGCGAGCGACACCGTCAGGCAATGGTACGGGCTCAACGCGGAGCGCATCCGTCCTGGCGCGTTCCGGTTCTCCGCCGGGTCGTGCGACCCGGCCGGCTCCGACCAGAACAGGGCGCCGGCGTCGGCCAGCAGCGTCCGGACGCGGGAGAGAACGTCTACGGGGTCGTTCATGTCGTGAATGCAGTCGATGGCAAGTACCAGGTCGAAGGTCCCGGTCCCGGGCAGCGACTCGACCCCCGCTTCCAGGAAACGGACGTTGCCGATGCCGGCTTCGGCCAGAAGCCGCGACGCCTCGGCGATGCTGGGAGCGTGCGGGTCGATCCCCACGACGGAGGATCGCGGATACGCCCGCCCGATCGCGATGCTGGCCCGTCCCAGGCCGCACCCCACGTCCAGGACCCGGATTCCCGATTCGAGCCGCTCGACGACGCCGGGAGCGGCGGGCAGCCACGATCCGATCAGATGGTGCTCGAACCAAGCCCGGTGCATCCGGTCGATGGAAGCCGGGATCTCCTCGCCAAGCTCGTCGTAGGCGATGCCGCCGCCCTGCCGGAAGCAGCCGATGAGCCGTTCCGTCATCCCAAGCGAGGGCAGAGCGAACTGAAACGCGCCGGCGGCAAACACCGGGGAGTCCTCCTCGGCCAGGACGGCCTTCTGGTCGGCCGTCATGAAATACGTGCCGGCGTCCGCGTCGCGCTCCACGTAACCGGCGCTGACCATGGCCTTGAGCCATTCCCGGACGTAGCGCTCGTCGAGTTCCAGCCCATGGGCCAGAGCGGCGCTGGTGACCGCGCCGTCCCTGGCCAGCGCCTTGAACAGGCCCAGCCGGTCGCCGATGTACCCGAGGCCCGCGACGAAGGCGCCTCCGACGTCGGCGATCACCTGCTGCACAAGCTGCTGTCTGGAGTCGTCTGCCATAACGCGAACATTATGGACGGTTTCGTCGCCGTCACGCGTGTCAACACGGAGCATGTGGACATGCTTCCTTAACCCCGGCCACTGGATCGACGGGTTCGGAACACTGACCGTGGCAGGAGGGGGCGGGGGCCAGCTTGAATGGTCCGCCAAATTCCCTTTCGGAGGGGCAACGACAAGCGCAGTCTCCGCGTTCCGGTGGAAAAAAGTCGCATTTTGTGCGTAACTTGCGAGAATCGCGCGACCAACCATGCCGTGGGCGTTCGCTCGTACGCCGAGTGAACGCGGAAGTGCGACCGCGCCATGAGTCCAGGGTACCGATACCTCGTCATAGTCGTGGCGGTGGCGGCGTTGACGGTGCTGTTCGTCACGAACCGCCGGTACGTCTACACCGGGTCGCTCGGCGCCCTGCCGGCCCTGACCGCCGCGCATATCGCCGACCCGCGCCATTCCGGCGCGACGTTCCGACTGGAAGGACGCGTCACCTCGGTGGGCGTGTCCCGGCAAGGGATCGTGTTCATCGAGATGTACGAGCCGGCGGAAGACATGTTCATCGACGTTCCGGTGTTTCCTTCGCTGGGCTGCCTGCCGGTCAAGCCCCGGCGCGGCGAAACGCTGCGCGTGACCGGCAACCTTGGGATGTACTCGGGCCAGCCGCAGCTTCGCCCGCTCTCGGCCGCGCACGTGACACCGACCGCGCCGCGCGGGGATCCGGTTCCCATGGCCGAGGCGGCGGCGCGGATCGGCGAAACGCTGCTGGTCGGCCCGGTCATCGCGGTTGAAACGGAGTACTTCGAAAGCCAGGCCGGCCTGGAACATGTTCGGCTGACGCTGGCCGACGCGGAGGACCGGACCGCCGCGGCCGCGACGGTCGCAGGCATCATGTTCGAAGGCGAGCGGACGCCCTGTGAAGTCGACCGGCTGTTGTCGGACGACCCGTTCCTGGTGACGGCCGAGGTGGAGCTGTTTCAGGACGCGCCGTCGCTCAACGTTCGGCGGGTGTTCGCCCCCGGCGCATGGTGATTGCCGCCTCGCTTCTGGGCGCGCTGACCGGCATCGTCACCGGCCTGGTGCCGGGCATTCACGTCAACACGGTGACGGCGCTGTTGCTGGCCGGCAGCGCGAGTTGCGCGTCGCTCGGCATCGAGTACTCGGCCTTGCTCGCCTTCACGTGCGCGCTGGCGATATCCCACACGTTCTTCGATGTCGTACCCGGCCTGTTCCTGGGCATCCCCGGCGACGAAACGTTCGCGCTGCTCCCGGGACACGACCTCGTGAAGAAGGGGCAGGGGAACCTGGCGATCCGCCTGTCGGTCGCCGGCAGCGCGGTCGGTCTGGTCATCGGCGTCGTCCTGGTCATCGCGCTCCTGACCTTCGGGAACGTGATCGGCGCCGTGGAGGACGGCATCAGCCCCTGGATGTTCTGGATCCTGCTGGCCGTCTCGGCAGTCCTGATCGTCACCGATTCGCCGCGCGGCTGGTCGCTGGTCGTCTTCGTGGCGAGCGGGCTGCTCGGGTTGGTGGTCTTCGGAACGCCGCTCGTCGCGGGCGGATCGGACGCGCCCGTCAACGCGCTGTTCCCGGCGTTGGCCGGCCTGTTCGGCGTGGCGGGACTCGTGTTCGCCATCGCAACCGCAGGTCCGCCGACAAGACGCCCACCGCCTTCCAAGGAATCGCCCAATCCGACGGCCGGCGCGGTCGCCGGACCGGGCGTGCGGGGCGGGTTCGCCGGCCTGATCGTCGGACTGCTGCCCGGGATAGGCGCCGCCAACGCGGCCACGTTGCTCCTGCTGCTGGAACGCTGGTTCGGCCGCCGCGTGAGTCGGGACGAACAGAGCCGCTCCTACCTGGTGACGACGTCATCGCTCAACACGGCCGAGGCGCTGTTCGCCATCGCGGCGCTGTACCTGATCGGACGCAGCCGGAGCGGCGCGTCCATCGCCGTCGAGCAGATCCTGGGCGGCATCATCGTCCCCTCCGACCTGCTCCTGATCGCGCTCTTCATGGTCGTGGCCGGGGTGATCGCCGCGACGATGCTGTGGCGGATGGGCGCATCCATCGCCCGGTGGGTCGGCGCGACCGACGAGCTTGGCCTCAACTGGGGCGTCGTGGCATTCCTGGCCGCGCTCACCGTGCTGTTGCTCGGCCTGGGCGGCCTCGCAATCCTGATATGCGCCACCGTCGTCGGATTGGTTCCCCTGGTCTTCAAGGTGCGCCGCGCGCAACTGATGGGCTTCTTCCTCGTGCCGACGATGCTTTTCTATTCCGGCCACCAGGGACGCGTCGTCGACTGGCTGTCGCTCGAACAGCGGACCGCGCCGCTGCTCCCGTCGGTCACGCTCACCGGAATCGCACTGGCAGTCCTGGCCTCGGTCGCCGTCGCGCTGGCGGCCTATCACCTGGCGCGGTGGGTCGCCGTCCGGGCTCGAAAGGGCGCTTCACCCGCCGACGCGGCGTCCAAGGCGGGCAAGCTCGCCGGGTTCGCCGCCAGCACGGTGG
>JAJEDW010000161.1 GCA_022821265.1 Acidobacteriota bacterium
GTCATCAGAAAGGCCGCCTCCTTCGTGGCTTCAAGCTCTTCCAACACAAGCCTGAATCCCACGTGGGGCGGCCTTTTCAGGTCCCTCCTCTACTCTCGCTCCCGTCCTCTTGCCCCCTCCCAGTGAGAAATGCGGGCTAGACGCGATGCCCGGATGGCCGGCAGGACGCCGGCGGTCAGGATCGCCGCGAGCAGGATCGGCAGGACGATGGCGTAGGCCATCGAATCCGCGGGTTCGATGCTGTAGAGGTATGTGCGGAGAACGCGGACGACCGGGATCGACGCCGCCAGGCCCAGGACCACGCCGGTCGCCGCCGGAACCAGGACCCGCCGGAGAACGTCGCGGAACACCCGAAACCGTTGGGCGCCCAGCGCCATCCGGACGCCCATTTCCCGAACGCGCCGATCCACGGCGTAGGACACGACCGAATACACGCCCAGTGCGGCCAGCAACAGGGCGAACCCGGCGAACGCACCGAGGATGATTCCGAAGAACCGGTCGCGGTCGATCTGGACGGCGAACCGGTCCGTCATCCAGTCGACCCGGACCCGTGCCGACGGCTCGATTCCGACGATCGCCTCTTCGATCCTCCGCGGGGACGCCGTTGTACGGGCGATCAGCATGTTCCACGGCCCCGAGGGACGCAGGTTCCGAAAGACGTACCCCGATGGAAGATAGACCATCTGACCGGGCGCGTCGTCCCGTACTTGACGCCGGACATCGCCGACAACGCCGATGACCCTCAACCCGATCGAATCTGTTTCCGTGGCGCCATACTCGAGCCGCTGGCCGATCGGGCTGCGGCCCGGCCACAACATGCGCGCCACCAACTCGGAGACGATCGTCACCGGCGCGGCGTCGCGCGCTTCGCCCGGCGTGAAGACCCTCCCTTCGAGAACCGGGACGTCGAGCACGTCGAAAAACTCGCTCGACACCGCGTTGAAGTCGAACCGGCGGAAGCCGCTCTCGATCATCGCGTCGTACCAGCGGCCACCGGTTTCCACGTTCGGAGGTATGGGTGGGGCGTCGGGCGCCCGGAAGAACGCCGACGACAACACGAAGCCCGAGAGCGTGTCGGTGAACGCCACGGCGGCGTCCTCCGTCATCGGACGGAGCGCGGCCCGGATCTCGTCGAATACCGACTCGAAACGCGGCGCCGGATAGTCCGTCGGCAAGCCGACGTTGATGACGGCCACACGCTCCGGGTCGAAGCCCCAGTCGATCGTCGCCAACCGCCAGAAGCTGTGCATCGCGATGCCCCCGCTCACGACCAGGACCAAGGTCATTCCGACCTGGAGACTCGTGATCCCGTCCTGGAACAGGCGGCTCCGCCGGTCGACGGTGGCCGATCGGGCGGTGTTCGAGATGGCGCCGCGCAGGTTCGCGCTCGAGGCGCGAATCGCGGGGACCAGGGCGATCAACGCCGCCGACAGCAGCGATATCGAAATCGCGAAGAGCCACGCGTTCCGATCCACGCCGAGATCGAGCCGGCGGGGAACGAAGCTGAGAAGCGTCCCACCCAAAACGCGGGTCGCCGCCACCGCGGCCAGCGTGCCGAGGACACCCCCCGCCAATCCAGTCAGAAGTGTCCGTGTCAGCGTGAGACGGGCCAGGCGCCACCCTGTCGCGCCAAAGGCCGATCGGACGGCGAATTCGCCTTCGAACAGGGGCAGTCGGGCCAGATCCAGGCCCGCGATGTTCGCAATCCCGACCAGCAGTACAGCCAGGACGGCGCCGAAGAAGAAAACGATTGTTCCACGTTCGTTGGCGGATCCGTAACGGTCGGCCAGCGGCATGATCGCCAAGTCATGGCCGGCCATCCGATCGCCGCCGGCCTCGATCACTCCGGGCTTGATCGCCTCGAGTTCGGCTTGCGCTTCTTCGATCGTGACGCCGGGCCGGAGGCGTCCGATCGCGTGATACATTTGGGTCGAAGGTATCCGTGGACCGGAACCCAGAGGCGACCAGAAATGTGGCGGGGCTTCCAGGTCCTCCGGCGACCTGAAATCGGGCCCGAGCACGCCCACGACCACCAGTTGCGGATACTCCGGATGGCGGATCGTCTGCCCGACGACGTCCGGAGCCCCGCCCAGCCGCGACTGCCAGTAGGCATGGCTGATGATCGCCACCGGCTCCGCGCCGGGCCGGTCGTCATCCGGCGTGAAATGACGGCCGAGGACCGGATCGACCCTGAGCAGGCTGGGGAAGAAGTCTGCGGGCACGCGCACCAGATATTGGTCGGAACTGCGTTCCATTGGCGGCGTCAGCGTGGCAATGAGCGCGACAGCCTCGAAACTGCGACTCACGCCCCGGAGTTCGTCGATTGCATCAGTGTTCAGGACGTCGGACCGGCCCGGGAAAACCAGGTTCGAGAACGCAACCAACTGCTCGGGCTCACTGAAGGGGATGGGCTTGAGAATGACGCCATTGACGACGCTGAACACGGCCGTGCTGGCCCCGACGGTGACGGCCAGGATTCCAAGGACCGTGAGCGTATAGGCTGGTCGCTTTGCCAGAAAGCGGACCGCATACCGAACATCGACCGAAGAGTGTTCAAACATGTACCCGATCCAACTTCTCGGAAACCGATGCCCTCGGCGCCCGTGGTCCCGCAGGATGGCACGGACTCACCATTGCCAACTACCGAAAATCCCCGACCGACGCGGCCACTGAACTCGACGGGACCGCCGCTGATCGGTAGGGCACCGCAATCCCACGCCACCGATCGTTTTCACCCCTCGGTTCGGTCTGCGCCTCGGTCTTCGGAAACGAAACCGAAACGGAGATCGATCGGAACCGTCAACTCGCGCCCGTCGCCGTTATGTTGCGATCGCTTCGCCCGTGGGTTCGCGCGCGTCAACTGCGGGATGCGATCGCCTCCCGCGCCAGTTCCAGAAACGCGTCGATGGTCCGGGCCTTCAGGTCCTCGCCGGAACGGAGCCGAACGGCCACCGCGTTCGCGCCGGCCTCCTTGTCGCCCACGACCAGCATGAAGGGCACCTTCTGGACCTGCGCCTTGCGGATCTTGGCGTTCATGCGGTCGGCGCCGTCGTCGAGCTCGGCCCGGATTCCCGCCTCGCGAAGCCGCTCCAGCACGCCCCTGCAATAGTCCACGTGCCGGTCCGCGATCGGGATCAGAACGGCCTGGACCGGAGCCAGCCAGACCGGAAACGCGCCGCCGTGATGCTCGATCAGGATCCCGAAGAAGCGTTCCATGCTGCCGAGCAGGGCGCGGTGAATCATGTAGGGGCGGTGCGGGGCGCCGTCCTCCCCGACGAAGCTCAGGTCGAAACGCTCGGGCAGGTTGAAATCGAACTGGATCGTGCTCAACTGCCATCCCCGGCCGATGGCGTCGGTAAGCACGATGTCGATCTTGGGCCCGTAGAAGGCCCCGTCCCCGGCGTTAACCTCGTAGGGCAGGCCCGAACGCTCGAGCGCGGCCTCCAGGGCCTGTTCGGCCTCGTCCCACAGGGCGTCCCGCCCCACGCGCTTCTCGGGGCGCGTGCTCAGGTACATCGTGAACTCGCTGAACCCGAACGCCCGCAGGATGTCGAGGCTGAAGCCCAACACGGTGTCGATCTCGGCCGGCATCTGGTCCGGCCGGCAGAACAGGTGGGCGTCATCCTGCGTGAAGCCCCGGACGCGCGTCAGTCCATGGAGGACGCCGCTCCGCTCGTAACGGTAGACCGTGCCCCATTCGGCCAGGCGGATCGGAAGGTCGCGGTAGGAACGCACGCCGCTCTTGAAGATGTGGACGTGGAAGGGGCAGTTCATCGGCTTGAGATAGAACTCCTGCGCGTCGATCTCGATCGGGGCGTACATCGCATCGGCGTAGAACCCCAGGTGGCCGCTCGTCTCCCACAGCGTCCGGCGTCCGATGTGCGGCGTGTAGACGAACTCGTAGCCGCCCGTCAGGTGCGCGTTCTTGCAGTACTCCTCGACCAGGTGACGGACGCGCCCCCCTTTCGGATGCCACAGAACGAGTCCGCCGCCGACCGTGTCCGGATGAACGCTGAACAGGTCCAGCTCCGTTCCCAACCGCCGGTGGTCCCGCTTCCGCGCTTCCTCGAGACGGACGAAATAGGCTTTCAGCGCCTTCTTGTCCTCGAACGCGACGCCGTAGACGCGCTGGAGTTGCGTGCGGGATTGATCGCCCCGCCAGTAGGCGCCCGACACGCGGGTCAGCTTGAACGCGTCCGGCCGGATCACGCCGGCATCGGCCACGTGGGGCCCTCTGCAGAGATCGACGAACTCGCCGGTCCTGTACACGCTGACCGTGTCGACGCCGCCGCCGACCAGGTTGGGATCGTCCACGTCGACCAGCGCGGTCGTGCCCCGGCTCCGCAGGTCGTTGAGCAGCTCCACCTTGAAATCCTGGGCCATCCCGGCGAAGAGCGCGACGGCGTCGGCAATCGGCATCTCGATCCGCTCGAAGGAGAGCTTCTCGGACACCTTCCGGCGCATCGTCCGTTCGATCGCCGCGAGAGCGTCCGGCGTCAGGGGCTCCTCGAGCAGCACGTCGTAGTAGAAGCCGTCCTCGACGACGGGACCGACACCGAACTTGGCGTCGGGATGGGACTCCTGGATGCTGGCCGCCATCAGGTGGGCCAGCGAATGGCGCTGCGTTTCCAGGTTTTCTTCTCGAGACATGGCGATCACTCGATCGTGAACGGTGGAACTTCCGAGCACCGGAACCGGACGCTCGATCCCGGACCGAGCCCCCTCAGACCGCGGCCGCCCAGGCGGACTCCGTCCTCGCGCCGGCGCCTTCCATGGCGAGCAGCCGGGCCTTGACGTCGAGCCCGCCGGCGTATCCGGTCAGCGACCCGTCGGCTCCGACGACGCGGTGACACGGGATGACGATGGGGATCGGGTTGTCGTGATTGGCCATTCCGACGGCGCGCGCGGCGCCGGGGTTGCCCAGGGCGCGGGCGATGTCGCCGTAAGTGCGCGTCTCGCCGAACGGGATCCGGAGGAGTTGGCGCCAGACTGACCGCCGGAAGGGAGTGCCGCGCGGCGCGAGCGGGATGTCGAAGGCGCGGCGCTGCCCCCTGAAATACTCGTTCAACTGGGACACGACGGACGCATGCGCCCGGGCGTCGAGCTCCGCGCCGTCGGGCGCCTGCGCGCCGAAAACGATGGAACGCAGCCCGTCGGCGCCTGACACCAACGTCAGGGGACCGATGGGGCTGTCCATGGACACGTACTTCATCCGCTTCAAGTTATCTCAAGCGGCCTGTGGTGACAAGGGGGCGGAAACGGTATGATTGAAGCCGCTTCCGGCCCTTCGCGGGCGCTTCCGGCCCGTCCGGGGCACTTTCGCGCAATTGGGCGCGATTGCAAGAAAGGCGGGTGTTTGTTATGTTGGGCAATTGTCACGCGTGAAGAGATTCTCCCCACGTCAGCGGACGGACCGTGTTCGCGTCAATCACCGCATCCGGGCGCGGGAAGTTCGCGTTATCGGCGAGGAGGGAGCGCAACTCGGCGTGATGCCCCCGGAAGACGCGATCCGGGTCGCGGAAGAACAGGGCCTGGATCTGGTCGAGGTCGCCCCGAACGGCAATCCTCCGGTTTGCCGGATCATGGATTACGGCAAGTACCTCTACCAGATGAAGCGAAAGGCTCACGAGGCGCGGAAACATCAGAAGAGCGTCACGGTCAAGGAAGTCAAGTTCCGGCCCAACACGGACGAGCACGATTACGAATTCAAGAAGAACCACATCGTTCGGTTCTTGCGGCAGGGAGACAAGGTCAAGGCAAACGTCTGGTTCCGCGGTCGCGAGATCGTTCACAAGGATATCGGCCGCAACCTGATCGAACGTTTGATGGAAGAACTCGAGGACTACGGTTTCGTCGAGAACCTGCCGAAGATGGAAGGCAACAACCTGGTCGCGATATTCGCGCCGAAGAAAGAGAAATAGACACATGGCGTACAAGCTCAAGACGCACCGCGGCGCCCGAAAGCGGTTCAAGCTGACCGGCACCGGACGCATCAAGAGGCGTCACGCGTTCAAACGCCACATCCTGACCAAGAAGTCGCCTGGGAAAAAGCGCATGCTGGGGCGTTCCGCCGTGATGGAAGACGCCGACGCCGCGAAGGTCAAGCGGATGCTTCCGTACGGATAACGGCCGCGCGCCTTCATCGGGACACACAGTCAAGGGATCCAGACAGTGCCAAGAGTCAAACGTGGAACCGTCCGGCACGACCGGCGGCGCAAGGTCCTGAAGCGCGCCGAAGGCTATTACCTCGGCAAGAGCAAACTCTTCCGGTACGCCATGGAGGCCGTCGACCGCGCCGGCCAATACGCCTACCGCGACCGCAGAACGCGCAAACGCGATTTCCGCCGCCTCTGGATCATCCGGATCGGGGCGGCCGCCCGCCGGCACGGCCTCAACTACAACCAGTTCATCCATGGGTTGAAGACGGCCGGAGCCGATCTCGACCGCAAGGTGCTTGCGGGTATCGCCCTCGACGACCCGGCCGGCTTCGCCCGGCTGGCGGAACAAGCCAAGGCAGCCATCGGCCGCACCGCGTAGGCCCCATGGCCGGCATCGACGACCTCCGGCAAATCGGCGAGCGATTCGACGGGGAAAAGGCCCGGGCCGCCGATCGCTCCTCGCTCGAAGAACTCCACGCGCGATACCTCTCCCGGAAGTCGGGATTGCTCACGCTCGAGATGCAGCGCCTGCGGGAGTTGCCCGCCGACCAGCGCCCGGCGTTCGGCAAACTCGCCAACCGGCTCAAGCAGCGGATCGAGTCGGAGCTGGCCGAACGGGAGGCCGCTCTCGCCGGCGAGGAGCGCTCCGCCCGAGAGGAAACCGAGGCGCTCGACGTGTCGCTGCCGGGATCCCGGCCGCGCATCGGGCACCGGCATCCCATCACCCTGGCCCGGCGCGCCATCGAGGACATTTTCCTGGCCATGGGCTACACGGTCGAGGACGGCCCGGAAGTGGAAACCACCTACAACAACTTCGACGCGCTGAACATCGGACCCGAACATCCGTCGCGCGATGAGTCCGACACGTTCTACATCTCCGACGACATCGTTCTTCGGACCCAGACGTCCCCGGTCCAGATCCGAACGATGGAGCGGCAACCGCCCCCTATTCGGATCATCTGTCCGGGCCGCGTCTTTCGCCGCGACGAGCTCGATGCGACGCATTCGCCGATGTTCCACCAGATCGAGGGCCTGGTGGTCGACGAAGGCATCTCTTTCGGGGACCTCAAGGGCACTCTGGACCTGCTGCACCGGCAGTTCTTCGGCGAACGGACGCGCACGCGCCTCCGGCCCAGCTACTTCCCCTTCACCGAACCCAGCGCCGAGGTCGACGTGTCGTGCGAATTCTGCGAAAGTCGCGGCTGCCGCGTCTGCAAGCACACGGGCTGGATCGAGATGATGGGCGCGGGCATGGTCCACCCGGCCGTATACGATTGCGTGGGTTACGACACCGCCCGGTATTCCGGTTTCGCGTTCGGTCTCGGGATCGACCGTTACGCGATGCTCAAGTACGGCATCGACGATATACCGCTCCTTTTTCAAAACGACATGCGGTTCCTGAGTCAGTTCTAGGAGCCTCGGGTGAAACCCCTGCTGCATTCGACCGGCGATCGATCCCGTCCGGACTGCGTTGCTCGTCGGTCACACATCGGGAATATGCTCCCTTCTCGCGCCTTGCCGGACAGGCGCCTCACCGGTCTCGCTGCGACGCGGGGTTTCACCACAGGCTCCTAGCCATCGCCCCACGCCGCCGCCCATGAAGATCAGCATCCAATGGCTTCGGGACTTTCTCGACCTCCCGGAAGCGCCCCGCGCAGTCGGGGAGCGGCTCACCCTGGCGGGCCTCGCCGTCGACGGCGTCGCGCGCGCCGGGAGCGATACCGTCCTGGAGCTCGACGTTACGGCCAACCGCGGCGACTGCCTTTCCCACATCGGCGTCGCGCGTGAATTGTCGGCAATCTACGACGTCGACATCCGCAGCCCGGAGGCGGCCGCGGCCGAGGGGTCGGCCGCCATGGACGACGTCTTCGCCATTGCGATCGAGGACGCCGGCCTGTGCCGGCGCTACTGCGGGCGTTACATCTCGGGCGTTCGCGTCGGCCCGTCCCCGGAGTGGCTCGTGCGGCGGCTTGAAGCCGTCGGGATCCGCTCGGTCAACAACGTCGCCGACGCGACCAACTACGTCCTCATGGAGTTGGGCCATCCGCTGCACGCCTTCGACGCCGATACGCTCGACGGTTCCCGGATCGTCGTTCGGCGCGCCGCGGCGGGAGAGACACTGCGCACGATCGACGGCGACGAGCGCCGGCTCGACGATACGACGCTCGTGATCGCCGACGCGCGGCGCGCGGTGGCGCTGGCCGGAATCATGGGCGGCCTGGACACCGAGATCTCGGACCGGACGACGAACGTGCTGCTGGAGAGCGCCTGGTTCGATCCGGTTTCGGTTCGGAAAACCGCGAAGCGCATTCGCCTGGGAACCGAGGCGTCGTATCGCTTCGAGCGGGGCGCGGACGTCGCCATGGCGGCCACGGCCCTGGAGCGCGCCGCAGGCCTGATCATCGAGTTGGCCGGCGGGGTTGCGCTCCGCGGCGTGATCGACGTCTATCCGGCCCCGATCGAACCGGACAGGATCGCCCTGCGGCGGGGGCGCATCGCCGAACATCTCGGCGCCGCCGTGCCCGACGCCGAAGTGGAACGCGTGTTTCGCAGACTGGGCTTCGAACCTCGGGTGTCCGCCGACGGCTGGACGGTCCGCACGCCCAGCCACCGGCACGACATCGCCCGCGAGGAAGACCTGATCGAAGAAATCGCGCGGCACCACGGCTACGAACGATTTCCCGCGACGTTGCCGGTGTGGTCCGGTCAGGGCCGGCAACTGCCGAGCCACGCCGGGGAGACGCACGTGCGGGACACTCTGGCGGGTCTGGGATATACGGAAACCTGCAGCATCGCTTTCGGAAACCGGGACACGCAAGCCGCGTTCGCGCCGGGCGTGGAGCCGGTCGAGATCCGCAATCCACTGTCGGAGGACGCCCCCATACTGCGCACGTCGCTCGTTCCCAGCGTGCTCGGTTCGATCCAGTGGAACCTGAACCGCGGCCTGCGCGATGTGGCCCTGTATGAGATCGCCAAGGTCTACCCGACTTCCGGCGAAAAGCGCCGCCTGGTGATGGCGGCGACGGGAGCCGCCGACGCGCCGAGGATTCACCAGAGCACGGTCGAAACCGACTTCTTCCGGCTGAAGGGCGAAGTCGAAGCCCTGTTGTCCCGATTCGACCTGGTTCTCGCGGAGTCCACCGACGCGTTGCCGCCCTACCTGCATCCCGGCCGTTCGGTACGGCTGGGCGCCGTCGCATCGGTGGGTGAACTCCACGCCGAGTGGGAGTCCCGATTCAAGTTTCGGCAGAAGATCTGCGTCGCCGAGATCGACATCGAGCACGTGCTGGAGCGGGGATTGCGGGCCATTGCGACGGCGCCGATTCCGAAGTATCCTGCCGTGCGACGCGATTTGTCGCTGCTGGTCGCTCGCCGGACCCCGTACCGGGATGTTGTCGAAGCCGTCCATCGCGCCGGAATCGCCGAGTTGACCGACGTGTTCCCGTTCGACAGGCTGGAGCGGGGGCCGTTTTCCGCGTCGTTCTACAGCCTCGCCGTGACGTTGGTCTTCCAGTCCGGCGAGCGGACGTTGACCGACAGCGAGGTGCAGGGGTTCGCGGAGCGTGTCCTGGCCGAGCTGCGAAAGATCGGAATCGAATTACGGAGCTGACGCCGTAGAAAAGGAGTTGATGGGTGCAAGCCACGAGTTCAACTGATACTGACGCGCTGTCCCGATTCAATGAGTTGGAGGGCCGAATCGAACGCGTCCTGGAAGTCCTGGCCGCTACGCGCGACCAGAAAGACGCGGCCGAGAAAGCGTTGGCGGACGCGCGGGAAAAGAACATCGCGCTTCAGGGCGAGTTGGACGAGATGCGGGAAGAACGGCGTGAGATCGTCGGCCGAGTCGAACGCCTGCTGGTTGGCACCATTGCGGCGCTGGATCCGAAAGAAGTCGAATAAGGTTGCCTGAGAATCCGCGCGACATCGTCGAGATCGATATCTTCGATCAGCGCTATCCGCTGCGGTTCAGCGAGCCCGTCGATCACGAGGAAATCCTGCGCCTCGCGAAGGATGTCGACCTGAGAATGCGGGAGATCGCCCACCAGACGCGGACGGTCGACTCCTTGAAGATCGCCATACTGACCGCCCTGCATCTCGCCCAGGAAAAGAAAGAGGAAACGGCCAGCGGCAAGCAACTGGAGGCGGCGGTCCGCTCCGGGTCCGCCAAGTGGATCGACAGGATAGACGACGCGCTCTGAGCCGCTTTCGGTCTTGCCGGCCTCCAAGGACGTGGCGCGGTTGATTCGGCGCTGCGGTTTCCCTACAATCGACTCCGCCCTGCGAAGTCGGCGTTGGCGTGTACATTATTTGACCTATGTCTTATTTGAAGGGGTCCGGATTCTCGCGGTGGTGAGCGAGCCGTCCCCATGGGGTTGACGGTTCCCTGAAGCCCGGATAGGACACCCGCCCTGGTTCGACGGGTTCAAATAAGGCCGCCACGCGGCTCCGCGGGGTTTTCCTTCGGCATCCGCTCCTCGCATCATGAACGTTCTCTTCATCGGAGACACGGTGGCGCGCGCCGGGCGGGAATGCGTCCGCCGGCACCTGGGCGCTCTCCGGGACGAGTATCAGATCGATTTCACCGTTGTGAACTGCGAGAACGCCGCGGCCGGATTCGGCGTTACGCCCAAGATCGCCGACGAGATGCTGGGCTGGGGCATCGACGTTCTCACGTCCGGCAACCACGTCTGGGACAGGAAGGAAATCTTCGGATACCTGGATTCGGAACAGAGAATACTGAGGCCCGCGAACTATCCTCCCGGAAATCCCGGCCGCGGGAGCACCGTGCTTCACGCCCGCACGGGCGAGCCCGTCGCGGTGATCAACGTCCAGGGGCGGGTCTTCATGCCCGACACCGACGATCCCTTCCGGACGGTGGACGCGGAGATCGAGAGCCTGCCCGGCGACGTACGCGTGATCATCGTCGACCATCACGCCGAGGCCACCTCCGAAAAGGTGGCCATGGGCTGGCACCTGGACGGCCGCGCCTCGGCCGTTCTCGGAACCCACACGCACATCCCCACGGCCGACGCGCGCATTCTGCCTCGCGGACTCGCGTATCAGACCGACGTGGGCATGACGGGCCCCTTCGATTCCGTGATCGGCATGACCCGCGAGTCCACGATGGCGCGACTCAGCCTGCAGGTTCCCGTGCGGCTCGAGGCCGCATCGGAGGGCGTGGAGCTGAACGGCGCGGTGATCGACGTCGACGCCGAGAGCGGACGCGCCCGTTCGATCCGGCGCGTGCACCGTCGCTGAGACGAAACCACGCGTAGACATGTTCGAAAACCTTTCCGACAAGCTGCAGCGGGTACTGAAGAACGTGCGCGGCGAAGGCCGGCTCAGCGCCGCCCATGTCGACGAGACACTTCGCGAGATCCGGATGGCTCTCCTAGAGGCCGACGTCAACTTCAAGGTCGTGCGGGAGTTCACCGAGAGCGTCCGATCCAAGGCGCTCGGACAGGAAGTGCTCGACAGCCTCGCTCCGGGCCAACAGGTGGTCAAGGTCGTCCGCGACGCGCTGGTGGACATGTTGGGTTCACGGACCGCGCGCCTCGAATTCGCCGCCAATCCGCCCACGGTCGTCATGCTGGTCGGACTCCAGGGTTCGGGCAAGACGACATCGAGCGGCAAGCTGGCCGCCTGGCTCAAGACAGGGGGGCGGCGGCCGCTGCTGGTGTCCGTCGACGTCCACCGCCCGGCGGCCCGGGAGCAGCTCCGGCTCATAGCAGGCGACGTGGAAGCGCGAGTCTGGGAGGGGACCGCGAATCAAACGCCGGTGGATCTTGGCCTGGGCGCCCTCAGGGAAGCGCGCGACTCGGCCCACGACGTGCTGATCGTCGACACGGCCGGCCGGCTGCACGTCGACGAGTCCCTGATGGTCGAGCTGGATGGAATCAAGGACGCGCTGAACCCACGGGAAATCCTTTTCGTTGCCGACGCCATGCTGGGACAGGACGCCGTCCGGAGCGCCGAACAATTCCACCAACGGCTCGGATTGACCGGTTTCATCCTGACCAAGATGGACGGCGACGCCCGGGGCGGCGCGGCCCTCTCGATCCAGTCCGTAACGGGCCGACCGATCAAGTTTCTCGGCGTGGGCGAGAAATACGACGCGCTCGAGCCGTTCCACCCGGACCGCATCGTTTCGCGCATTCTCGGCATGGGGGACATCCTGTCCCTGATCGAGAAGGCCGAGGCGGTCGTCGACCGGAAGCAGGCCATCGAACTCCAGAAGAAGGCCGCCTCCAACGACTTCACTCTCGAAGACTTCAGGAATCAGTTGCGGCAGGTCCGCCGGATGGGGTCGCTCGAGAGCATTCTCGGGATGCTTCCGAGCATCGGCCCGTTCAGGAATCTGAACAAGGTGGAGGTGGACGAGAGAGAGTTGACGCGAACCGAGGCGATCATCGACTCGATGACCCCCGCGGAGCGCCGGAACCACCGAATCCTGAACGGCTCACGCCGGAAACGCATCGCGAGAGGCAGCGGAACCTCGGTGCAACAGGTCAACCAGTTGCTCAAGCAGTACGTCCGGGCGCGCACGATGATGCGTGGATTGGCCGCGGGACGGCCCAAGAGTCCCGGGAAACGCAAGAAGGGACGCCGGAGGCCGGGAGTCGGGGGCGTGCCGATCTAGAGGAGATTCCGCATGACTTCGTGACGCGTCATCGATTCCGGGGACCGTAGGCCGCCCCGAGAGCACGCGGTCCGTTTCAGGCGCCGGCGGCTTCTCCGGCGTGCGCGGCGACCGCGTCCTCGTACTTGTCGTGGAGTTCGATTCCGAAAAACTCGGCCACGTCGGCGGCGGGATACATGGCGATCGCGTCCCATGCCATCCGCTCGCACACGTTGACGCAGATCTTGCAGCCGATGCACTCGTCGAAGCGTACCTGAACCGGATCGATGATCACGCCGACGTTGTCGGAAGCGTCGCGCGGCACGTGTTCGATGCAGTCGACCGGGCAGAACGGGATGCACGCTTCGCAACCCGTGCAGTTGTCGGGATTCACGACGGCGATGATCTTCGGCGTCTTTTTCTTCCGCGTGATCTTTTTCGGGGCGTCGGGAATGATCGCCGAGGGGTTGGCTTTTTTCGGGTTAGCTACCGGCATTGACGAATTCCTTCAGCTTCGAAAGCGCCATTGTATCCCGAAAACCGACGATCCGCTCGATCGCCTCGCCGATCTGGCTGTTCGGCGTCGAGGCGCCGGCGGTCAGACCGATCTTCCGCGGCCCGGCGGCAAGCCACTGCCGAGTCCGCAGCTCGCCGGGGCGACCGGCGGGCTTGTGCCGGATCTCTCCGGTCCCGGCGATGGCCGCCGCGTCCTCGATGTGGAAGGATCGCGTGAAGGTGGCCGCGATGCGCGCCAGGTTGTTGGTGTTCGAGCTGTTGTAACCGCCGATGACGATCATCGCGTCCAGGTCCTCGTGCCGCAGCGCCAACAAGGCCTGTTGGCGGTCCTCGGTCGCGCTGCAGATCGTGTCGAAGGCGATGTAGCGTTCCGGGAGCTCCTCGTCGCCGTACCGCCGAGCCAGCGCGAGACGGAACATCTCGGCCACCTCGAGGGACTCCGAGCTGAGCATGGTGGTCTGGTTCGCCAGTCCCACGCGCTCCAGGTGGCGGTCCGGATCGAACCCTGCAGAGACGGCGGGCGCGAACCTCTCCAGGAACGCCTGCGCGTCGCCGCCGTCGACGATATAGTCGCAGGCCGTGGCCGCTTCGTCGGTGTTCCGGACGACCAGGTAGTGGGCCTCCGGCGACAGCGTCGTTCGCGAAAAGGTCGCGCGCGTCTCCTGGTGCTCGAACTTGCCGTGAATGATCGAGGTCACCCCGAGCGAGGCGTATCGTTCGACGTTCTTCCACACGTTCAGCACGGAACCGCACGTGGTGTCGACAACCGTGCAGCCGATGCCGTTGAGGGTTTCCATGTCCCGGCGGGGAACGCCGAACGCGGGCAAGACAACCACGTCGGGCGGCCGGACTTCACCGTACTTGATGGCCGGATCGCGCTGCTCGGGGAGAAACCGGATGCCGCGCTCCTGCAGTTCGCGGTTGACCTGGGGGTTGTGAATGATCTCGCCGGTGAGGAAGATGCGGCGGTCCGGGAACTTGCGGACGGTCTCGTAGGCGTATTCGAGCGCGCGATCGACGCCGTAGCAGAACCCGAACTCGCGAGCCAGCACGAAAGTGAGATCCTCCACGACCAATCTGGACCCGACTTCGCGCATCCTGTCGACGATGCGGCTCCGGTAGCGATCCTGGAGCTCGGGACGCACTTCCAGGCGCATCCCGAACCCTTTCTGGAAGTAGTTTTCCGACATCAACACGCGATTGTAACACGGTGGCAACTGTGCTAATTTCGCTGATTCCTTCCAGTTACCGTCCAGAGGGATTCGAAGATTGCCCGAACAGTCAGCAACGATCACGGCCGTCTCGCATTATGTTCCCGAGGGCCGCCTCACCAACCGGGATCTCGAGAAAATGGTCGACACCGACGACCGGTGGATCATGGAGCGCACGGGTATCCGCGAACGCCGGATCGTGGAGCAGGGCACGCCGACAAGCTCGCTCGGGGCCGAGGCCGCGCGGAGAGTGCTGTCCGAACGCGGCGTGGAGGCCGATGAGATCGATCTGATCATCGTGGCCACGGTCACGCCCGACATGATGTTCCCCTCCACGGCCTGCGTGCTCCAGGAGAAAATCGGCGCGTCGAACGCCTGGGGATTCGACCTTTCGGGCGCCTGCTCGGGTTTTTTGTACGCGTTGGCCACGGGGGCCCAGTTCATCCAGTCGGGACGGCACTCCAAGGTGCTCGTCGTCGGGGCCGACGTGATGAGTTCGATCATCGACTTCGAGGACCGGGCCACGTGCGTCCTTTTCGGTGACGGCGCGGGCGCCGTCCTGATGGAGGCCGCCAAGGGAAGCAACGGGGTTGTCGACTGGATCCTCGGAAGCGACGGGAGCGGAGGACCCTACCTGTACATGCCCGGCGGCGGCAGCCTGCACCCACCCTCGGCTGAGACCGTCGAGCGGAAGATGCATTACGTGCACCAGAACGGCCGCAGCGTCTTCAAGTTCGCCGTCCGGGGCATGATCGAAGTTTCCGAATCGATCCTCCAACGGAACGGCCTGACCCCGTCCGACCTCAAGCTGTTCGTGCCGCACCAGGCCAACATGAGGATCATCAAGGCCACGGCCGAAAAGCTCCGGCTGGACCCTGCCCGGGTCGCCGTCAATATCGACCGCTTCGCCAACACCACCGCGGCCACGATACCGATCTGCCTGTCGGAGGCCTCCACGGACGGAACGATCGAGGAAGGCGACCTCCTCCTGCTGGTCAGCTTCGGCGCGGGGTTCACCTGGGGCGGGATACTGCTCCGGTGGGGGTGCTGATCCGTCGACCGTGGGCGCGGGACAGTGAGTGCGAGCGTCGGGCCGCGGGATGCTCATCGACTGCATGATCGGGGCGGCCGCCCTGACGGAGGGCGCGGCGATCGCGACATCGAACGCGGCCGACTTCGACCGATCCGGCGCTGCCGGCCTGCAGACGGTTCAGGAGCCTGTGATGAAATCCAGCGCCAGCCGGCAGCAGAGGGAACCGCGATCCCGCCCCGGCTCGAGGATTCCTTCGGGCGCCCACTGCCAGTCGCCCAGCTTCGGATCCCCCTCCAGGCGCGCTTCGACCAGTTCCATGTCCAGGATATAGGCCGGCCGTTCCTGACGGCCCGAGGCCAGGACGCCGCCCGGCGTGAGGCGCACCCCCAGCTTGTCGCGGCCGATGCGCCGGACCAGCGCCGCCCGGTCTTCCGCGCCCCGGTACGTCCCGGCGGGAAGTCCCCAGACGCCGGGGAGCTCTTCATCGTCGTCCGCTCGCCGCAGCGCGAGCAGCGCGCCGTCCCGGCGGACGAGCACCGCCGCGGAGCGTTTGACGCGCTTCGAGGGCGAAGTCATCCCTCGGGCGGGCGTTCCGAGTCCCGGAGCCAGCCGCCGAAACGCCAGACATCGGCCAGCACGACGCCGAGACCGGGCCGCTGCCGGCCGTAGGCGGTCTGGAGCCGCCATGCGACGTACTTGCGCGGGGGGACCGGAACGAACGGGAAGCGCCGGTACCAACCGGCGGGAACGATGCGGAAATAGAAGCGGACGAGCGCCGCCGCGGTCGCCAATTGCCTCACTTTCCGCATGCTACCATGAACGCATGCGGGTCTTCCTCGTGCTGCTCTCCCTGTTCGTCGTCGTTCCGGTCGTGGAGTTCACGCTTCTCATCGAGATCGGCCGGCGATTGGGGACGGTGGACACGCTGATCCTGGTCTTCGGGACCGGAATCCTCGGCGCCTACCTGGCGCGCCTGGAAGGCTTCCGGCTTCTTCGCCGGATCCAGGGCGAGATGGAGTCCGGCGTCATGCCGGCCGAACCGTTGTTGGACGGGCTGCTGGTGCTGGCCGCCGGCATCGTGTTGATCACGCCGGGTCTGCTGACCGACATCGTGGGGTTGCTGCTGCTGATTCCCTGGACACGCTATCCGGTCAAGGCGTTCGTCCGAAGCCGCGTTCGAAATCGATTCCACGTTCGGCACATGCGCATATCGACCTAGCGGTCGATAATCGGTCCGCGTCGATGTGCACGTCGGACGAAGCTCTGCTATCCTAACGCCCAATGATGCGCCTCAATCGTCGACCACACTCTTCGGCCGGTCACGGGATGTCGTGGCCGCGCCTGATTTCGATCGTTTTCCTGGCCGCGGTTCTTGCGGGATGCGCCGCGCCGGACACGGCCGACGACGCCGCGCCGGTCGCGGAGCCGGCCGCCGCTTCGTTCCTGCCGGAAATGAATGTCCCCGCGGACAATCCGATCACGGACGAGAAGATCGAGTTGGGCAAACAGCTCTTCTTCGACACCCGGATCTCCGACTCGGGGACGTTCTCCTGCGAGACGTGCCACCTTCCCGAGATGGGATGGGGCGATGGGCTGGCCCTGTCCACCAACGCCGCCGGCAACGTCAACACGCGGCATTCGCCGACGCTGTACAACGTCGGCTATTACACCGAGTTCTACTGGGACGGCCGGATGCCGACGCTGGAGGACCAGGTCCTGGCGGCGTGGCGCGGCCAGGTCGGCGCCACGCCGGACGCCGTCGCCGAGACCATCGGCGCCATCCCGGGGTACGCGGAGCAGTTCGAGAGCGCCATGGGAACCGCGGTCACCGCCGACGCCATCGTCGACGCGCTGTCGACGTTCGTACGGTCGCTCGAGGCGGACAACTCGCCCTGGGACCAGTACGAGTTGGGGGACGCGAACGCGGTATCCGCGGACGCCATCGCGGGGTTCGACGTGTTCAGCCTCGAGGACAAGGCCAACTGCACGCTCTGTCACCTGCCGCCGCTCTATACCGATACGCTCTACCACAACATCGGCGTGGGGTTCGACAGCGACGACCCGGACATGGGGCGCGGCGCGTTCCTGGCCAACCAGGATCCGGCGCCGGACGACGCCGCCACGTTCAACGGAGCGTTCAAGACTCCCACGATGCGGAACGTGACGCTGCATCCGCCGTATTTCCATGACGGCGGCGCCGCCACGCTCGACGAAGCGGTGGACTACGTCCTCAGCGGCGGGCACTTCAACCCGTGGCTGGACGAACGGCTCATGCCCAGGGAAATCACCGACGAGGAACGGGCGCAGCTCATTGCGTTTCTGGAAGCGCTGACGTCCGACACGGGAGACTTCGTCCGGCCGACGCTCCCACCGGACGCGGAATAGCCCCCGGGCGAGGTCTGCGGCGTCGACGCACGAATCGGTGCGTCGATAGGCGCCGGGAGTTCGTCCAGCGTCACGTAGTCCCCTTTTTCGATCTCGGTTCGCCCGCGGCGGATCGCGGCAAGCTCCGTCCTGGAAGCCGCCACGACGGGTATGGGCTTGTTCAGGTACTCGCGGAGCGCCTCCCTCACGAGTTCCGAGCGAGTCCGCTGTTCCACCCTCATCGCGTTCTCGACCTGCTCGGCCATGGCGTCGGGGAGTGATACGGTGATGGTTTTTCGTGTGCTCATGGGGACCGCTGTATTTTAGCGCAGCTTTTTCCCTGTCTTGGCCGTTCTCCCGACTGTACACTGGGGTGGCCCGTTCCCTGTCCCCCGACAATTCATGCTTTCACGCACCCGGAGCGCCGCCGTCTTCGGCATTGACGCGGCGCTCATCGACGTCGAGGTCCACGTGGCGTCCGGAGGCAACGGCGATATCCGCATCGTCGGCCTCCCGGACACCGCGATTCGCGAATCCCGCGCGCGCGTCGAGGCCGCGATCCGCAATTCCGGCTTCGAGGTGCCCTACCGGCGGATCACGATCAGCCTGGCGCCGGCGAACGTCCGCAAGGAGGGATCGTCTTTCGACCTGCCCATCGCCGTCGGCATCCTGGCCAGCACGGGCGTCATTCGGTCGACGGACACCGAGACGCTCCTGATCGGCGAGTTGGCCCTGGACGGCGAGCTCCGTCCGGTGCGCGGCGCCCTTTCGGTGGCCATGCTCGCCCGTGACGCCGGGGTGGGCCGTCTGGTCGTACCGGCGGACAACGGCGCCGAGGCGGCGCTGGCCGACGCGGTCGACGTGTACGCCTTGAAGAGCCTCGGCGAGGTCGTGGAACACCTGAACGGCACGCGCCGGGCCGAAGCCTGGCGCGGAGACCGCGGGCTGCCCGAAGCCCCGCCCGGCAGTGACGACTTCGCGGAGATCCGCGGCCAGACGCACGCGAAGCGCGCCGTCGAGGTCGCCGTCGCCGGCGGCCACAACATCCTGCTCGTCGGCAGCCCGGGGAGCGGGAAGACCATGCTGGCGCGGCGCATACCGACGATCATCCCGCCCATGACGCTCCAGGAGCGGCTCGAAACGACGCGCGTCCATTCCGTCGCCGGAATGCTCGCGCCGGGCGAGGGGCTCATCGGCCGGCGGCCGTTCCGCGCCCCGCACCACACGGTCTCGGAGGCCGGGCTGGTCGGAGGCGGGGCGTTTCCGCGGCCCGGCGAGGCCAGCCTGGCTCACAACGGGGTCCTGTTCCTGGACGAGCTGCCCGAGTTCCGCCGACACGTTCTCGAGGTCCTGCGACAGCCGATCGAGGAACGCCGGGTGACGATCGCGCGGGCGCAGATGAGCCTGTCCTTTCCGGCTGCGTTCGTGCTGGTCGCGGCGATGAACCCGTGCCCCTGCGCCTACCGCGGAGACGAACGGCGGGAGTGCACGTGCACGCCGGGACAGGTTCAACGGTACATGTCGCGGATTTCGGGGCCGCTGCTCGACCGGATCGACATCCAGGTGACCGTCCCGGCGCCGAGCTATTCGGACATGGCCGGGTCCGGGCCTTCCGAACGCTCCGGCGCGATCCGGGACCGCGTGGTCCGAGCCCGGGCGCTGCAATCGGAACGGTTCGGGGCGAACGGCGCCCGGACCAACGCCGGGATGTCCACTCGCGAGTTGCAGGAACACTGCGCGTTGAACGCGGCGTGCGGGCGCATCATGGAGCACGCCGTGCGGCGGCTGTGCCTGTCGGCGCGGGGATACACCCGCGTTCTCAAGGTGGCGCGCACGATCGCGGACCTGGCGGATTCCAAAGTCATCGAACCCGCGCATCTGTCCGAAGCGGTCCGGTTCCGGGCCGTGGAAACGGAGTAAGATACGCCGATGCAACGGATACGCCGACTGCTCCTGGCGGCCGTGTGCGGCGGCCTGGTCTGGATGGCCATCGCCGGGCTCGATCGGCTCGGGCGTTCGGGCATGGCCGGGCCTGTCGTTCGGGCCAACCTCCATGGGGAGATCGACGCCACCGGCCTCTTCTACACGGAAATCGACGGCGAGGTACTGTGGCCCGCCGGCGAATAGACGATGTCCCGGATCAAGCCGCTCGTGACCTCCGAGGACTGGTGGACGGTCTGGATCGGCGCCGCGTTGCTCGCGGCGGTGTTCTCCGGTCTCGTCGACTCGGTGCCGACCGTGCCCCGCTGGTCGTCTCTCCTGTCCGGAATGCCTCCGGACCGGATCGCGCCCCTCCTGGTGCTGCTGGTCTCGATCGCTATCCTGACGGGCGTGGCGACCCGTGCTCTCGGCCGTGACGCCTGGGCGTATCTGAAGGCGTTCCCGGTTGTTTTCGTTCTCGCCACGGCCGCGTTCGTGGCTGGGGCCAACGCTGTCTTTGCCGCCTACGGCCTCGGTTACGCGTTGTGGGCCCTGGTGGCGGGACTCGTCGTCAGCAACCTGTTCGGGACGCCGGACTGGCTGAAACCGGGGGTCCGGACCGAGCTGTTCATCAAGATCGGCCTGGTGGTTCTGGGCGCGGAGGTCGTGTTCGGCCGGATGCTCACGCTCGGCCGGTACGGGATCATCGTGGCCTGGGGCGTGACGCCCGTCGTGCTGCTGGTGATGTTCTGGTTCGGCCGCCGAGTGCTCGCGATGAAGCCGTCGTTCGCCATGATCGTGGCCGCCGCGACCTCGGTGTGCGGCGTGTCGGCCGCGATCGCGACGGCCGGCGCCACTCGCGCCCGGAAGGACGAACTGACTCTGGCCGTCGGGATGACGCTCATCTTCACGGTCCTGATGATGGTCGGCATGCCGTTGCTGTGCCAGGCGCTGGGCCTGGATCCCGTGATGGCGGGCGCGTGGATCGGCGGGACCGTCGATTCGACGGGCGCCGTGGCCGCGGCCGGCGAGTTTCTCGGCCCGGACGCGTTGCAGACGGCGGCGGTCATCAAGATGATCCAGAACCTTCTGATCGGCGTGATCGCGTTCGCCGTCGCGCTGTACTGGGTGATGCGCGTCGAGCCTTCCTCGAGCGGACATCCCCGGCTGGGAGAGCTGTGGACCCGGTTTCCCAAGTTCGTCCTGGGTTTCATCGGCGCTTCGTTCATCGTGTCCGTCGTTCTGGCGCCGGCCCTCGGTTCGGAACGCATCGACGAGGCGCTCGACGTGACCAGCGACCTGCGAAGCTGGTTCTTCTGTCTCGCGTTCCTGTCGATCGGCCTGGAATCGAACTTCAGGGAGCTCGGACGGCACATGGCCCGCGGCCGGCCGCTCATCCTCTACGTCCTGGGGCAAGCCTTCAACGTCGTGTTGACGCTGCTGATCGTCTGGCTGGTGTTCTCGGGGGCGGTGTTCGAGGTCCCCGACCTTCAAGTCAGAAATTGAACAGGTTCGTGAACTTGACGATGATCGCCCGCTCGATGGGTTCCCCTCGTTCGGTATCGCGCGTGTCGTTATAGACGATGTAGAGATCGCTCAACGGGCTGTGCGTCCAGTTGAACCGCACGTTCGAGCTGACGCGGCCCGTCTCGGCGTTGTACTGGACGTACGCGTTGAAGAACGCATACGGGCTGAAGCCGTAGACGAAACGGGCGCCCATCAGTTCGGTCGTGAAGCGGCCCCCGGCCAGCGTCACGCGGTTGCGGCCGTAGTCCAGATCCAGGCTCCACCGGTAGTGCGGCTTCAGGCTGATTCCCGCCGAGAGGGACCGGCGCGTCCCGGTCCAGAACTCCCCCCACTCCAGGCGGGCGCTGGGACTGATGCGCCAACTCGGATCGCCCGAAGCGTCGAAGGCATGCTCGCGGCGCGTGTAGTCGCCTCGAGGAATCGTCAGCCCGGTGCGTATCTCGAAGGGCCGTTCGAGGCGCTCGAACGTTTCCCGGGTCGTGAACGTGACCGAGCTGTTGTTCAGGAAACGGATGCCGGTCGTGACGCGGTGATCGCGCGTCTCGATCTCGCCGCTCGCCGCCCCTTGAATGTACTGCAATCCGGTTTCGAACCGAAGGTTCCGGATCGCCGCGCTGCTCTCGATGAGCGGGTTCCACGACGCTTCCCCGTCGTACTGCGTCATGTCCTTTCGTCGAACGAAACCCACCTCCGGATTGAAGTTCCGCTGGATCGTCAGATAACCGGCCGACAAACCCAGCTCGTCGTCGTCCCATGCGGCCTCGAACTGGCGGGCCTGATCCTCGCCGTCACGGCCCGGCGTGGACGATCGGAGCATGTACGCGTTGAAGTTCAGTCGATTGAGGAACTGGAAGCGGGCGTCGGCTCCGAAGACGTCGTTGCGGTCGCCCTCGATGGACGAATCGCGATGGGTGTAGATGGCCCCCACCCAGGAGTTGGTCAGGAGATTCCGCTTGATGCGGCCCACGACGTAGTTGTTCGCGGGCGTTTCGGTGGCCGAATCGGCGTCGGTCCGCATCGAAAGGACTCCGACGTCATAGCGGCCCGCCTGGCCCGACAGGCGGGCCCCGCCCAGGATGGGGATCGGAGTCCCGTTCGCGCCCAGTCCGATCCGGCGGCTGAAGAACGGGATCAATGGGCGCCCGGCCTGGCCGCCCCCGGGACTGCCGAACGCGAAGTTGGCCGCGTTCTCCAGGAAGAACTCGCGCTTTTCGGGAAAGAACAGGCTGAAGCGGGTCAGGTTGACCTGCTGCTGATCGGCTTCCACCTGCGCGAAGTCCGTGTTGTAGGTCGCATCCAGCGTCAGCGAGGGCGTCAGCCCGTACTTGACGTCGACGCCGCCGTCGTAGCCGTCCTCCCACCGCAAACCGCGATTCCGGGACTGCGTGAAGCTCGCGGTGACGTACGGCTTCACCTTGAGGTTCCGGCCCTGGCGGATGTTCTCCAGGCCGCGCAACGTGCCGGCCATCGATACCCGGTTGATCCGGTAGCGCACCGGATAGGGCGACCACGAACTCTCTTCGTTGAGCCTCAGGATGCGGCGGTTCATGTTGATGCCCCACTCCTGAGTCGAGTCGCTCGAAAAACGCAGCGTCTTGAACGGTATGACGAACTCGGCGACGAAACCCCGATCGTCCCGAATCACGCGCACGTCCCAGACGCCGTCCCAGTCGTTGTTGAACGAGCTGTCGTTCGACGCCTGGGAATCGCGTTTCGCCCCGGCCGGGTTCGTTCCGAAGAGGAACCCGGAACGATTGTCGTTCAGGCTGTCGATGATGATGCCGATGCTGTCGGTGCCGTTGAAGTTGAAGTCCTCCCGGAGATCGTTGACGCGCATCCGGTCCGGCTGCGAGTCGAACGAAACGAAACCGAAGTACAGGTTGTCGTCATCGTACAGGACGTACACTTCCGAGCGTTCCGTCGACGCGGAGCCCGTGAACGGTTGCCACTGGACGAAGTCGGTCGCAGGCCGGGCCCGTTGCCAGGCCGGCTCGTCGAGCCGTCCATCGATGCGGATCTCGTCGTCGATCCGGACGGCGAAGACGTTGCGGTCCATCCATGCGGTCTCGTAGTCGATTTCGACCTGCGCGGTGATCGCGCCATAGGCGGCCGGAAGGGACAGACACCACACGCAGAAAAGGATCCTCATGGACGGCAATATCGTATCAACGGCGCCGCGCCCTTTGGCGGCAATCGATTCGGGCCGACTGCCGACGTACGGAACCGGCTCGACGGCATGTCGCGAGCGCACCGCCGAACCCGGCCGGACATAAACCTTGAAATCGGTCTTGCGGGGCCGGATAATTCGCCGCAGACTCCGGAAAGCTATGCATCCGGCGCAGGGCCGGCTAGGAGGAATCATGAAACTGAAGCCGCTTGTCTTCCTGATGGCGCTGGGGGTCCTGGTTCGGCCCGCCGCCCCGCAGACCATGATCCACGACGACGTCCAGACCGTGCTGCGGGCGGTGGCGGACGCCATGGGCACCGACAACGTCGAGACGCTCCGGATCACCGGGGCGCCGAACAGCACGATCCGCGCCCTGGGTCAGAGCTATAC
This sequence comes from Acidobacteriota bacterium, assembly GCA_022821265.1. GTDB lineage: Bacteria > Acidobacteriota > Terriglobia > 20CM-2-55-15 > 20CM-2-55-15 > JAJEDW01. The sequence continues at coordinate 23,906 of JAJEDW010000161.1, forward strand.
GACCCGGGTCGAGGGCCCGAACGTCGATTTTCCGACGCTGGCCATGCCGGCGTACACGCGCGTCATCGACTATAACGCCATGTACTCGCGGGAAGATCTGACCCGGACTCAAGGCGACAACGAACCGTTCGGCGGAGGCCGCCAGCCGATTCCGGAGCAGCAGCAGGTGATCGTGAGCCGGGCCAACCACGCCTGGAACATGCAGGGGGATACGGTCGTGGCGCAACCGACGGCGGGGGACCAGCGGCTGATCGACCTCTACCTGACACCGCACGGGTTCGTCAAAGGCGCGCTGGCCGCCTCCGACGTCACCGCCGCCACGATCATGATGGCCATCGACGACGTGACGATGCAGAAGTCGGGCGGGCCCGCCGGCCGCCGGGTCACCTACATCGCCTACAGCGTCGGCGATTACCAGATCATGGGCGCCGTCGACGACCAGAACCTGGTGGAGCGGACACAGACCTGGCTGCCCCACGCGCTGCTGGGCGACATGACCTGGCAATGGGACTACACCGGATACGAGGACCGCGGCGGCTTCATGTTCCCGAGCCGCCTGCACCACCACGCCGGCGACATCCGCAACGGCCCGCATCACGGCATCAACGTCAATGTCGCCAGCGTCGAAGCGAACGTGGCCATTCCGCTGATGGCCGTTCCCGACGCCGTGCGCGAGGCCGCCACGGCTCCCGTTCGCGTGGAGTCGGAAGAAGTCGCCGACGGCGTGTGGCGCATCGCCGGCGGGTCGCACCACAGCATTGCCGTGGAGCTGGAAGACTCCTACGTGATGATCGAAGCTCCGTTGAGCGAGGAACGGTCCATCGCCGTGATCCAGGAAGCCCAACGCGTGATTCCCGACAAGCGGCTCACGCACCTGGCCATTACGCACCACCACTTCGACCATTCCAGCGGGATGCGGACCTACGTGATCCATGGCGCGGAATTGGTGACGCACGAGGTGAGCCGCGACTTCTACCACGAGCTGGTCCTCTACCCCTATCCGCGACTGATGCAGCCGGACCTGCTCTCGACCTACTACCCGCGCATGGCGCCGGACAAGCTGCCCGTGTTCCACACGGTCGGTTCGGAAGCGCTCGTGATCGGCGATGACACTCGAAGCGTGGAGTTCCACTCCCTCGAGGGGTTGAATCACGCCGAGGACATGTTGATCGCCTATCTGCCGGACGAACGGATTCTGATCAACGCGGATCTCTACTCCCCGCCCGCGGGAGGCGGACCGGGAGCGTCCAACGCATCGGCCGTGTCGCTGCGGGAGAACATCGAGCGTCTGGGACTGGACGTGGAACGCCACGTGGGAATCCACGGGGCGGTCGGTTCCCACGAGGACTTCCTCGAGGCGACCGCCAACTAGACGAGCGCCGGGTGCCGGCGCTCAATTCAGCGTGTCGGCCAGCGCCGACCGGATGATCCGGCGGTCCTCGGTCAGAAGCGTCGCGCCGAGCACGCGCGCCGTCGCCACGAGAATCCGGTCGGCCGGATCACGGTGAAAGGAGTCGGGCAACGCCGCGGATTCGGCCGCGACGGCGGGTGTTATCCCCGTCCGGCGCACCAGCGGGGGCGCCGTCGCCTTTTCGAGCCACTCGCGCAGGGGAACCGCCAGCCGGATGCGGCCCAAGCCGTGCAGAGCCGCGATTTCCCAAAGCGAGATGTCGGAAACGAGCACGGGGGATGACGGGCTCACCGACGCGACGACCTCCCGCTGCGCCGGCGAGAGTCGATCCGGATCGTTGACCCACGACAGGAGCACGTGCGTATCGAGCAACGCCGTCACTGCCGGAGACTCTCCCAATGGTCTTCCGGGACGGCCGGCTCGATGATGTCGCCGACGACGGTCACGGTTCCCCGCAACTCGAATTGCGGATACTCCGAGTCCATGTGGCTCGGGGGGCCCAACTCCGCCACCGGGCGTCCTCGCTTGAGGATGACCACGCGCTCTCCGGTCTCCCGAACACGATCCAGAATGGCCAGGCACCGGGCCTTGAAATCCGTCGCGTTGATAGTTTCCATAAGACTAGTGTTAATGACCCGTCACTAGCTGTCAATGATATGATTCGGACGCGCTTGGCGCCGGTTCATACATGCATCCGGGCGACAAACTCTTCCTTGAGCAGCGCGTCCACGACGCGCTCCGGTCGTGCTTCGATCCGGAAATACCGGTCAACGTCTACGACCTGGGCCTGATCTACGACGTCGCGGTCACGGATGACGCCGGCGTGGTCATCCGCATGACATTGACCGCGCGCGACTGCCCGGCCGCCGGCTCGCTTCCCGGAGACGTGGAACGGGCGGTCGCGGCCGTCGAAGGCGTATCCGGCGTTCGCGTCGAGCTGGTCTGGGATCCTCCGTGGCATCCGAGCCGCATCAGCGAACCGGCCCGGCACCAGCTCGGCCTCGTCGACTGACCCGCCTTCCCCATGGCCACGCCCGGCCCGTGTGATAGCCTGCCAGGCATGCTACGCATCGGCATGCTCGTCCTGGCGGCCGCGCTTGCGGCCATGCGGCCCGGGGCGGCGCAAGCGCCTGGCGAGGGGCCGCGTTTCGAGATTTCCGTACCCGCCGACGTGAGGCCGGAACCGATCACCGGCCGCGTCTACGTGATGATCGCGCCGAGTTCCGCGCCCGAACCCTTCCTGCAGATCGGGCGGACGGGCATCCCGTTCTTCGGACGCGATATCGAGGCGCTCGCTCCAGGCCAAGCCGCCGTCATCGACTCCAGCGACCTGGGCACGCCCATCGCGAGTCTTCGCGACATCCCCCCGGGCGAATACTGGGTACAGGGGTTCGTCAACGTCTATTCGGAGTTCCGCCGCGCCGACGGCCACGTCGTCTGGATGCACGACGATCGATGGGAAGGACAACAGTGGAACCGCTCTCCGGGGAACCTGTACAGCGACGCCCGCCGCGTGTCGATCGATCCGTCGCGCGACGAGACGATCGCGCTGGTAGCGGTCCGCGTCATACCGCCGATCCGGATTCCCCCGGACACGGAGTTCGTTCGGCGCTTCCGCTTCGAGAGTCCGATGTTGACCGAGTTCTGGCGGCGTCCGATCTACCTCGGAGCGACCGTGCTGTTGCCGCCCGGCTACGACGGCGGCGCCGAATCGTACCCGGTCGTTTATGAACAGGGGCACTTCTCGCTGGATGCGCCGGCGGGCTTCGACTACAGCTCGCGGTTTCGGCGGGAGTGGACGGGCGCGGATTTTCCCCGAATGCTGGTGGTGACGTTCCAGCACCCGAACCCATACTTCGACGATTCCTACGCGGTCAACTCCGTGAACGTCGGACCCTACGGCGATGCGATCATGCAGGAACTCATCCCTGAAATCGAACGCCGCTTCCGGGTCATCTCCGAACCCTGGGCCCGCGTTCTGACCGGGGGGTCGACCGGCGGCTGGGAAGCGCTGGCGCTGCAGATGTTCCACCCGGAGTTCTTCGGCGGGACATGGGCCTACTGTCCGGATCCGGTGGACTTTCATGACGTCGAGCAGATCAACGTCTACGAGGACGCCAACGCCTTCTTCCGGGTCGTGGCGGGACGCCGGGTCCCCACGCCCAACACGCGCGAGATCGACGGCAGCATCCGGCTGACTTCCCGGCAGCGCAACCACTTCGAGCTGGTCAACGGCACGCGCGGCCGGTCGGGCGAGCAGCTCGACATCTGGTCGGCCGTCTTCGGCCCCCTGGGCGACGACGGATACTTCAAGCCCCTGTTCGACAAGTTCACGGGCGAAATGGACCGCGAGGTCGCCCGGTACTGGATAGAAAACTACGATCTTCGGTACTACCTCGAGCGTCACTGGGCGGAAATCGGCCCCCACCTGGCCGGCAAACTGCACGTGTACACGGGGACGATGGACAATTTCTATCTCAACAACGCGACCCGGATGCTCGAGGAATGGCTCGAAACGACCTCGGATCCGTACTATGCGGGCTATTTCGAATACGGGGAAGGCGTGGGCCACTGCTACACCGGCCGCGTCTCGGAAGCGGAACGCCTCCGGGAAATCGCCGAGTACATGTCGAGCCGCAAGCCGGAGGGAGCTTCCTCGTCCTGGACTCCATAGCGCCGGTGAGCGCGCGCCGGCCCGTTCCGCTATAATTGCCTCCCCATGAATGCTCGAGCGACCCCGGCGGGTGTGCGTTCCGATTGGACGCGGGAGGAGATCGCGGCGATCTACGACCAACCTCTGCTGGATCTGGTGGGTCGGGCGCGGCAGATCCACCAGCGGCACCACCCATCGCGCGACCTTCAGCTCTGCCAACTCATCTCGGTCAAGACGGGCGGCTGCCCCGAAGACTGCGCCTATTGCCCCCAGAGCGCGCACTACGACACCGGAGTGGATAACGAAAAGCTGCTCGACGTGGACGCCGTGCTCGGCGCGGCGCAATCGGCCAAGGCGCAGGGCGTCCACCGGTTCTGCATGGGCGCGGCGTGGCGCGACGTCCGGGACGGACCGGAGTTCGAGAAGGTGCTCCGGATGGTCCGGGGCGTCGCGGCGCTGGGCATGGAAACCTGTTGCACGCTGGGCATGCTGAACGAATCCCAGGCCGAACGGCTGGCCGAAGCGGGATTGCACGCCTACAACCACAACCTGGACACCTCGCCGGAGTACTACGACAGGATCATCACGACGCGAACCTACCAGGAGCGCCTCGATACGCTGGCGGCGGTCCGCAAGGCCGGTATCACCGTGTGCTCGGGCGGTATCATCGGCATGGGTGAATCCGACGCGGACCGTGTGGGACTCCTGCACCAGTTGGCCAGCCTGGACCCGCATCCCGAGAGCGTGCCCATCAACGTGCTGGTCCGCGTCGACGGGACCCCCCTGGCCGGCTCCGAGTCGATCGACTCGCTGACGCTGGTCCGGACGATCGCCACCGCGCGATGCGTGATGCCCACGTCCCGGGTCCGGCTGAGCGCCGGACGACGGTCCCTGAACCGCGAGGCCGTCACGCTGTGTTTCCTGGCGGGGGCGAATTCCATCTTCGTCGGGGACAAGCTCCTGACGACTCCCAACCCGGAACGGTCCGAAGACACGGAGCTCCTGGAAACGCTCGATCTGGTCCCCACGGGCCATGAGGCTTGAGCCTCGATCCCCGGCCGGGCAGACTGGCGACCGCCTCGGCGAAACACTCGACCGGCTTCGCGCCGAGGGCCGGTACCGTGAACTGAGCGTCCTCGAAACGCCGGAATTCTCATCGAACGATTACCTGGGACTAGCGCGCAGCCCGGAACTGGCGGAAGCGGTCGTTCGCGCCGTGCGAACCTCCGACCGGGTGGCGTCGACCGGTCCCCGGCTGCTGTCGGGCAACGCTCCGGAATGGGAGGCGCTGGAAGCGGAGTTCGCGGAGTTCGCCGGGATGGAAGCGGCGCTTTACTTCGGCTCGGGTTACGCGGCGAACGTCGGCCTTCTCGGCGCGCTGCTCCGCCCCGAGGACACCGTGTACTCGGACGCGCTGAATCACGCCAGTTTGATCGACGGCATTCGGCTTTCGCGTGCGAATACGGTCGTCTTCCCGCACCTCGATTTCGATTTCCTGGAAGACGCGTTGACCGTCGACGCCGGAACCGGAGAGCGATTCATCGTCGTCGAAAGCGTGTTCAGCATGGACGGAGACCGTTCCCCGATGGACGATCTGATCGTCCTGGCGGAACGCTTCGGCGCAGGTCTGATTATCGACGAGGCCCATGCGGTGGGCGTGTTCGGCCGGCGCGGACAAGGGTTGATACCCGACGCCTTGCGGTCGTCCGAGCCGTTGGTGGCGGCAGTCTACACGTGCGGCAAGGCCCTGGCCTCACCCGGCGCGTTCGTCGCCGGCTCGGGCCGCCTCAAGCGATTTCTCGTCAACAAGGCGCGGACCTTCGTGTACAGCACGGCCCTGCCTCCGTACGTCGCCTCTCACGTTTCGGCCGCGCTCCGATTCTCGGCCAACGCCGATGGCGCGCGCCTCCGGCTCCATGAACGCGCGCGGCGCCTGCGGTCCGGCCTGTCGAACCGGAACGTCGACATCGGCCGAAGCGACACGCAGATCGTGCCCTTGATGTTCGGCTCCAGCCAGCGCGCCGTGGCCGCGGCCGAGAGTTTGACGGCGGCCGGCTTCACGGTCCGGCCCATTCGTCCGCCGACGGTGCCGGAGGGTACGGACCGCATTCGCCTGACCGTGACCGCCGACACGCGCCCCGCTGCCATCGACGGGCTGATCCGGGCCGTAGCGGGGGCCGAGCGGCCGTGAACGACCTGTTCGTGACGGGGACCGACACCGAGGTCGGAAAGACGATCCTGTCCGCGATGCTCACCGCGGCGCTCGACGCCGCGTACTGGAAGCCTCTCCAGACGGGGCGCGAGGGCGGGAATCAGCCGACCGACCGGGAAACGGTCATGCGCGCCGCGGGCATCGACGCGTCACGGGCTCCCGCCGAAAGCCACGTCTTCGATCCTCCCGTATCGCCGCACCTGGCGGCCCGGTGGGCCGGCGTGACCATCGACCTTGCGGCGATCGCGCGGCCGGAAACGGATCGGCGCCTGGTCATCGAAGGGGCCGGCGGCGCGCTCGTGCCGATCAACGACGCGGATTCCATGATCGATCTCATGCGCCGTTTCGGGGCGCCCGTCGTGATCGCGGCGCGCACGACGCTGGGAACCATCAACCACACGCTGTTGACGGTGGAAGCCGTCCGGCGCGCCGGCCTGCCGTTGGCCGGCGTCGTCATGATCGGTTCGGAGAATCGCGACAACCGGGCCGCGATCGAGCACTATGGCAAGGTCGCCGTCGTCGGTTGGATCCCGCCGCTCCCGCGGATCGACCGCACCGCGCTGCTCGACGTTTTCGAGAACCACTTCGACAGGACCGACTTCAATGTCTGACGAACTCCGCATCTGGCATCCGTTCACGCACCCGACACTCGATCCCGATCCGATCCGGATCGAACGCGCCGAGGGTGTCCACCTGTACACGAGCGACGGCCGGCAACTGATCGACGCGATTTCGTCGTGGTGGGTCAATATCCACGGTCACGCGCATCCGCGGATCGCGGCGGCCATCGCCGAGCAGGCCCGGACGCTCGAGCACGTGATCTTCGCGGGCGTCACCCACGGACCGGCCGCCTGCCTGGCGTCGAGGCTGCGCCGCGTCGTGCCGGCCGGGCTCGATCACGTTTTTTTCTCCGACAACGGCTCGACGGCCGTGGAAGTGGCCGTCAAGATGGCCCTCCAGTACTGGAAGAACCGGGGAGATGCGCGGCGCCAGCGGATCGTGGCGCTGGAACACGCCTATCACGGCGATACCGCCGGCACGATGTCGCTCAGCGCGGATTCCCCGTTCACCGACGCGTTCGCGTCCATGCGGTTCCCGGTGCTCCGAGCCCACTCGGCGTATTGTCACCGCTGTCCGGTCGGAAAGGAGTGGGGGAGTTGCGAGATCGACTGCCTGGATCGACTCGAGCAGTTGCTCCAGGAACGGTCCGATGAAATCGCCGCGGTCATCGTCGAGCCGCTGCTTCAGGGCGCGGGGGGCATGATCGTCCACCCGCCCGCCTTCCTGGAAGGCGCCGCGCGGCTGGCGCGGGAACACGGCGTGCTGCTGATCGCCGACGAAGTCCTCACGGGCTTCGGACGCACGGGGACGATGTTCGCCTGCGAGCGCGCCGGCGTCACGCCCGACATCCTGTGTCTCTCGAAGGGCCTGACCGGCGGTTTCATGCCGTTCGCGGCCACGCTGTGCTCGGACCGCGTCCACGACGCCTTTGCGGGACCGGATCGGACGCACACGTTCTTCCACGGGCATTCCTACGCCGGGAACCCGATGGGCTGCGCGGCGGCCGTGGCAAGCCTGAACGTCTTCGAAACGGAACCGGTGTTCGAGCGGATCGCACGGATCGAGAGCATCCACCGGGAGCGGCTGCCGCTGCTGGCGAGCCACGCAACCGTCGGAGACATCCGAACGATCGGTACCGTCGCCGCCGTCGAGCTCGAGACCGGAGATCACGGTTATCTCTCCGACGTCCGGCCGAAGCTGTACCGGTATTTCATCGACCACGGCGTTCTGCTGCGCCCGTTGGGCAACGTGATCTACATCCTGCCGCCGTATGTCATCCGGCCCGAGGAATTGCACCACGTCTACGACACGGTGAACGACGCGATCGCTTTCGTTACCCGATAATCGCCGCGTGCGCGTCACGACCTGGAACGTGAACTCGATCCGGCGGCGTCTGGACGCGGTCCTGGTCTGGTTGGAACGGAACCGTCCCAACGTCGTCTGCCTGCAGGAAACGCGGTGTGTCGAAGACGATTTTCCGGCGGCCGCGTTCGCGGCGGCGGGTTACCGCGCGGTCGTGGCGGGGCAACCGGCCCGCAACGGCGTGGCCGTTCTTGCCGATGCCCCAATGGACGACGTCATGGTTCATCCGTTCTGGGAACGCGATCCCGATGCCCGATCGATTGCCGTGACGGTGGCGGGCGCCCGCATCGTCAACGTCTATGTTCCCTACGGCGAAGCCCTCGGCACTCGCCGGTTCCGGCACAAGATCCGTTGGCTCGGACGCCTCCGGACCTTCATGGCCGCCCGCTCGCCGCATGTCGTCGCGGGGGACTTCAACATCGCCCCCGACGACCGTGACGTGTACGATCCGAAGCGCCGGCGTGGAACGCTGATCTGCAGCCCGGCCGAGCGACGCGCCTTCGAATCGCTGCTCGGAACCGGTTACGACGACGCCTTGCGCCGCGTGTCCGACGCAGGCGGCCGGTACACCTGGTGGAGCCATCGAAGGGGCGCCGTCGCCGGAAACCGGGGTCTCCGGGTCGACCATCACCTGGTTCACCGCTCGTTGGCGAGCCGAATCCGGAGCGTCGAGATCGACATCGAAGAACGCGGCCGCCGCGGAGCCTCGGATCACGCGCCGGTGACGCTGACTCTCTACTCGGCGGCTCCGACCGCGACCGTGGCGCTGACTGCTCGCCGGAATCCGAGAAGGTTCCGGATGTCCTCCAGGATCATGTAGAGCGACGGCACCAGGATCAGCGTGATCAGCGTCGCGAACAGGATGCCGGACGCCAGAGCCACGGCCATCGGAATCAGGAATTGCGCCTGGATGCTGGACTCCAGGATCAGCGGCGTGACGCCGGCCGCCGTGGTGAGCGAGGTCAGGACGATGGGCCGGAAGCGGGCCA
>JAJEDW010000246.1 GCA_022821265.1 Acidobacteriota bacterium
ATGGCGGGTGAGGATTCTTCGGTCACGGCGGGATGGGGGTATTCCGGATCGGGCGGAGCGGTCATGCCGAGCCAAGGCCGGATCGTTGAACGTGCCTATGCTCCCGACGAACAAGCTTCAATTGGCGCTGCCCTGCCGGTGCTGGGCGATTCCACTTACGACATCTACCTGAACGCCCGAGCCTTCTGGCGAAACGTTCCGGCCGCCGTCTGGAACTACAAGCTCGGCGGTTATCAAGTCCTCAAGAAATGGCTCTCGTACCGCGAACGCAATATCGTCGACCGCCCCTTGCGACTGTCTGAAATTCAGCACTTCACCGATACAGCGAGGCGAATTGCGGCAATTCTCCTGACGGCGATTCAGGTTCCTGAAGCAGTGTCAGCGAAAGCGCGAAATTCCAGGAAGCAATAGCGTATCTGGAAACGCAATCCGATCCGTAGATCCTGGCCTGACTTCGACAACTCGGCGTTTCGGTGCTTGTAACTTGTTGGTGTTCTGATCGATAACGCGAAAGGTCGCTACTACGGCAACGCCGCGGCGATCTTCCTGCGCGAGGCGGCACCGACGTCCCACTTCCTTGCGAAGCGATCCCAATCGGCCACCGCCGTCGATACGCGATCGACAATCCGCGCCGCCTCGGCGGGACTCAGGTCGGCGTGTCGGCCGAGTTCCAGCAGGTGTTTGCGGGTGATCCGCTTGCCGCGACCCAGGACCGAAGTTGCGTGTTCCCCGCCCGGCCCGCCGGAATAGGTGAGGTCGTAGGCCGGCGCGAGCCGCCAGAGGCCGTCGCGTGCCATCAGGAAGGTGAACTGGCGGGCGTGGTCGTCGCGATTGTGCGCGAGGACGTTGAACGCCGCCACGGCAAACATCGCCGAGGTTTCCCGCCGGTCGCGCGTGACCGAACGGGTCAACGCGATCAGAGTGCTGTAGTCTAGCGACGGCAGGCGAAAATCCGCGTACAGGAGGCCGCTTGCGGTGTGGGCGTGAAGGCGTCCGGTCCCGCCGCGGTCGAATCGGCGGGAGGCGAAGTAGTGTTGTCCGCCGTTGCCGGCGATGAGTCGGGTTTCCGGTACCCGCACTCCGGCCGCCTGCGCCATGTCCGCGTAAGCTTGCTCGATCCGGGCCGCGTCCTCCGGATCGGCATGACCCCGAAACTTCACCAGGTAGTGCCGATGCTCGCCGCCGGGCGGCGCCGTGCCGTAAACGGCGCCGTCCTGCCGATCGATGGCAACCGTGACTTTGGGACGCGCCCCGCCGGGAGACCCGCCCAGGCGACCGAGTTCGGCGATGACATCCGACGCATGTCCCGCAAGCACCCCGCGCGTTTCGACCGCCAGGCTGTCCAGATCGAGCGCGGATTCAACGGCGTTCCAAACGTCCGCGTCCGGCGCGTAGCACAAGGCCCCGATACCCCGGTCGCCGACCCAGGCGAGCCGGTCGAGGGGCGTCAGGGCCGCCGGATCGATTCCGAGTTCCCGGGCACGGCGATCCATCAGCAGCCGCCCCCATCCGTCGGGAAGGCTGTCGTGAAAAACCCCGTGCATCCCCTCGAATACCGCGGGGTCGTACGGAGGGAAGGGCCTGCGGGCAATGTCGGCGCGATGGTGGATTGGCGAGATTTCCAGGTCCGAAGCCAGAAAGGCGTCGTCGTACTCGAAACGGGCAACGCGGCCGACGTATCCGAGCCGGCCGACCGTTTGAATGTCGCCGCCGTCCCACCGCAGCGTCACCGTCAGCGGGGCCGGCCCCGGTGCGGGCCTCACGTGATCCGCCCGCGCTTGCGCGTCTTCGGTTGGGACAGCATCCGGTCCAGCGTCGCGACGCCCCGTTCGTCCGCCTTCATCAACCGTTCGAGGCCGGCCTGTTCTCCAAGAGCCACGACCAGGCGGACGAACGAGACCAGGGAGATTGCGCCCGTGCGTTCGAACTTCTTCAGTGTGCCCAACGGCACGCCCGATCGTGCGGCAAGCCCGGCCTGAGTCAAGTTGCGCTCCAGCCGCCGCGCCTTCAGCCGCTTTGCCAGATCTTTCGCCACCTCCGGTGCCGGCAACAGTGTGTATACGTCCATAACCCCTAAAGGCACAAAATAGCTACAACAGCTATAATTATAGCTATTGATTGGTGTCAATACACGAGGTCGAAGACGAGCATCGTACGCTCGGAGTTCGGCAGGAGCCCCTGATCATCACCCAGAACGGTGAAGCCAAGGTAGTCATACAGGACATCGGCAGCTACGAGAACATGCAGGAAACGGTCGCGCTGCTCAAGATGCTTGCGCTGGACAACCGCCAGATCGAAGCCGGCGAGGTTCACGACGCCGCCGATGTGATCGCGCGGCTTCGGGAGCGGCGATAGGCGGATGTCTTTCCTTATCGGCGTGCGTCTGCGCGTCAGTCATGTTTCATTCTCCCGCTCCCGTCCGCCGAACGTGCGCACGATATAGTCGCCCATCGACGGGATCGATAGATCCAGGGAACCGGCGGCGGACGGTTGAAACACGCCGTTTTCGATAGCACGATTTATCAGCCGGGCTTCTTCGCCAGCCTGCAGGGGCGGCAACCCTTCCGCCTCGCGGTCTCTGTTCGATGCGGACAAAAAGGCCGCTTCGACCGCATTCCTGTGCGCATTGCCGGCTGGATATTTTCGAATCGCCTTGACGGCGGCTACCAACGCAGAGCCATGATGCGGCAATACGCCGCCCAAGCGATCCCTGTAATAGTCGTCGCGTCTCCTGGAGAATCGTTCGGCCATCCGTGATAATCAACACTAGCGGTGGCCGGGGCGTTCCTTCCGGCCAACGGCCGGCGGGTTCCGGAGCGGCCCCGATTGCCGCTTTCACGAAATTTCCGATGCGCAACGCTTCACCGGCGTCCGCCAAAGCCGCTTCCGCAAGTTTTCCCACCCGGTCCCGAGTTTGTGTCAGCCGGTCCAACTCGCGGGCGATGTGGTCCTTCATGGCCGCGTGCGATGCCAACGAGTCGAGATCCACGTTCATCGCCACGCAGCCTTGCTTTTGGGCGAGGCGGGCAAACTCGCGGATCAGCGCCGTCTTGCCCATGCCCGGACACGCCTCGAACAGCACGGTCTGGCCGTCGAGCATTTCGTGAAGGCGGTCTT
>JAJEDW010000154.1 GCA_022821265.1 Acidobacteriota bacterium
GAAAGCCGCGCATAGGCTTCGACGGCCGACTGGAAATCGGCCGCGTCGAAGGCGGCGTCCCCGATGGCCACGTGGTCGGGCGCCGCCTCGGGCGCGGCCTGGGACGCGGCCCAGGCGCCGGGCGCGCAGGCGGCGGCCACGAGCGCTGGGAAACACCACGCCATGACCGCTCTCATCGCTCCCTCCCGGTACGAAAAGTGTAGCACGCGGCCCGCTTCACGCCATCTCCAGACGCTTCGCCCGCAGCGCTTTCGCGCGGTCGCGCAACTCGGCCGCCCGCTCGAACTCGAACCGGCGCGCGGCCTCCCGCATCTCGGTCTCGAGCCGCTCGATGCGCGCGTCCATCGACGCGGGGTCGTCCGACAGGCCGTCGTCGGAGGGGACTTCGGCCGGCGTGCGGACATAGTCGGCTTCGGAAACCGCCACCAGCGTCATGTCCACGGGCTTGACGATGCTTTCGGGCGTGATCCCGTGCTCTTCGTTGTAGCTCAACTGGATCGATCGCCGGCGGTCGGTCTCCTCGATCGCCTGCCGCATCGAGTCGGTCACGGTCTCGGCGTACAGGATGGCCATTCCGTTGATGTTCCGGGCCGCCCGCCCCACGGTCTGAATCAGCGAACCCGCCGATCTCAGGAACCCTTCCTTGTCGGCGTCCAGGATGGCCACGAGCGAGACTTCCGGAAGATCCAGCCCTTCGCGCAGCAGGTTGATGCCGATCAACACGTCGAACTCTCCCGTCCGGAGCCCCCGGAGTATCTTGATGCGCTCCAGCGTCTCGACCTCGGAGTGCAGGTAGCGGCAGCGCACGCCGACCTCGGTGTAGTACTCGGCCAGGTCCTCGGCCATTCTCTTGGTGAGCGTCGTCACCAGGACGCGCTCCCCGCTGGCCACCCGGTTCCGGATCTCGTGGAGGAGGTCGTCGATCTGGCCGGCGACGGGCCGCACCTCGACCATCGGGTCGGTCAACCCGGTCGGACGGATCACCTGCTCCACGACGACACCCGCCGCGTGGGTCAACTCGTACGGGCCGGGCGTGGCCGAGACGTACACCAACTGGTTCGACCGCTTCTGGAACTCGGCGAACGTCAGGGGCCGGTTGTCGAGCGCCGAGGGGAGGCGGAAACCGTATTCGACCAGATTCGCCTTCCGGGACCGGTCCCCGGCGTACATGCCCCTCAATTGCGGAACGGTCTGGTGGCTTTCGTCGATGAACATCAGCGAATCGTGCGGCAGGTAGTCGAGCAGGGTCGGCGGGGGCTGGCCGGGGACGCGTCCGGTCAGGTGCCGGGAATAGTTCTCGATCCCGTGGCAGTAGCCCACCTCCTTCATCATTTCCAGGTCGAACAGGGTCCGTTGATGGATGCGCTGGGCCTCCAGCAGCTTCCGCTGCCGCTCCAGCAACGCTTCCCAGTCCTTCAGCTCGGCGCGGACCGTCTCGATCGCCTGCTCCAGGCGGGTCCGGGGCATGACGAAATGACTCTTGGGATAGACCGTCAGCCTGTCCAGGGGCCGGATGACGTCGCCGGTCAGCGGGTCGAAGGTGCTGAGTCTGTCGACGTCGTCGCCCCACAACTCGATGCGGTACCCGATGTTCTCGTAGGTCGGGAAGACCTCGATCGTATCGCCGCGCACGCGGAACGTCCCGCGCCTGAAGTCCGCGTCGTCGCGCTCGTAGAGGACCTCGACCAGCTTGGCCAGTATCGACGCCCGGGTCGCGTGCTGGCCGTTCTCGAGCATGAGCAGCATCCCGTAGTAGGCCTCGGGAGACCCCAGACCGTAGATGCACGACACCGACGCCACGATCAGCACGTCGCGGCGCTCGAACAGCGAGCGCGTCGCCGACAGGCGGAGCCGGTCGATCTCGTCGTTGATCGTCGACTCCTTCTCGATGTACGTGTCCGTCGAAGAGACGTAGGCCTCGGGCTGGTAGTAGTCGTAGTAGCTGACGAAGTACTCGACGGCGTTTCCGGGAAAGAACGCCCGGAACTCCTGGTACAGTTGCGCCGCGAGCGTCTTGTTGTGCGCCAGGACCAGCGTGGGGCGGTTGACGGCTTCGACGACCTTGGCCATCGTGAACGTCTTGCCCGACCCGGTGACGCCCAGCAGCACCTGGTGCATGTCCCCGTCCTGGACGCCGCGCACGAGTTGCTCGATGGCCGCGGCCTGGTCGCCGCGCGGCTCGTAGCTCGATGCGAGTTCGAACGGCATCGGAACCCCGCATTCTAGCAGCCCGGCGGCCGGCCCTCGCCTCATTCCAGGGGCGATGCGTCCGGCTTGACACGGAGTCGTGACATTGCCTAGGCTCAGGACAATCCGTTCCGGCCGGCCCCGGTAGGCGCGCCGGCCCGCGCAGAAACCCATGGACCCGTCCCGACATACCGCGCCCCCCGATGTCCTGGATATGGTCCGCTGTCCGGCGTGCCGCGCCCGCGACGGGCTCATCGGCAACGGCGGCGGCCGGTTGAAGTGCCCGGGCTGTGCGACCGAGTACCCCGTGGACCGGGGGTATCTCGACCTCTGTCCCGACCTGACCGGGACGTCGACGCCGATTCAGAAACTCTGTCAGTTCCCCCCGATGATCGCGATCTACGACAGCGTCTGGCGCCCGTTCGGCTACTTCGTGACCAGCTCCCGGTCGTTCCCGAAGGACATGGAACGCATCACGGCGATGATGGCGCCGGCCAGGCACGAGCGCGTGCTGGATCTGGCCTGCGGGCCGGGCAACTTCACGCGCAGCATCGCCCGGCGCGGACCCGACACCGTCGTCGTGGGCTTCGACCTGGCCCCGGAGATGCTGTCCCGCGCGGTGAACCTCTCGCGCGCGCCCGAGTACGGCAACGTCCGCTACCTGCGGGGGAGCGCCCTGGATCTGCCGTTCGACGCGGGTACGTTCGACGCCGTCGTCTGTTGCGCGGCGCTGCAGCTGTTCACCGACCGGGACCGGGCATTGTCGGAAATCGCCCGGGTTCTGAAACCCGGCGGCGAGTTCGTCTGCCAGACCGTCATCACACCCCACCGGACGCCCATGTGGCTGCGAATGGCCGACCGCCTGCTCCGTTTCGGCTATTTCCGGCGCGACGACCTCCGAAGCCAGCTCGACGGCCTCGGCATGGAGATCCGCGACGAGGAGTCCTCGAGGCTCAGCTATATCTTCGTGGCGGCCAAGCGCGAACCCGAGAGCGCGCCCGCCGCCGGCTGACCCCCATCAGTAGTCGAACTCGGCCCGTCCAGCCAGGAGGCGGATCTCTTCGATCCCCCACGGGATGGCGAACGGTTCGTCGAGATCGACCGCGGGATAGCGCGGGGTCACGAAGCGGGAGACCAGGACCTGGATCACGGTCAACGGCACCGTGAAGTCGTCGATGCGCACTTCGCGCAACTCGAACTCTCCACGCCCCTGGCGCCCCTGGAGGCGCCCCTCGACGAACACGGTGTGGGTTCCGGCCAGCAACGTGTCGACGATGACGTTGCCCGTGCGGTTCTCCGCGTCGAACGTCAGCTCCACCTCGGCCGAGATCACCGCGTCCCGAACGTTGACGTCGATGGCGTCGACGCGCGGCGGGATCTCCTCGCCCATGCGATAGAGAACGAACGACTCCATCTCGACCTCGCGGACCTGCACCGAAGCGGCGGCGGCGGGGCGGGCGGCGTCGGAGGCGGCCTGGCGGATCAACGCGATCTTGACGCCGAGCGCATCCGCCGCCTCCGGCGACGGCGCGGCGGGGGCCTGCGCCCGGGCGCCGCCCGATGTCAGAGCCACCGCCAACACCAGTGCGGGGCGCCGGAACCGATCCGCTAACCGGAACATGCGGGTTGTCTATCGAACGACCTGAAAAGTCCGGCTCCAGCGCGTCTTGCCGAAGAAGTTGACGACCAGGTCCCCGATCTGGCGGATCCGCGCCAGGAAACTCGTCTGGGCGTAGGCGGCCGCGTCGGCGTCGTAGGACCAGTAGATGACGAGCGCCTTTCCCACGATGTCGTCGGCGGGTACGAAACCCCAGTACCGGCTGTCGGAGCTGTTGTCGCGGTTGTCGCCCATCGCGAAGTAGTGGCCTTCGGGAACGACCAGCTCGCCGCCCACCACGTGGTCCTGGTACGGCCAGAACCGGCCTCCGTCGACGCCGCTGTATATGCGGCCCGGATGGGGCTGCGGCGGAAAGTGATCCCGGAAGGGGTCGCCGCCTCCGGGCGGTCCGATGTGCATCTTGTAGGGTTCGTCGACGGGCTCGCCGTTGACGAAGACCTCCTGGTCGACGAGCCGGAAGCGCTCCCCGGGCAGGGCGATGACACGCTTGACGTAGTGCTTCGTGAGGTCCTCCGGGTAGCGGAACACGATGACGTCCCCGCGCTCGATGGTCCGGAGCGGGAGCACCGCATCGAGCATGGACCCGGGCGTTCCGAACGCGAACTTGTTGACGAGCAGGTGGTCGCCGACAAGCAGGTTGTTCTCCATCGACGGCGTCGGGATCTTGAACGCCTGGATGATGAACGTCGTGCCGAACAGCGCCAGGATCACAGTGATCACCAGCGATTCGAAGTACTCGCGCGCGGTCGACTTCCGGAATTGCGGCGCTTCGGACATATTGGCCAGAAACTATAGCTCGGATGCCGGATTTGTTCCAGTCGTACGGCCGGACGCGGGGCGTCGATGCTCCCCGTCGCCGTCTTCACCGTCTTCCGCGCGCAGCGCGTCCAGCGCTTCCTGCGCCGCGGCCTGTTCGGCCTGCTTCTTGGTCGTCCCCGTCCCGAGGGCGACGGGACCGCCGTCAATCGACACCTCGACCGTGAACCGGGGTTCGTGGCCGGGCCCCGATCGCTCCACCAGCCGGTAGCGCGCCGCGGCGCGCCGCGTCGATTGCAGCCGCTCCTGGAGGGCCGACTTGAAGTTGGACACGGGCCAGCGTCCTGCAGCGATCTCACCGACCTGTTCGGCAAAGAGACGGCGAACCACCGCGGACGCCGCATCGAGGCCGCCGTCCAGGTAGACGGCCGCCAGGATGGCCTCGAACGCGTTCACGACGAGCGCCGGCTTTTCGCGGCCGCCGGTCCGTTCCTCGCCCTTGCCGAGCTTCAGGTGATCCCCGAGCGAGAGCGCGTCCCCATAGCGCCGGAGATTGGACGCGCTGACCAGGACGGACTTGAGCGTCGACAACTCGCCCTCGCTGAAGTCGGGACGGAGCCGGCACAGCCAGTCGCTGACGAGGAACCCCAGCAGGGCGTCGCCCAGGAACTCCAGGCGCTCGTTGTCGCCGCCGCCCGCCGCCGGTTGCTCGTGCGCGAACGAGCGATGCGTCAGCGCCCGCTCCAGCCGCGCGCGGTCCCGGAAGCGGTAGTCGAGACCGCCCTCCAGCGCGTCCAGGGAATGCGTCCGCATGCGAATCCGCCCGCGTCAATCGGTCGAGCGTTCGACGTTCTCGATCACGGACTCCATCCCGTCGAGGCTGCCGTGGACGGCCTCGTACACGCGAATCAGCGCGTCGCGCGCCTCGGCGCCGGGATAGCCGAAGTGGACGGCGCGAGCCAGGGCGTCGATCGCCTCGCCGTTTTTCCCGTCGTTCGCGTAGGCGACTCCCAACCGGTAGTGCGTCACCGGATCCGAGTCCATGGACTCCAACGCGAGGAGGAACGCGTCCTGGGCCGCCCCGGGCCGCCCGCGGCGGAAATGGGTCAGCCCCAGCGCGTTGTGAATCTCGGAGCGGAGCCGCCGGGCGCCCTCGGGCCCGATCTCCGGCTCCGGCCCCCCGGTCAGCAAGTCCAGGGCTTCCAGCGCCTGGAGCGCGGATGCCTCGGCGGCCGCCCACCATGCCTCGTCCGCTTCCACGCGCCGTTCGGCCATCGTGGCGGCGAGCGTCACCAGGGCCGCCACATCGCCCGGGACGCGCTCCAGCGTTCGCCGGGCGTACTCGATCGTCCGTTGGTCGTTGCCCAGCTCGCGGTGGGCCGTCATCAGGTGGCGAAAGAAGAACGCTTCCACGCCGTTGTGGCGCGCGCGGGCGTCCCCGCTCGCCGCCGAGTCCGGATCCGCCCGGCCGGCCGCGTCCCACCACTCGGCTTCGACCGCCAGTCCCTGCTCGCCGAACCGGATCGCATCGCGCCAGTTGGCCAGCCCGTTGTGGGCCTCGATCAACGATTCGTAGTAGGCGACGCCGATCTCGCGGTGCCGGGCCACCGCGGCGTCGTAACCGGGAAGGGATCGCGGTTCTTCCAGGGCCGCCAGTCGGCCCTCGAAGAACGCCGCCTCGGCGGCCAGCGCGGCCTCGGCCGTTCCCGCGACCGCGGCGAGGTCGCCCATCAACGCGAACGCGTTCCACCGGAGGCGCAGGACCAGGTGACGCAGCTCGGAGTCGGGGTAACGCACCAGGAACGCCTCGGCCGCGTCGAGCCGGTCTTCCGGGTCGTTCTCGGACCGGATGGCTTCGAACGCGTCGAGCTCGAATTCCGATCGCACCGCGGGCGCCCACGGATCCGGCTGAGGCGGAACGGCCGCGGCGGACGCCGCCATGACCAGCGCCGCGCCGAGTAGCGTGGACCGGCCGCGACGGGCCGGCTCAGAACTCGCAACCGCCGCCGAACGGCTCATTGATGGCGCTCGCGGCCGCCCGATCGGCCCCGTTGGTTTCGTCCCCGATGGCCGCGGCCGCACGGTACTCATCCAGCGCCGCCTCCCGGTCGCACTCGATGTCCAGGATGCGGCCGAGAAAGACGTGCGACCAGGCCCGCATCGGAGGCTCGGCCGATGCGCTCTCCACGGTCTGCCGGAAATAGGTCCGCGCCGCGTCGGGATCGCCCTCGCGGCTCGCCAGCAGCGCCATGCCGTACAGGGCCGGGCCGTTCGACGGATCGAGCTCCTCCAGCACGGTCTCGAAGGCGGTCCGGGCGGCGGGGTCGTCCCCGGAGTTGAAGGCCTCCTGCCCGGCCAGCAACAGGTCGCGCACGGGATCGGACGGAGGCGGCGCCGGCACCTCGGCCCGTGGCGGCGGGTCGGCGGCGACCTCGATCGCGTGGAAGCGGTCGTCGAAGCGCGCCCGTTCCGCCCCGTCGTCGAGTTCCAGGGCCATGTCGACGAAGTACTCGCGGATTCCGACCGGCGTCTGCTCGAACTCCGACAAGCGGTCCATGAAATACGGGGTCAGAAGCAGCCCGGATCGATAGGCCGCATCCAGGCGCGCCATCACCCCGTCCGGATCCCTGTCCAGGCGCAGCTCGACGGCGCGGATCAGGGACTCGCGCACCATGATGCCGAAGTCGTCCGCGTACTCGGGCCGAACACCGTCGATTCCGGCGAGCCAGTCCGACATGCCGTCCACGTCTTCCAGCTCCTCGCGGTTGGCGGCGACGACCGGATCCAGGACCAGGTGGAGATAAGCGTGCCTCACCTCCTCGATCGGGGTCTCGGCCGTGTAGCCGAAGACCATGTAGAGGTTCTCGGGATAGTTGCGTACGTGAACGCTGTTGGTCGGGGCGGCCAACTCCAGGAAGGCCACCAACCGGCGTCCCCCGGTCGAGCCGGCCGGAATACGCAGATAGGCCTCCGACTGCACGACGGCCTGGCGCAATCGGCCGCCCATCGAGTCCAGGACGGCGTCGTAGGCCGGCGCCAGCCGGACCCAGAGCCGGCTGATCCCGGCCGCATCGTAGAACTCGTTGAGCAACGGGACGAAGCCGGTCAGGTCCCGCGCGTCGGGCGGCACGAACAGGCCTTCGACGGCCAGATCCATGGCCGGCGGGAACGTGAGGCTCAAGGCCAGGGACACGTACCGCGCCAGCTCGTCCTCGTGCGCGGTGTCGCCGCGATGTTCCGAGTAGAATGCGGCCAGACGGTCCCGCAGGCCGGTGTCGAGATCTTCGAGTTGTTCTCGAACGGCCTGTCGAACCGGGTGATACTGTGGAGCGAAGTCGACGTCGAAGCCCGCGGCGTTCAGCGCGGCGGTGACCGTGAACACGCGGATGTCCCGGTCCACGACGGCGCTGGACCCGACGCCGGAGGTCAACTGCCCGGCGGCGGACGGCCCCAGCCCCAGAAAGGCCGCCGCGGCCCACAAGGCCCCGATGCGAGGACGCATCATGACGAGGATCATATCAGCCCGTGTCGGAATTGTGCATGGCCACGTTGGGAGCGCGAATGACAGCCACCTACATTGAAGATATCGGAAACCATGTCGACGCGGAGGTCACCGTCCGGTGCTGGCTCCACAACAAGCGGTCGAGCGGCAAGCTGCGCTTCCTGATCGTCCGCGACGGAACGGGCTACCTCCAGGCCGTGGTCTTCAAGAAGGCGGTTTCGGAGGCGACGTTCGCCGCGGCCGGCGAGCTGACCCACGAATCCTCGCTGACGGTCACCGGGACCGTCCGCGCCGACGAACGCGCCCCCGGCGGTTACGAGATGAGCGTGACCGCGATCGAGCCCCTGCAGATCATTCCGCCCGAGGACGCGTTCCCGATCACGCCCAAGGGACACGGCGTCGAGTTCCTGATGGACAAGCGGCACCTGTGGCTCCGCTCGACGCGGCAACGGGCGATTCTGAAAATACGGCACGAAGTCGTTCGCGCCGCGCGCGAGTTCCTCGACGAGGACGGGTTCACGCTGTGCGACACGCCGATCCTGACGCCGGCCGCGTGCGAGGGCACCACGACCCTGTTCCCGGTCGACTACTTCGAGGACGAGGCGTTCCTGACGCAGTCCGGCCAGCTCTACAGCGAGGCGACGGCGATGGCGCTGGGCAAGGTCTACAACTTCGGCCCGACGTTCCGCGCCGAGAAATCCAAGACGCGCCGCCACCTGACGGAGTTCTGGATGGTCGAGCCCGAGGTGGCGTACGCGACCGTCGAGGACATGATGGACCTCTCCGAGCGCTTCGTGACGCACATCGTCGGCCGCGTCCTGGAACGGCGGCTCGACGAGTTGAAGACGCTGGAACGCGACCCGGCGCCCCTGGAAACCGTGGCGCCGCCGTTCCCGAGGATCGCCTACGACGAGGCCCTCGACCTGCTTCGGAAGAAGGGGTCCGACATCGAGTGGGGCGGCGACTTCGGCGGCGGAGACGAGACCCTCCTGTCGCAGGCGTTCGACCGGCCGGTCATCGTCCACCGCTACCCGTCCGCGATCAAGGCCTTCTACATGGAACCCGACCCGGACCGGCCGGAGGTCGCGCTGTGCCTGGACGTCCTGGCGCCGGAGGGATACGGCGAGATCATCGGCGGCGGGCAGCGGACAGCCAGCTACGCGCTTCTCGCCCGGCGCCTGGAGGAACACGGCCTCGACCGCGAAGTCTTCGACTGGTACCTCGACCTGCGGAAGTTCGGTTCGGTGCCGCACGGCGGCTTCGGCATGGGCATCGAGCGCGTCGTCGCCTGGGTGGCGGGCCTGGACCACGTGAGGGAGACGATCCCGTTCCCCCGAATGCTCTACCGGCTCAGACCCTGAAGCGCCGCGTGCACGGCCTCGACCCGGCGCCGCGTTTCGGAGACCGATCCCGAGTTGTCGATGACGAAGTCGGCGTGCCGCGCCTTCTCCTCCATCGGCATCTGCGCGGCGAGGCGCCCCGCGATGTCGGCGTCGGAAAGTCGCCGGGCGCGCAACCGCCGCCTCTGGATGTCGGGAGCGCAGGTCACGACGATCAGGGTGTCGAACCGCTTCGCGTTGCCCGTCTCCACCATGAGCGCGGCGTCCACGATGGCGATGCCGTCCGGGTCGGCGCGCGCGCAGTCTTCCAGGAACGCCTGCTGCCGCTCGACGATGACCGGATGCAGAATGTCGGTGAGCGCCTTCCGGCGCGCCGGATCGTCGAAGACGATCGCGCCCAGCTTCCGGCGGTCGATCCGCGCCGAGGCGTCGAGGATTTCGTCGCCGAACTCCCGAACCACGGTGTCGCGGACCGGACCCTCGGCCAGGAGTTCGTGCGTGATGCGGTCCGAGTCGATCAGGCGGCAACCAGACTCGACGAACATCGCGCCGACGGTCGACTTGCCGCTGGCGATGCCGCCGGTCAGGCCGACTCGGCGCACGCGAGCCCCCGGCGCAGCCGGGCGCCCTCGAGCGTGTTCCGCATGAGCATCGCAATCGTCATCGGGCCCGCGCCGCCCGGCACCGGCGAAAGCTTGGACGCCACCTCGAGCGCTTCGCGCTCGTGGACGTCGCCCACCCAGATGTAGCCGGCCCGGTCGAAACGGGCTATGCGGGGCGATTCCGCGCCGAAGAGCTCGATCACCTCGTCCCGGTCCGTGATCCGGTTGGCGCCCACGTCCACGACGACGGCGCCCGGCTTGATGAAATCGCGGCGGACCAGGTATTTCCTTCCGATTGCGGCGATCAGGATGTCGGCCTCGCGCGCGACGGAGGCGAGGTTGCGCGTTCTCGAGTGGCAGATCGTCACGGTGGCGTGGGCGTGCATCAGCAGCATCGCCATCGGCTTGCCGACGTCGTCGCTGCGTCCGAGGACGACCGCCCGCTTCCCTTCCAGGGCGACGTCCGAGCGACGGAGCATTTCCATGATGCCCGACGGCGTGCACGCGACCAGGCCGTCGTAGCCCAGGATCAGCGATCCGATGTTGGTGGAGTGAAAACCGTCGGCGTCCTTGACCGGCGAGACCGCCTCCAGAATGGCCTTCTTGTCGACCTGGGGAGGCAGCGGGAGCTGGACCAGGATGCCGTCGATGGCGTCGTCCGCGTTCAGCGCGTCGATCTCGGCCAGGAGCTGGTCCGTGGTCGTCTCTTCGCCCAGCTCGAGCTTCAGGCTGTGGATCCCGAGCTTCTCGCACATCCGGGCCTTCATGCCCACGTAGGACGCCGAGGCCGGGTCGGCGCCGACGAGCACCACCGCCAAACCCGGCCGTATGCCGTCCCTTCGAAGACGTGCCACCTCTGTCCGAACCTCCGCCTCGACCGCCGCCGCGATCCGGGTCCCGTCGATCAAAGTCGCTGTCATCGGCCTCGCTCTCGATTAGAATGATGCCCGATGATACACGATCCACGATGACGGTCCTGATCGCAGCCCTGTTCGCGCTCCTGCCGCAGACCGCGGAGGTGGAGCGGGCTCTCGAGAGTCTCGAAACCGGCGACTACGCGCGCGCCGCCGCGCTCCTGGACGCGTCGGCCGCCGCCGAACCCGAGTTCTTCGAGCGCAACAACCTGGCCTATCTGCGCGGACGAGTCGCCGAGATCGAGGGCGACTGGGTTCGGGCCGGCGCGGAGTTCGGGCGCGTCGACCCGGATGGGGTTCTCGGCCCCATGGCGGCGTTTCACGCGGCGCGCGCCGCGATCGAACTCGGCGAGGACGACCCAGCCATCGCCTGGATCGACCGTCTGCCGCCCGGTTTCCCGGCGACTCTCCGAATCGGTCTGGCCGACGGGGCGACCGATCGGGTCGCGCTCCGCGTCTACGAGGGGGTCGACCAGCGCGAGGCCGAGGCCGGGCGCGCCCTCTTGCGCAGCGACACGCCCGCGCTGTGGCGGCTTCTCGATGGGCGGCAGAACGACGAGACCGCGCTGGAGATCGCCGTCCACCTCCACGTCCGGGCGCCGGCCCTTTCCGCGGAAGAGCGGATGTTGTTGGCCCGAACGCTGCACGGACACCGCGAATTCGAACGCGCCTCGGCGCTCTACGGCTCGCTTCTCGAGGACGCGGAATTCGGAGAAGAAGCCCATTTCGAGCTGGCGCGGACCTACTTCCAGCGGACGCGGTACGACGAAGCCATCGAGGCCTTCCGGCGGACCGCGCGGCGTTTTCCGGGCGCCGACCGGGCTTGGGAGGCGGAGATCCAGATCGCGTCGTCGCATTGGAGGCAACCCGATCTGGAGGCGGCCGAGGCCGCCTATCTGGCGCTCATCGCGAACGCCGGCGATCGGGCCGAAGACCCGGAGGATTACCACGAGTTCGTCCGCGACCTGGTCGACATCTACCGGTCGCTGGGACGGACCGCCGAGGCCCTGGACTGGATCGAACGCGCCCTGGCGCGGCAGCCGAGGGCCGCCACCCGCGCCGTGCTGACCTTCACGCGCGGGAAGATCCACTACCACGCCGGCCGGTTCGAAGACGCCCTGTCGAGTTTCCGGCAACTGTCCGGCATGACGCTCGGCGCCGTCCCGAACGGGACCGAACTGGACGAGGCGCGGTTCCTGGAGGCGCTGTCGCTGGAAAGCCTGGGCCGCGTCGAGGAGGCGCGCGCCATCTGGACGGAGCTGGCCGAAGACCCGTTCACCTACTACGGACTCCACGCGCTGGACCGCCTGGGCGAGGCGGACGGCGATGGGCGGGCCTTGCAGGAAGCGGTCTGGCAAGCCATCGCGGCGGGCTCGGCCGATCATTGCCGGCGCGCCTCCCACGCCGCCACCCGGGCCGCCGCCGCAGAACGCAATCGGGGACGCGCGCGCGGCTACCGGATCGACGCCGGGGACCGTCAGGGCGGCCTGGTCGAAGAGCTCCTGTTCCTCGGCCAGTGGGAGGAAGCCTACTTCTGGGCCGGCGTCGACGGCCGGGCGCGGCCCGACGCCGAGCTCGCCGATCTGGCGTTCACCGCGGGGGATTTCCGCCGCGCCATTCTCTATGCCGACCGGATCCGCCCGCCCGACGAGGCGCTCATCGACACCGGCGGACGCTACGACCCGCAGGCGCGCGCGTTGATGGACATGCTCTATCCGGCCGCCTACGCCGTCGCCCTCTGCCGTGAGGCGGCGCGGGTCGGCGTCGACCCGCTCTGGCTTCGCGCGATCATGTACCAGGAGAGCCGCTACGACCCGTCGGCCCGGTCCGTGGCCGCCGCGCGCGGGCTGATGCAGTTCATCCCGGAAACCGCCGCCGCCGTCGCCGAGCGCGTCGGCATGGGCCCGATGACGCCTCCCCGCATGTACGAGGCCGAAACCAGTATCCGCCTCGGCGCCGGCTACTGGGCCGAGTTGATGGCGGAATTCGGTCGGCCCGAGATGGCCCTGGCCGCATACAACGGCGGCCCGCACAACGTTCGGCGCTGGGCGGCCAAGAGCCCCGGCGGCGATCCGATGCTGTTCCTCTCCGACATCGGTTTCGTCCAGACCAAGGACTACGTCAGCCGCGTCTTCGGCCTGTACGCGATGTACCTGCACCTGCAGTAGGCCGGTCGAGCGGTCTCAGAAACGGAACGTGTAGGCGAGCTTGACGCTCACATCGGCCAGCCGGGACTGGAACACGTTGTCGTTGTCGGGATCCTCCAGCGTGTGGTTCAAGACGATCAGGGCTTCCTGACCGGCTTCGGGGATCCAGCGCAGGCGCGCGTTGACGCCCAACACCTCGGACGCGTTGTCGTACTGAACGAGATTGATCCACGACAGGTTCGAGGAAAAGTTCATCTCGGTGGTGACCCGCATCAACCGGGTGATGAAGCCTCCGCCGGGCAGGTCGATGTCGTTGAGGTCATAGCGGAACGTCACGTTGAAGCGGCGTGACGGCCTCCAGGCCAACTCGCCGCCGACGTTCCAGCGCGTCCCGCCGAAGAATCCGCCCCTGCGATAGGTGACGCGCCCGGACACGGGCCGCTGGCCGCCGGTCTCGGCCTGGACCTCGGTCTCGCCGAAACGGTATTCGCCCGGGGGCACCACCACCGCGCGCGACGCATCCTCGAATATCGTGAACGCCTGCGCCACGACCTCCCGGGTCGCGCTGTACCGCAGGCGGAAGCGCTCACCGGTGTTGCTGCGGACCTCGGCCAGCCGCGCCAGAACGATCTGCGACTGGAGACCGCCGTCCAGGTAGGTGATGCGCTCGAAGTCGACACCGGTAAAGACCGACTGCACGAACCCGCCCCCGGCGAAGTGCGTGTAACCGGCATCGGCCGTCAAGTCCTGGACGCCCGTGCGGCTGACGAACCCGAGCGCGGGGTTGAAGTGGGTCCCCACGCGCTTGACGTTCAAACCGCCGCGCCAGCCGGCGTTGTTGGGCATGCGGACGCCCAACCCGAGGGCCGCGTCGTCGCCCTCCAGGCCGTCGGTTTCGGTCCGCTGGTACCAGGCGTCGGCCTCCAGGACGCGGCCGCCCGGAATCCGCGTGTTCAGGTAGCGGAAGTCGAAACCCAGGAGCGAGTTGTCGCGGTTCGAGTTGGGATCGCCGGCGGTGACGATCACGCCCGCCGTCGACTCGGCGAGGACGTTGGCCGATACGCGCCCGACGAATGCGCCGCTGGAGGGGAGGGGCCCGAACGCGTCCTGCTCGACGGCCAGCGCGCCGATGTTGAAACGCCCGATGCGGCCGCTGAGCTTGCCGCCGCGGGCCAGGTCCACGGGAACGCCCGTGGCGGAGAGGCCCAGACGGCGCGAGAAGAACGGCCGGGCGTTGTTGTCGCTCGCCGTGGAGGCGGCCTGGGACGTCTCGGTCCCGATCCGGCCGAACTCGAACAGGTCGGCGTCGTTCAGGAAGAAGTCGCGCTTCTCGGGGAAGAACAGGTTGAAGCGCGTCAGGTTGACCTGCCGGTCGTCGACCTCGGCGGCGGAGAAGTCCGTGTTGACGGTGAGCGACGCGTTCAGCGACGGCGTCACGCGGTAGAAGATGTCGAGGGACGGCTCCAGGTGGGCCTCGGTCCGGCTGTCCCGGAACGTCTTCAGGCGGTTGATCGTGACCGACGGGACGATGTCGATCCCGTAGCCCTGGTCCATGCCCTCGAGGCCGGCGGCGAGTCCGAGGATGCTCGGGTTGTAGCTGCGATTGCGGGAGACCCAGGCCATCTCCTCCCCCCGGCGTCGAATGCCCCGGCCGAAGTTGAAACCCCAGGTGTCGATGGACGGATCGAACGGCAGCGTCTTGAACGGGATCTCCAGCTCCGCCATCCAGCCGCCGTCGAAGATCGAGGCGGCGGCGTCCCAGATGACCGTCCACTCGCTCTGGAACGAGCTGACGTTCTCATAGAGCGCGTCGTGCCGGACGCCGTTGGCGTTGGTCTCGAAACGGTATCCGCCCCGCCCGGTGTTGAACGGATCCAGGATCACCACGAGGCGGTCGTCGTCGCCCAGGCCCTGGCCGTGCCGCATCGTGGGCGCGGCGATCCGGTCCGGCTCGCTGTCGTACATCCGGGCGCCGATGTAGAGCGCGTCGTCGGTGTAGACGAGGTACACCGCCGTGGGCTCGGACGGCGGGGTTCCGTCCCCGGGACGGATCTGGTGGAAGTCGGTGATGACGCCGGCCTGGGCCCAGACCGCATCGTCGAGCCGGCCGTCGATCACCGGAGCGGAGTCCACGCGCGCCACCCGGACGACCTTCCGGGCCTCGCCGTTCTGAGCCGGAGCGGCCGCGAGGTTCGACGCGCCGCCGACGCACACGGCGAGCGCCGGCAGCCCGAGGCAGACCAGCGATCGCTTCGGAAGGATGAACGCCATTGTCGGGATTCGTCCGAAGCGGCGGTTCCCGAGGGCGTTAACGCACCTTGACGTATTTCAGCAGGCGCTGCGGCCGCGGCTCGCCCGAGAAAATGTTCCCCATGCGGTCGACCGTCAGCGACTCGGCGCCGCTGCCGCCCTGCGTGATCGGGGGATTGTCGCCCGTGTCCAGGATGAAGTGGTCGACCCAACCGGTATCGGCGTCCCCGATGCGAATGCCCTTCTCCCAACCCGGATTCTGGATGATGTCCGACTCCGAGTCGGCCACGTAGATGCGTCCGTCCGCGTCGATGGCGATGTCGCTGGGCATGCCGAACTGGGTCCACCGGTTGATGTAGTTGCCGTCCTGGTCGAAGATCACGATGCGTTGGTTCTGGCGGTCGGCCACGAACAGCCGCCCGTCCGGCGCCATCGCGATCGCATGGGGCCCGCGCAACTGGCCGGGGCCGTAACCCGTACCGCCGAATTCCAGAACGTACGCGCCGTCGCCGGAGTACTTGACGATCCGGTTGTTGCCGTTCGCGTTGTGGCCGTCCACGACGAAGATGTCGCCGTTGGGCGCCGTCACCACGTCGCTCGGCGCCGTGAAGTGATCGGGTCCGTCACCGGAGACGCCCGCCTCGCCCAGCGTCATCAGGACCTCCCCCTCGGGCGAGAACTTGAACACCTGGTGGCCGAAGACCCGCTCGGCGCCCTCTTCGGACTCACCGGCTTCGGTCACCCAGACATTCCCGTCCCCGTCGACGTGGATGCCGTGAGGCCAGGAGAACATGCCGCTGCCGAACATCCGGTCCACCGTGCCGTCCGGATTGAACCGGATGATCGGGTCCAGGTCCGAGTCGTCGCAATAGGTCTGGCTTCCGCGCGGCGTCCCGTCGCCGCCGCACCGGATGACGGCCCAAAGATGCTCGCCGTCCGCGTCGATCTCGAGTCCGCCGGGCGATCCCCATCCGCGTCCCTCCGGCAGGCGCGCCCAGGGTTCCCCCAACAGGCCGGGACCCTGCCCCGCCTGCAGGCCGACGACCGTGCGGTACGGGTTCGAACCCGCCTGGGCCCAGACCTCCAACGGGAACGCGGCCACGCACGCCACGCCCAGGACCATCCCACAAACGTTTCCGAATCGCTTCAACATCGCCACACCTCCGCCGACAGAAAGGTCCGCGACGGGATGCCGCGGGCCCCTGCCCACAGCCGCCGCAAGCCCTGGCATCATAGCAGGTCGTATCCCGGCCCCCCGCCGCCTTCCGGGCAGTCCCAGCGAATCACCTGGTAGGGATCCATGATGTCGCACGTCTTGCAGTGTACGCAGTTGGACGCGGCGATCTCCAGGCGCGGGCGCCCGCCCGCGTCCGGCCGCATCGCGTAAACCGCGGCCGGGCAGAAGTACTGGCAGGGGTTGCCGTATTCCTCGGTGCAGCGCTCGTGGCATATGTCCGGCTCGGTGACGACCAGGTGAACGGGCTGGTCCTCCTCGTGCGCCGTTCCCGAGTGATACACGTCGGTCAGCTTGTCGAACGTCAACTTCCCGTCCGGAAGCGCGGCGGCGCGGCGGGGCTTGCCCCGAATCGGACGCATCCGTTCGTGACCCGGCCGGCTCGGGTAACGGTTGCGCACGCCCCGGCCCCCGGTCGCCGTCTGAAGCGCCGCATGCGCCAGGCCGGCCCACAGGCCGCCCCGGAAGCCCTGGTGGAAGTTCCGCGCCCGCCAGAGCTCGGGCCGTATCCAGCTCGTCTCGACCCGCTCCTCGAACCGCCGGAGAACGCGCCCCGTGCAGTCGTCCGCCTCGATGGCTTCCGCCGCGGTCTCGGCGGCCAGCATGCCGCTCTTCAACCCCAGGTGGACGCCCTTCAGCCGCATCGGGTTCAGGAATCCCGCGGCGTCGCCGACGATCAGGGCGCCGTCGGCGAAATATCGGGGCATGGCCCAGTAGCCGCCCTCCGGAATCGCTTTCGCCCCGTACGCGCGCAGGGTCCCGCCCGCCAGCAGGTCCGCGACGAGCGGGTGGCGCTTGAAGTCCTGGAAGAGCTCGTGGGGATCGAGGCGCGCGTCGTGGTAGTCCAGCCCCACGACCAGCCCCACCGAGACCCGTCCCCCGGACATCGTGTAGACGAATCCGCCGCCGAACTCCCGCCGGGTCAGCGGGTATCCCATCGTGTGGATCACGCGGCCGGGCGTGACGCGTTCCCCGGCCGTCTCCCACACTTCCTTGACCCCGATCGAATAGACCTGAGGGTTGCGGCCCGCATCCAACCCCAAACGCTCGACCAACTGCCGGGTCAGCGAACCCCGCGCGCCTTCGGCCAGCACGGTCAACCGCGCCCGCACGTCGATGCCCGGCGCGTAGTTGGCCTTCTTGCGCCCGCCGCGGTCCACACCCTTGTCGTCGGTCCGTACGCCCGCCACGCGGCCGTCCTCGATCAACAGCGCGGCGCCGGCGAACCCCGCGAACACGTCCACGCCCGCATCCTCGACGATTCCGCCCAACCACCGGACGAGCCGATTCAGGGACACGACGACGTGTCCGTCGTTTCGCAACGGCGGGGGAACGAACGGCAGGCCGAAGCGGCGGCGCCGCGTCAGGAAGTAGACCCGGTCGGCGGTGACCGGCGCCTCGATGGGCGCGCCGCGCGCGCGCCAGTCCGGCATCAGCTCGGCGATGCCGCGCGGGTCCATCACCGCGCCCGAGATGGCGTGCGCTCCGATTTCGCGGCCTTTCTCGAGCAGCGCGACGGTGACGTCGCCGCGTCCCCGCCCGTCCAGGAGGCGGCTCAAGTGCAGGGCGGCGGCCAGACCCGCCGGGCCGCCCCCGACCACGAGGACGTCCACCTCCAGGACTTCACGCCGCGACATGCAGCTGAAGATAGCAGATCGGCCGGGCCCGGAAGCTTACGCGTCGTACCGCCGGAACAGCAGCGCGGCGTTCGTGCCGCCGAACCCGAACGAGTTCGACAGCGCGTACTCCAGGTCGAGGGGACGGCTCTCGTTGGGAACGTAGTCCAGGTCGCAGTCCGGGTCGGGGTTCTCGTAGTTGATCGTCGGGGGTACGCGCTGATGCTGGAGCGCCAGCACGGAAATGCCGGCCTCGACGGCGCCCGCGGCGCCGAGCAGGTGCCCCACCATCGACTTGGTGGAGCTGATGACCATGTTCCGGGCCTGGCGGCCGAACAGGTTCTTGATGGCCATGGTCTCCAGGCGGTCGTTCGGCGGCGTCGACGTGCCGTGGGCGTTGATGTAGCCCACCGCATCGGATGAGACGCCCGCGTCGACGAGCGCGTTCTGCATGACGCGGTATCCCCCGCTTCCGTCCTCGGAGGGCTGCGTGATGTGAAACGCGTCGCCGCTCATGCCGTAACCGACCAGTTCGGCCAGAATCGGGGCGCCCCGCCGCCGCGCGCACTCGAGTTCCTCCAGCACGATGACGCCCGCGCCCTCGCCCATGACGAACCCGTCGCGCTCCGCGTCGAACGGACGCGAGGCCCGGTGCGGCTCGTCGTTGCGCCGCGACAGGGCCCTCATGGCCGCGAAACCGCCCACGCCCATCGCGGTGATGGCGGATTCCGAGCCGCCGGCGATCATGACGTCGGCCTCGTCGCGCTGGATCACGCGGTAGGCGTCGCCCACGGCGTGGGCGCCCGAGGAACACGCCGTGCAGGGCGCGGAATTGGGGCCTTTCGCGCCGAGCCGGATCGATACCTGGCCCGCCGCCAGGTTGATGATGCTCGACGGGATGAAGAACGGCGATATCTTGCGGGGACCCGCACGCATCAGGTTGCGGTGCTCGCGCTCGATCGTCGTGAACCCGCCGATCCCCGATCCGATGAACACGCCGCATCGCTCGGCGTTCTCGCCGGATATCGTCAGGCCCGACTGCCTGATCGCGCAACTCGCCGCGGCGATGGCGTAATGGATGAAGCTGTCCATCTTCCGCGCTTCCTTCTTGTCGATCCAGTCGAGCGCGTCGAAACCCTGCAACTCGGCCGCGATCGTCGTCGAGAAGCCGGTCGTATCGAAACGCGTGATCCGGCCCACGCCGCTCCGGCCCTCCATCAGCCCGGCCCAAGTCTTTTCTGTCCCGACGCCCAGCGCGGTGACCAGCCCCACGCCGGTGACGGCAACTCGCCTCGGCAAACCGCTACTCCTCCAATGGCGCTCTAAGTGTTCGGCAGATGCGCCTCGATATAGTCCATCGCCTCCCGGACGGTCGTGATCTTCTCGGCCGCGTCATCGGGAATCTCGATGCCGAAGCCTTCCTCCAGAGCCATGACCAACTCGACCGTATCCAGTGAATCCGCGCCGAGGTCGTCGATGAAGGACGCCGTCGGCGTGACCTCGGCTTCGTCCACGCTGAGCTGTTCCGCGATAATCGCCTTCACCTTTTCTTCGACCGAAGCAGACATTACCCAACCTCCGATGTGAATTTCCTTCCTCCGGCAACGAACATGTGGTTCAGCCGCGGCCGTCGTCCGGATGGGACGGCCGCCCCGCCGGCCCACCGTCGCGGGGGCGATGCGGGCGATGGGGCAACGCGGCGAGGACCCGGTCGATGGAGGACGCGTCCTCGGCGTTCAGCATTGTAACCGACTTCGCGATGGAACGGACAAGGCGCGTCAGCGCCGTGCCCGGGCCGATCTCGACGAACGTTTCGACGCCGGCGTCGAGCAGCAGCCGCACGGTCTCGGTCCACCGAACCGGCCGCGACGGCTGCCGCTTGAGGGCGTCGCGCGCATCGTCGCCGGTCGTGACGAAGCCTGCGTCCACGTTGGTCACCAGCGGGGCGGAGAGATCGGTGAAGACCAGCGCGTCCAGCTCGGCCGCCAGCCGTTGCTCGGCGGGCCGCATCAGGCTGGAATGGAACGGCGCGCTGACCGGAAGCGGGATCGCGCGTTTCGCGCCGGCTTCCCGCGCACGGCGCGCGGCCCGCTCGACGGCGACGCGGTGGCCGGCGATGACGGTCTGCAACGGCGAGTTGAAGTTGGCCGGCGCGACGACGTCGCCGTCGGCGGCGTCCGCGCAGACCCGCGCCACCGCATCGGCGTCCAGACCGAGGATGGCGGCCATCGCCCCTTCCCCCAACGGCACGGCCTCTTGCATGAACCGGCCCCGCAGGCGGACGGCCCGGACCGCGGCGGCGAAATCCAGTCCTCCGGCGGCCACGAGCGCGCTGTACTCGCCCAGGCTGTGTCCCGCGACGAAGTCCGGCTCGATGCCGGCCTCCTGGATCACGCGAAGAACCGCGGTGGACACGGTCAGAATTGCCGGCTGCGTGTTCACCGTCAACTGGAGTTCGCTGTCCGGCCCCTCGAAACAGAGCCGGGAAAGATCGAAACCCAGCGCCCGGTCGGCTTCCTCGAACACCCTGGCCGCGGCGGGATGCCGTCCGGACAGCTCGCGGCCCATGCCCGCGTACTGGGCGCCCTGTCCGGGGAATACGAAAGCGATCTTGCTCGGATCCATGCGTCGGCGTGTCAGGGGATGGATCGGGCCGGCGTTATCCGGCGACACCGGGCGTGGTCCACCCCATCTTCTCGAATTCTTGCTCGATGACGCCGTTGACGTCCCGCTCGCAGAACTCCCGGGCGACGCGCACCGCGTTCTTGAACGCGTTGGCGTTGGACCGGCCGTGGCAGACGACGGTCAGACCGGCCAGACCGAGCAGCGGCGCGCCCCCGTATTCCGAGTAGTCCAGGCGCCGCTTCAACTGGTGGAACGCGTTCTGCGCCAGCATGTAGCCGACCTTGGCCGCCAGCGTGCGCTGCAGTTCCTCGCCCAGCATGGTCGTGAACGTCTCGAACACGCCCTCGCTCAGCTTCAGCGCCACGTTGCCGGTGAACCCGTCGCACACGATCACGTCCGTGTCGCCCGCGAAGATGTCGCGCCCTTCGACGTTGCCGACGAAGTTGATGGGCGCCCGCTTCAGCGCCTTGAACGCCTCCTTGGTCAGCTCGTTGCCCTTCGAGTCCTCCTCCCCGATCGAGAGCAACCCCACGCGCGGCCGCCGCACGCCGAATATCTTGTGGGAATAGATGTCGCCCATGATCGCGAACTGCTCCAGGTGCATGGGCTTGCAGTCCACGTTCGCGCCCACGTCGAGCAGAATGGCGGGTTTTCCCTTCTGCGTCGGCAGGACCGTCGTCAGCGCGGGGCGGTCCACGACGGGCAGCCCGCCCATGACGAGCTTGGTCGTCGCCATCACGGCGCCGGTGTTCCCGGCGCTGACCACGGCCGAGACCCGGTCATCGGACATCAGGTTGGCGGACACGCGAATCGACGAGTCCTTCTTCCGCCGGACCGCGGTCAGCGGCGACTCGTCCATGGCCACGACCTGGCTGGCATGCGCGACCTCGATCGGCAACCCGGCGGTTTCGTGGCGCGACAACTCGGCCCGAACGCGGTCCTCCTGTCCGACCAGGATCACGCCGGTCCCGTATTCGGCGGCCGCCGCGACGGCGCCCGCGACCTCCGCGGCCGGGGCATGATCCCCGCCCATCGCGTCCACTGCGATCTTCGTCACTCCCCGATTCTACTCTTCCGCGGTCTCGATGACCTCGCGATCCCGGTAGAAACCGCAATGGGGGCACGCCCGATGAGGCAGCCGCTTCTCATGGCAGTTCGGGCAATCCGCGAGCGACGGCGCTTCGAGGGCGTCGTGGGAGCGCCGCTTGTCGCGGCGCGCCCTGGAATGTCGGCGTTTGGGATTCGGCATATCGTGTCACTCCACTGATCGGCGTCGTCAGTCCGCGCGTCCGCGCTCGAGCCGTTTCTTCAGCTCCAGCAGCGGCTCGAACGCCGGATTGTTCGGCCGTGCGGGGCAAGCGCACGGGCCGAGGTTGAGGTTGGCGCCGCAACCGGCGCACAGTCCGCGACATGAGGGATCGCAGAGCGGCTTCATGGGCAGGGCTAGAACCACCTGCTCGTGCATCACCTGGTCCAGGGCCAACTCCGTTCCCGCCAGGAACGCGGTGGCCGTGTCGGATGCGTCGAGCTCGATTTCGTCCCGGTCGCGGAACAACTCGCTCTCGCGGCGTTCGAAGAACAGGTCGAACTTCCCCTCGAGCGGCCGTTGGAGCGGCGAAACGCATCGGACGCACCGCAACCTCACCGTCGTCCGGAGCTCGCCTGCGAAACGGGCGCCCCCGGTCTGACCCTCGACCGACGCCCGCCACTCCAGCACGTCCGCCTGTTCCAGGTCGTCGCCGGAAAAGTCGATCTCGCCCGGCGCGAAGACGCCGGCAAGCGACAGCGTTTCGCTTCCCAGGTCGGCCAGATCGACAACATGGGCCCGCTTGGTCATGGGACGGAACGCGCTTCAAGCCGGCTACCCGTCTTCCGCCGGGGGCAGGCGTCGGAGGGCGCGGTCCGCGTCGGTCCGGAACGGGGAGTTCGGGTGGTCGCTGATCAGCGTCTCGTAGTATCCGCGGGCTTCCTCGTACCGCTCGACGGATTCGTGCAGGCGCCCCAGCTCGTAGAGGACCGCGCCCCGGGAAAAGCCCGGCGACTCGGCCAGGACCGAGTACTCGGCGATGGCGGCCTCCAGGTCGCCCCGTTTCTTGTAAGACTCGGCCAACGCGAAGCGCGCGTTGTCGATGAGCGTCTCGCTGCCGGATTCGATCAGGCCGCGCAGTATCCCGTCCGACGCCTCCATGTCGCCCAGACCCTGATGCGCGAGCGCGGCGTAGTACAGCGCCATGTCGGCGGCCGGCGTTCCGGCATGCTTGCTCCGGACGCGGTCCGCGCTCTCGATGGCCGCCGCGTACCCGGCGTCGTCGGATTGCGCGTTGGCGTCGGCATAGGCCACGATCACCTCGGCCAGCGCGGCCTGCGCGACGGCGTCCGCGCGGGCCGCGTACACGCGCCACCCGACGATGGCCACGGCGGCGACGATGGCGATCACGATCCCCGAGACGAACGGTTTCGCGTTGTCGACGACGAAATCCGCCGCGCGCTCGAGCACCGAGGTGATCTCGTCGGTTTCGGTCAGCTCCTTGCGGCTGAGTCTCTGTCGCGGCACTTGGCTCGAACCTCCGCGTACCCGGTCGGATACGGACCCGCTGGGCAATCGAACCGATCGATTCTAGGCCGTTCGCGGCCCAAAGACAAGGCGCCGTACGGGCGGAAGCCGGGGCCGGCCCCGCCCGCGCCCGATGACCCTGGGAGGACTCGAACCTCCGACCTCCGGTTTAGGAAACCGCTGCTCTATCCACCTGAGCTACAGGGCCCTTTTCCGCTTCTACGTATCGTACTGGATCAGCGAGAAGACGTCATGCCCCGCCAGCCGCTCCCGGCCATTAAGAAACGTCAGCTCCACGACGAACGAGAACCCGGCCACGACGCCGCCCACCTTCTCGACCAGCGCGGCCGCCGCTTCGGCCGTGCCGCCGGTCGCCAGCAGGTCGTCGGCGATGATGACGCGGGCGCCTTCCGGAACCGCGCCTTCGTGGATCTCCAGCGCGTCGGTTCCGTATTCCAGGTCATAGGTCACGCTGTGCGTCCGGCCGGGCAGCTTCCCCGGCTTCCGGACCGGAACGAACCCGGCGTTGATGTTGTAGGCCAGCGCCGGCCCGAAGATGAAGCCGCGGGCCTCGATGCCCAGAACCAGGTCGGCCCCGGTCGCGCGGGCGTGGAGCGTCATGAGGTCGAGCAGGCGGCAGTAGCCTTCCCGGTCCTTGAGCAGCGTCGTGATGTCGTAGAACAGGATGCCCGGCTTGGGAAAGTCGGGCACTTCGCGGATCAGCTTCTTGAACTCGTCCATGGGATCTCAGCCTCGGATCGTGAACGCGGTGAAGGCTTCCGACGGCTCGACGACGGACTCGTCGACGCCGTCGACCCTGGAATCGGGCGGCCCCGTCTCCAGCTCCGCTCGGAGCGCCGTCAGCGCAGCCTCCGGGCCCTGGGCGACCACTTCCACCGTGCCGTCGGGAAGGTTGCGGGTAAAACCGGCCAACCCGTGGCGCACGGCCGCCTCCGCCGTGAAGGACCGGTAGAAGACGCCCTGGACGACGCCTCGAACCCGATACCGTCGGCTGGGCATCGGCGGCGGATCAGTGGGTGATCTCGAGCATCCGGTTCAGCGAGACCCGCGCCCAGCGCGCCACATCATCCGGCACGGCGATCTGGTTGACGACCTCGCCTTCCAGGAGCTTCTCCATCGACCACAGGACGTGCGACGGGTCGATGCGGAACATCGTCGAGCAGAGACACCCGCAATCGTCGAGCGGCACGATCAGCCGGTCGGGGTTCTCGTTGCGCAGCCGGTGAACCAGGTGAATCTCGGTCCCGATCGCCCATGCGGTGCCGGCCGGCGCCTGCGTCACGCACTCGATGATCTTCTCGGTGGATCCGACCGAATCGGAGGCCTGGACCACCTCGAAACGGCACTCGGGATGCGAGATGACGCGGATGCCCGGATAGGCCGCGCGCACCTGGTCGACGTGCTCGGGAAGGAACCGGCCGTGGACCGAGCAGTGCCCCTTCCACAGGACGATCCTGGAATCGATCAACGCTCGCGCCGTGTTCCCCCCGTGTTCGAGGTAGGGATCCCAGACGGTCATCTCCTCGAGGCGGAAACCCAGTTGATACGCGGTGTTCCGGCCCAGGTGCTGATCCGGAAGGAACAGGATCTTGTCGCCCCGCTCCAGGGCCCAGCGCATCACGGCGGGCGCGTTCGACGACGTGCAGACGGCGCCGTCGCGCCGGCCGACGAACGCCTTGATGCCGGCCGCGGAGTTCATGTACGTGATGGGCACGATCCGCTCGGACGTGACCCGCTCCAGCACGTCCCAGCATGTTTCGACCTGGTCGAGCGCGGCCATGTCGGCCATCGAGCAACCGGCGTTCAGGTCCGGAAGGATGACTTTCTGATAGTCTGCGCTGAGGATGTCGGCGCTCTCGGCCATGAAGTGCACCCCGCAGAACAGGATGTACTCGGCGTCCTTCCGCGTGGCGGCCCACTGGGCGAGCTTGAAGGAGTCGCCACGCAGATCGGCGAACTTGATCACCTCGTCCCGCTGGTAGTGATGTCCCAGCACGACCAGGCGCGAACCGAGGCGGTCGCGGATCTCGGTGGTCCGGCGATCCGTCTCCTCGTCGCTGAGCCGAGTCAGATGCTCGGGCAAAAGAGCCTGATGCATGCCGATGCGAACCTCGTGAAGCCGGGTGGTGTCCGAGCCGGGTTCGTCGACCGAACTCTGCGCTCGATTGCGGTTAATCCCCTGACTTGACTTAGTTTACCGAACTTCGGAAAACAGTGTCAACCAGGCTCCGGACCCGGCGAAAGGCGCCTCCCGGCCATCGGATCGGGCCGTCGCCCGCGGCAGGGTCCCGGCAACGTCGACGCCAACCGGACTATAATGGCCGGTGCGCATGGAGCGCACCGGGAGAGGTGCTAGAGCGGTTGAATAGGCCGGTCTCGAAAACCGGTGTGGGGGTAACTCCACCGTGGGTTCGAATCCCACCCTCTCCGTTTTCTGTTCGGATCCAACCGTTTACGGCGGAGGTTTCGCGTTCCGAACGGTGCACGATCGATCCCCCGCGCAGTCTTGCGTGAAGCGTTCTTCGATTCCATGAACAGGCGGCTGGTGCCCGACGACTTCGACGTTCCGGCCGGCCTGGAGACCGACCGGTACCGCCTGCGGATGCTCACCGTCGGCGACGTCGTCAAGGACTACGACGCGGTGACGTCGAGCGCCGGCCGCCTGAAGGGCCTGCTCGACCCGGACTCCGCATGGCCCGACGGCCTGACGATGGAACAGAACCTGATCGATCTGGGGTGGCACCAGAAGGAGTTCCAGAGACGTTCCTCGTTCGCCTACACCGTGATGAGCCTGGACGAGGAGCGGTGCCTGGGGTGCGTCTACGTCTATCCCTCGGATTCGGCGGACGCGGATGTCTTCATGTGGGTCCGGACGGGCGCGGAGGAGCTGGACGGTCACCTCTTCGAACGCGTGCGGCGCTGGATGGCCGAGGCATGGCCGTTCGAGACGGTGCGCTATCCGAGGCGCGCCGATTGAAGGCGGCCGGCAACAGGCCGCACGAGCCGACCGTCACCCATCGGACACGCCCGCCCCGCCGGCGTCCTCCCGGGTCTCGGCCAGCACCAGATCCACCACCCGCCGGAGCGCCTCGGCCTCCGTATCCCCCTCCAGACGGCGCAGGCGATACAGGTCGACCTGACGGTCGGCGCTGGCGCCGTCGCGGATGATGGCGAGCGCGCGGCGCGTCTCGGCCTCGCAGTCGAGCGCGCGGGCGTCCGGCGCCAACTCCTCGACCAGTTCGGCGACCAGGTCGTCGATGTCCACCCGGCCGCCCTCCCGCGACGAATCCCCGAAGAAGGCGAGCACGCCGTAACGCTGGGCGACCCAGCGGTTCTCGGCGATGATCTCGGTCAGCGGCTCCGGCGGCAGCGCGCCGTCGCGGTCCAGGCGCATCAGCCGCCGCACGAGCGCCGCATACAGCGCGGCCATGCACACCGCGTCCTCGATGCGCGTGCAGACGTCGCAGATCCGCATCTCCACCGTCGGATAGGTCTGGGACGGCCGGATGTCCCACCACAGCTCGCTGCCGTTGTCGATGAACTTCATGCGCCGGTACTCGGCCACCATCCCGTCGAATTCCGCCTGCGAGCTCAGCGGGCCCGGCATGCCCGTGCGCGGGAGACCGCCGACCAGCGTCAGCCGCCACGACTTGAACCCGGTTTCGCGCCCGGCGTTGAACGGCGACGACGTCGACAGCGCATGGAGCACCGGCAGGTAGCGCCGGAGGGCCGTCATGACGCGTATGCGTGAATCGGGATCGCCGAACCCGGCGTGGATGTGCATGCCGCCGACGAGAAACCGCCGGAGGTTGTCCTGGAACGTCGCCACGAACTGTTCGTAGCGCTCGCGCGGCGTGGGCGACTGTTCGCGCCACGACGCGAACGGGTGCGTCGAGGCGGCCAGGACCGCGGCGCCGTGGCGCTCGGCGGCGTCGATGACGATCCCGCGGGTCTCGCGCAGCGCCTGGCGCAGCTCGTCGATGGAGCCGCACACGCGCGTGTTGGTTTCGATCTGCGAGCGCAGGAACTCGTGCACGACCTTGTGCGGCCCGCTCGACTTCTCGCACGCTTCGAAGATGGCGGGGTCGGGATCGATCAACAGGTCGCGGGAGCCGGGGTCGACGAGAAAGAACTCCTCCTCGACGCCCAACGTGATGGCAAGCTCGTCGCTGTTGCGGTTGCCGGTCACGTGTGGATTCCGAAGCGCGGCGGCGCGATGGCTATGCGATGCGTGAGACACATGTTGGATCCTGACTCCCCAGGTCGTTTCGGTTTGGTCGGACACGCCCCAACGGCCGCGTAAAGACAGCCTCTGACGTTCCATATCATATTCGTCTTCTCCGCGAATGCGCTCAAGCACCCGTCCAACCACGGCCCCGGGAACCGCCGGCAGAACGCCTCCGGAGGGATGCGGCGCCGCGCCGGTCGCCCTGCGGGCTCTCTCGGCGGCCCCGAGAGTCCGGGTCCTTCCCTTCGGGCATCTTGCCCCTGTTGGCCGTCACCGTTTCCAAGAACACTGCCCGAATTGACCGCGGGGCGGAGGCCGCCTTGCTTTTGGTCGAGTGGTACGGCATCTTCAAGAAAACAAGGCATGACGGGTGTTTCACAATGATCGAATCCGCGATCACGTCGAAGGGGCGAACCACCTTGCCCAAATCCGTGCGGAAAGCGCTCGGCGTCGAACCCGGCGACCGCGTTCGATACTTCATCATGGACGACGAGGTTCGCATCGTACCCGTGCGCCCGATCCGCCGACTGTTCGGTGCGTTCAAGCACCACGGCCCGGCCCGCACACTCGAGGACATGGATCGCGCCATTCTAGTTTTCGACCGGCGTGCAGCCCGTCTCGCAGGTGTCGAACTCGTCGAAACTCCAGGCTCTTGAGAGCACGCTCCGACACGGCGGTTCCAACATGTTCCGAACGCACCGTGTTCCGGCCCGATAGCGCCGTGCCGCGGCAAGTCAGGACTGTGGCAAGCCATCCCGCCAAGTCACGGACTTCCGGATAGCGAACGCACGCGCACATCCCTGCCGCGCCCCCATCCGCTCCGTTTCACGCGGAGGGACCGTTACAATCCGTCCATGAAGGCAAACGCATTGAAGTGGCTCGACGCCGCGGTCATCGCGGCCGCCGTGGGAACCGTACCGCTGGTGGTTCTCGACGCCCGGCAGATCAGCACGCCCGTGACGTCGGCGGCCGACTGGCTCATCTGGCTCGTGTTCGTCGCGGACCTCGCCGCGGACTTCCGGAGACGGGCCAGCGTGGGCCGGAAGCTGTTCAGCTTCGTGATCGTGGTCGTCAGCTTTCCCGCCCTTCCCGAGATCCTGGCGCTCTCGCGGCTCGCCCGGTTGACGCGGCTCGCACAACTGGTCCGGTTATCCGCCGTCGCCCACAAGGCGCTGCCGGCGCTCCAACGCACGGTCGGCCGCGGCGGCGCCCGCTACGTCGCCGGCATCGCCGTACTGGCGGTCTGGATCGGAGGCGGCCTGTTCTACCTGGCGGAGCCGGACACGGTCGGCAACGTCTGGAACGGCGTCTGGTGGGCGGTCGTGACCACGACGACGGTCGGATACGGCGACATCTCGCCCGCGACGCTGCTCGGCCGCGTCGTGGGCGTGGGCCTCATGGTCATCGGGATCGGCCTGTTCGCGACGCTCGGCGGCTCGGTGGCGGCGTTCTTCATCGAGGCGGACTCCGACGACCGCCTGGATCGAATCGAGGAACGCCTGAAGCGGATCGAAGACGCAGTCCGGCGGTGACACGTGTCTGTGACACATTGTGGAAAAGCTACGGGTCGGTGACCGTGAAGGCCGACTGGCGCATCGGTTTCCGATTCGACCCCGAGGACGTCTACGAAATGGAGTTGAACGACTACCACTGAGGGGGGACGCCACGATGCCGATGAACAACCCGCGCATCCCGGAAGGATCGTGCCGTCGCCTGCCTGGAACCACTTGTCCTCAGCGTTACCGATGGGGCCCAGGCCCTGGGCGTCAGCCGCCAGGCGCTGTCGAACGTCGTGAACTGCCGGGTCCGTATTTCCGGCGACATGGCCATACGTCTGGCAAAGGCCTTCGGTTCGACAACGGAGACCTGGATCCGGCTTCAGGCGGCCTACGACGTCGCACAGGCGCAAGCGAGAGAGCCCAAGATCCGAGTCGCCCGATACCAACCGGACGTAGGCGCGGCGGCGCGATAAGGAGAATTAGCAGACGTTCGTGGGCCGCGATTCGACCTGATCGAAACCAGGAACCGACCTCGACCGTGCCGGTCTCCCACGGTACGGACCGCTGAATCCGGCAGCCAATATGGCGCCCCGCATTTTTGAAGGACACGGAACACCGTTCTCGCAAGTACATACGCGTCCTCGTCCCGACGGTTCCAGCTCCCGATTCCATTTGGCGGACCGATCCACCGCCATGTACGCTTTGGCCATGAATCAAACCAACACTCGTTTCCCCAAGACGAAATTCGCTCTGGCGCTGGCGGCATGCGTATCCGTGCTGCTCGCTCTGTCATCGTATGCGCAGGACGAGAGACCGGATCCGGAACGTATTCAGGAAATGAGCATCAATCTCATGCAAAGGATGTTCGCCACCGGCAGCGCCGGCACCGGTTTGTCCGCGTCGGTGGAGTTCACTTGCAACGATCCCGAGCGGGGCGATGTCACGATAACGGCGAACTACAGGGTCGGCATGACCGGTGACGACGGGGACGGCGCAAGATGGGCCAGTGCCGTCGACGTAACCACAGGGCCAGCCACGCCCGACCGGGTTTCTGAATGCCTGCAAACCCATTTCGAAACCCTCGAAACCGGCGTCATCATCGTTGACACTGTCTCCGACGACGAAGGCGAGTGATTCGCCCCGTCGACAACCGGACGCGTCGCAGTAGCTTTCTCAGGACCGTTGCCCAGGGAACGGCGGGAGGAATCTGCGTACTGCTGGTTGCCTTTGTCTACGGTTCCGACGACTCTCTGGCGACGTCCGGCTGGATCGCCAACAGCCTTGTCATCGCCGGGTCGATAGCCGCGGTTGCATACCTCAAGTTCCTGATGTCACCCGAAAGCAGAAGGGAGTCGCTGCTGCCGTTCCGATGGAACGAATACCGCTTCTGGACTTCGCACATCGTGCGCGCGGCGCGGCGCAAGCGTAGTTGACAGCCCGATACGGTTGCCGCTCGGATTACGACACCCTTGTGGCGTGCGCCTACGTTGCCGATCGCCCGTCCGGCTCGAATACGAGCGCGGGGACGACCACCTCCCACGCATCGCACTTCACGCCGTCCTGAAACTCGGGCTTCGACGCCTCGCGGCCCCAGTTCACGATCGCCCGAACCTCGGCGGACCGGCACCGCGCACCGTCAGCCGGCCGGAAATTCCCGGCCAGCCGTCCCACCAGCGTCCCGTTCCGGTCCAGCAGTTGCCAACGGTGGCCGTCGACGACCCGTGTTCGAAGCGGATCACCGGGCGACAGGGCGGCGATGGCGCCGTGCACGGACCGGGACGGGTCGTGTCGTCCGGCGAATCCCAGGTCCACCTCGTCGAGGCCCGGGTGAACATGCCGATACGTCAACGCCCCGGGAACGGGCGGCAACGCCGTCGGTTCCCGGCGCGTGACACAGGACTTTCCGAGCAACGGCTCATGCAACCGGTGCGGTTGCCCGAAATGCAGGAGCGCGAGTGTCTCCCGGGCGCGTGTCATCGCCACGTAGTACAGTTGTCGAACCTCGTCCGGGTCGCCGCCGCGTGCGGCGTCCATCCAGCCGCCGTCCAGGACCACGACGTGGTCGAACTCGAGCCCCTTGGCGCGGTGCGCGGTCAGCAGCAGCAGGCCGCGCTGGCGCCGCCGGATGTCCCGCCCCCACTCGGCCAGCCACTCGACGAAGTGATTCACCGGGATTTCCGCATCGCCCGCCTCCAGGGCGTGCTCGTCGAGGGCCTGCCGCAGCAGCTCGTTCCAGGGATTGGGGGGTTGCGCGTCCACCCAGGCGCGCATGGCTCTCCCGGCGGCGACGTCGGAGCCCCGCGCGCGCAGCCATGCGACGAACGCGCGCGTCTCGCGCAATCGCCAGAAGCCGGGAATCTCCTCGTTCCCCATCTGGACCGGAATACCCTGCAACTCGCAGAACGCGCGCACGGGCGCCAGGTATTTCCATTCGCGGGCGATCACCGCGACCCGGGACCAGTCCCAATTCGGCGACAGCCCGGACAGCCGCTCCAGCTCCGCCATCGCGGCGCGCGCCTGGGAGACCGGATCCGGCGCCGCCGGCAGGAGTTGCACGCGTCCTCTCGAGACGGGATCCAGCTCCTGCCAGGGTCCCCCCGGCGGGTCCTTCGCGCGCGCCCGGTCGACGTGGATCGCCTGCCGGGCCTTCAGTCGATCGCGCGCCGGCCCGATGACCGCGTTGGCCGCGGCGACGATGTGGCCGGTGGAACGGTAGTTCGCGGTCAGGTAGACCGGCTTCGGGCCGTAATCCCTCTCGAAGCCCCGGATGAACGCCACCGACGTCCCGTTGAACGCGTAGATGTTCTGATCGTCGTCTCCAACAGCGAACAGGGTCAGCTTGCCGGCCTCGTCGTCGAGCGTACGCCCCGCCAGGGCCGATATCAGCGCGTACTGCTCCGCGTCGATGTCCTGGTACTCGTCCACGAGAATCCAGCGGAACCCGGCCAGCAACCGCTCTCTCCGT
Source organism: Acidobacteriota bacterium (assembly GCA_022821265.1). Lineage (GTDB taxonomy): Bacteria > Acidobacteriota > Terriglobia > 20CM-2-55-15 > 20CM-2-55-15 > JAJEDW01. The sequence goes on from JAJEDW010000154.1 coordinate 32,059, forward strand.
TCGTCCGCCTCCTCGGCCGGCAGTCCCTCTCCGCGCAAGAGCCCCACGGCCCGGCGAACGATGTCGCGAAAGTCGTCGTCATCGGGGCGTTCCGACCGGCCCGTGAAACTGGCGCCCGCCAACCGCATGGCCAGGGCGTGGCAGGTGAGCACGGTGACTCCGCGCGCTTCGCGGCCGATGAGGCCGTCGAGCCGGCGGCGGATGTCGGCGGCCGCGTGCCGGTTGTAGGCCAGAGCCAGAATACCCCGAGGGTTCTCGCGCCGCGCCCGGACCAGGTACGCGATGCGGTGCACCAGGACACGCGTCTTGCCCGAACCCGGACCGGCAAGCACCAGCACGTTCGTCTGCTCCCGGTCGTCGGCGACGATGCGTTGCTGGACGGGATTCTTCAGGCTCTCGACGATGCGCCGCCATGATTCGGGCGTCGTCTCCCGCCCGATCTCCCGATCCCGGCCCGGCAGCCAGCGGCTGAGGAAGTCCTGCTCCTTCAGCATGAAGTAGTCCATCGCCAGCCGCAGCGCCTCGCTCATGGTCCGCAGACCGCGCGAGGCGAACTCCATCATCACGTGGATCTGGAGCACCTGTCCCTTGTAATGAAGCGCCAGGGGCTCGAAATCGGCCTTCGCGAAACCGCGCCGCTCGCCCCGCAAGAGCCGGATGGTCATCGCCGGGCGGAACACCGCGAGCCCCCGGTTGAGCCGGATGACTTCCTGATCGTGCAGCCACAGCAGCGCATGGCCCAGCAGCTTCGCGGGAAACCGGATCCGGGCCTTCAGGAACAGGTCAGACTCGATCGCCCCCGTCAGCTTGCCCAACGTGGTCTCGACCAGCAGGTCCGTGCCGCGGCTCTCGGACGGCAGGCGGGCAAGCAGGTGCTCGAGCAGACGCCCCGCCGCCTGCCGCCGGAGGCGCGCGGTCTCCTCCAGCGCCGGCCACTCGCGATGAAGCCTCACCTGCACCGACTCCCGATCCGGCTTTCGCACCGCCATGCTCCCGGCGGCGCCGTCCTCTCCGCGGCCGTCATGGGCGATGCTGCGCAGGATGCGCCAGAGCCGTTCCGGCAGCGGGTCGGCCAGGCCCGCGTCCCGCAGCACCTGGGAGGCCGTGCGCAAGTGCAGGACCGACGTGTCTTCCGCACCCATGTCCGGCGCCGCTTCCCGCATGTGAGCGATCAGAGCGGTCTCCAGTTCCACCGCCCGCTCCAGGCGCTTCGCGGAGGACCGCTCGATGCCCGCGTGCACGAAAGCGGTCAGCACCGTGTCGTTCGTGGCGACGCCCAGACGCTCCAGGTCGTACAAGGCGCCGCGTACGCCGTCGGCGTCCAGCCCGGACGCGCCCATCAGCTCGTCGGTCGTGACGCCCTCGTCGGCCCGGGCCTCGATCAAGGTCCGGGCGATTCGCAGCAACTGCCCGCGGTAGGTGTCCGTGACGGACGCCCGCCCCAGCCTTGCGCGCGCTTCCTCGAAGGAACCGACGCGAAGCGACGACGGGAACACCTCGACGGCGTTCTCTTCCCGCATCAGCAACTCCGCCTCTTCCAACCACGCGACGGCCGTTCGCACGCGCGTGTCGTCGGTCACCGAGTCGCGCCGGAACGCGTGGTCCTCGTCCTCGCCCAGGATCTCGCCGGCGGTGGCCACGACCTCGCCCCCGAGGCGCTTCTTGCGATCCAGACCGCGTAACGCCCGGAGGATGCCGTGGATCTCCGCCCGGGTCAGGCGCGAGCGGGCCGACATGCCGAACTGGCGTTCCACGTCCTCCGCCGCGTAGAGGAGGACGCAGCGCGCCGACGCGCGGTCCCGTCCCGCACGTCCCGCCTCCTGAATGTAGTTCTCGAGCGAACCGGGCACGTCGGCATGTATCACCAGGCGGACGTCCGGTTTGTCGATGCCCATGCCGAAGGCGTTGGTCGCGGCGATCGCACGCAGCTCGCCGCCGATGAAGCGCTGCTGGACGTTCTTCCGGGTTTCCGGCGGCACGCCCGCGTGGAAATGGTCCGCGGCGATGCGCCGCCCCCGCAGGAACTCCGCGACGTCCTCGGTCTGGCGGCGCGTCGCGCAATACACGATGGCGCCGCCCGGCCGGTCCGGCGGCAGGTGGGACATCAGGACGTCGTAGATGGCCGTGAACTTCTCGCTGCCGGCCGCCGGGATCACCTCGAACATCAGATTCGATCGCTCGGCCCCGCCGTCGAAGACCCGGAGGCCGATGCCGACCCTGTCCCGAAAGTGGCGAACGATATCCTCGGTGACGTCCGGCTTCGCGGTCGCGGTCAGGCACAGCACCGGCGGAACCGGGCCGTCGCGGGCGGACTCCCGGATGTACCGCCCCACGTACCGGTAGTCGGGCCGGAAGTCGTGGCCCCAACGCGACAGGCAGTGCGCCTCGTCCAGCACCCAACCGCCGATCTCGCGTTGATCGAGCACCCGGCGCACGGACCGCCCGCGAAGCTGCTCGGGAGAGATGATGAGAATGCCGGCGTCACCCAGCCGCACGCGGTCCAGGGCGTCGGCCCGCTCCGGCATCGACAGCATCCCGTTGACCGTGACGCACGAGCCGATCCCGCGCGCCTCCAGGCCCGCCACCTGGTCGGCCATCAGCGCCACCAGCGGCGAGATCACCACGGTCAACGCGCCCGTCTTGTCGTAACGCGAAAGAGCCGGCAACTGGTAACAGAGGGACTTGCCCGCGCCCGTGGGCAGTATCGCCAGCACGTGCTCGCCGGCCATGGCCGCCTCGACAATGGACTGTTGCATCGGGCGCCCGTCACCTCCGGCCGGCTCCGGACGGAAACCCGGAAACCCGAACCAGCGCCGGAGCTCGGCGCCCGCATCGTGCCGTTCCCGGCACCAGCCGCAACCGGGGTCACGGCAGGCGGTGTCCCGCAGCCGGCGCACGATCCGCCCCGCCTCCGGGAACTGGTGACGCACCCATGGCGGCATCACCGAATTGCCGCCGGCCACCGACAGCCACGCCAGCGCGTAGGCCAGCGCCCAGCCGGAGCCCGCGGCCCCCGCGGCGATCCGGCGTCCTTGATTGACGCAGGCCGCACGCTCCAGCCTCGAGCGGATCGCCGACATGGCCTCTTCGGCGGAGGGCCGGCGGGCGTTCCTCAACTCACGGAACAGGTCGTCGAGGGCGCGGTCCCGGCCGTCGGGGTCCGGGGTGCAGAGCCAGTGCCAGGCTGCCGACAGATCCGGCGCGGCGTTCCTCAATGCGCTCCGTTGATCACCGAAGACGTCCAACGCCAGGCGGGCGTCGAGCTCCGGGTCGTTCCGCCGACTGCCCAGGAGCCGGCCGTCCTGGTAGTGCTTCACGAGGATGTGATACGGATTGGCGGGAAACGCCAGGGGACTCAGACGCAAGGTGTCGATGACGGGCAATCGGAGCAGCCGCAAGCCGGGCCGGACGGCCGTCAGGTGCGGAAGGTCGAAGTCGACCACGTTGTGGCCCAGGACCGTGGAGGCCCCGTTGGCCAGAGCATCCAGACGGTCCAACGCCCCCGACAGGCCGCTCCCGCCGAAAACGACACGCTCGCCGGTGTCCGCGCGCAAGCCGGCAAACGCACGGATGCGGCCGTCCCTCGTGCTGACCTCCAGGTCCAGCGAGAGGCAATCGCGGTGAGAACGTCGCATTAGATGTTGCATCCGTCTTTGCGGCGTCGGGACCCGACGGCCACGTGTCACCGACACCCTCGGACGGCGGACAGCGTCGACGTCCGGCTCCCGACAGGACCGCGGTGTCCGTTACAGGCGCGATCGAAACGTCCGATACACACTCCGTCGGAGTTCACTCGAGAAGCGCGACTTCGAGAGAACCTCGCCGAGTAGTCCGAAACTGCCGTGGGTCCGCACAAGAATAGCCGATGACCGCGGGGCTTCGCGAGATGTTCACCGGGCGACCCGATGATGCAGGACTCGAACACCCGTCATCCGCCAAGCGCCGCGAGATCCCCTTCGAGCGAGAGGTGAAACCCCACGTGCCCGACGCCCGGATCGACACGGAACGCCGCGACCCCCACGATGGCAAGGTCGGTCGCAGCCGCACTGAGCGGCCAGTCGACCGAGTGTGCGACCTGCCGCTTCTATCGTGACAATATCGCGCCGCTACCTTAAAATTGCCCTGACATGTGGTTCCCGCGCGCACTGGAGCCGGAGTTGCGGCGCTTGGCGGACTCGTTTCCGATTGTGGTGCTGACCGGCCCCCGGCAGGTAGGCAAGACCTCCCTGCTGGAACGGTCTTTCCCGGCGCACCGCTTCGTGGCGCTCGACGCGGGCCAGAACGCCGAAACCGCGGAGACTCGCCCGGAGGAGTTCCTCGACACGCATCGTCCGCCGGTCATACTCGACGAAATCCAGTACGCGCCCGGACTGCTCCGCCACATCAAGGCGCGGGTGGACCGGCGCCGGAAGCCGGGACAATACCTTCTCACCGGCTCGCAGACGTTCCCGCTGATGCAGTCGGTCTCGGAGAGCCTTGCGGGCCGCGCGGCCGTGGTGCCGCTGCTGGGTCTGTCGGCGGACGAGTGGCTGTCGGCGCCGGAACTGGCGGCCGCGCATGCGCCGACGGAGTTCCTCTGGCGCGGCAGCTACCCCGGCCTCTGGGCGCCCGACAACGCCGCGCCGACGCGCGACCGATGGTATCAAGGCTATGTGGCGACGTACCTGGAGCGCGATGTCCGCAACCTGCTCAACGTGTCGCGGTTGCGCGATTTCGAACGTTTCCTGCGGGCCTCGGCCGCGCGCACCGGACAGCTCCTGAACATGTCGGAACTCGGACGCGACGTCGGCGTCTCGGCCACCACGGCCCGCGAGTGGATCAGCGTGCTCGTGACCTCCGGGCAGATTGCGCTGCTGGAACCGTATCATCGTTCCCTCGGAAAGCGCCTCGTCAAGAGCCCCAAGCTCTACTTCGCCGACACCGGACTGGCCGCCTACCTGGCCGGATTCCAGTCCGCGGGCGCACTGCTGAATTCGCCGGCCATCGGCGCCTTCTGGGAGAACCACGTGGTGGGCCAGTGGATCCGCTATCGCGACTGGCACGCGCCGCCCCTGCAGCTCTGGTTCTGGCAGGATCGGACCGGCCGCGAGGTGGACCTGTTGCTCGAAAACGATCAGCGGCTCGTGCCGGTGGAGTGCAAGTGGAAGGAGCGTCCGGATGCCGGGGACGCCGCAGGCATCCGGCGGCTGCGCGCGCTCTACGGAAGCGCGGTCACGGCGGGTTTCATCGCCTGCACGACGGCGAGCGCCTTCCAGGTAGCGCCGGAGGTGACGGCCGTGCCCGGATGGCGGCTCCGCCCGGCGCCCTCCGGCCGCGTCGCCGAGACGATGTCGGCGGCGGCGGAACCACGCGCCGGGCGGTCTCGCGCCGCGGGCCGGAGCCCCGCGTAGCTGACGGGCGGCGTGACATGCGAGCGCCGCTTCCGCGGCGTCTGCCGAGCGCGTGAGTTCCCCCGAGGACTACAGCCAGACGTCGGCATTGGAAACGCGCCATCGCTGAGTTACGCTCGGGGCGACTCGGAGAAGAGAACCGGAACCCGCAACCATGAACCACACGCAGATCGTCAGCTTCATATGGGGCGTCGCGGACCTGATCCGCGACACGTTCAAGCGCGGCAAGTACCAGGACGTGATCCTGCCCTTCACCGTTCTGCGGCGGCTGGACTGCGTGCTGGCGCCCACCAAGTCGAAGGTCCTGAAGGTCCAGGCGAAGTTCAAGGGCCGGATCGAGAACCTCGATCCGCAGCTTCGCCGCGCGTCCGGGTACGCGTTCTACAACACATCGCGCTACGACTTCGAGCGGCTGCTCGCCGACGCCCCCCACATCGCGCAGAACCTGCGCAACTACATCGCCGGATTCAGCCCCAACATGCGCGAAGTTCTCGAGAAGTTCGACTTCGACAACACCATATCGAAGCTCGACGAGGCGGGTCTGCTCTTCCAGGTCGTGCAGCGGTTCGGCGATCCGAAGGTCGACCTGCACCCGCATGCGCTCGACAATCCCGTGATGGGCACGATTTTCGAGGAGCTCATCCGGAAGTTCAACGAGGCGCTGAACGAGAACCCCGGCGAGCACTTCACGCCGCGCGACGTCGTCCACCTGATGGTCGACCTGCTGCTGGCCGGCGACGAGGAACGGCTGCGCACGAAGGGGCGCGTGCTGAGCGTCTACGACCCCTGCTGCGGGTCCGGCGGCATGCTCACCATCGCCAAGGAGTACATCAACTTCGGAGAGCAGCGCGACGGCGAATACGTCGCCGACGCGGTGAACGGCGACGCCGACATCCACCTGTTCGGCCAGGAGGTGAACCCGGAGACCTTCGCCGTCTGCAAGTCCGACCTGTTCATGAAGTCCATCGACGGGCGCGACGCGGAGAACGTCGTCTTCGGGAGCACGCTCTCGAACGACCGGCACAAGGGCGCCGCGTTCGACTACATGATCGCCAACCCACCGTACGGCAAGGACTGGAAGCGCGACCAGGCGGACGTCGAGGACGAGCACGCGCGGGGCGCGGGCGGCCGCTTCGCGCCCGGCCTGCCGCGGATCAGCGACGGCCAGCTCCTGTTCCTGCTCCACATGCTGGCGCACATGAACGACCCGGCCCAGGGCGGCTCGCGCGTGGCGATCATCATGAACGGCTCGCCGCTGTTCACGGGCGACGCCGGCAGCGGCGAAAGCGAGATCCGCCGGTGGATCCTCGAGAACGACCTTCTGGAAGCGTTGATCGCGCTGCCCGAACAGCTCTTCTACAACACGGGAATCGCCACCTACGTCTGGGTGCTCACGAACCGCAAGCGGCCCGAGCGGCGCGGCCAGGTTCAACTCATCGACGCCACGTCGTTCTGGACCCTTCTGCGCAAGAGCCTGGGCGCCAAGCGCCGAGAGATCCCCCTAGCCCGCATTTCTCACCGAGTCTACTGAAGCGGGCCGGCGGGCCTGGATCGAGCGGATGGCAGCCGGGCGGCCGCCATGGGGCGGCTGAATCGACGGTTGACGGCCGCGATATCACGTCGTCGGAAGCGCAGCGGGGG
>JAJEDW010000271.1 GCA_022821265.1 Acidobacteriota bacterium
CGCACGGCGTCAGGCAACAACGCGCCGCGTTCCAGCGACGACGAGGCCAGGCGATTCCGCGTGTGTACGATGCGTATAATGAGACGCGCGGAAGTCGTTCGGCGATTGAAGCGGGATTGAAGCGGGATGGTTGGGTGCTCAGGAACGTGCGCGGAAGCCACCACCAGTACATCCACCCCAAAAAGCCCGGGCGGGTCACCGTGAGGCACCCGAGCAAGGAAATCCCGATCGGCACGCTACGCAATATCTACCGGCAAGCCGACTGGGAATGGGAGAACCGCTGACGTGCGATACCCCGTCGTGATCCACAAGGACGCCGACAGCGTTTACGGCGTGACCGTACCGGACCTGCCGGGCTGCTTCTCGGCGGGCGAGACACTCGAGGAGGCCGTCGAGTCCGCGCACGAGGCCATCGCCTGCCACCTGGAAGGGCTCCTCACGGACGGGGAGCCCGTTCCTTCAGCGGAATCGTTGGAAACGCACCAGTCCAGCGACGAATTCAAAGGCGGAATATGGGCGCTCGTCCACGTCGACGTCACGAGGCTGTCGGGCAAGACGAAACGGATCAACATAACGGTGCCCGCACGTGTTCTGGCAATCGTGGACGAGGCCGCGGCGCGGGAAGGCGAAACACGGTCCGGGTTGCTCGCCAGAGCGGCCCTCGACTACGTCGAACGTCAATCCGCCAAGCACTAGGCCGCATCGTGTCCGACCGCCCGCGCGCCGTTACAACTTGAAGTCCCGGACACCTTCCACCGCCATGGAATACGCGAACCCGCACCTGCTGATCGGCGCCGGCGAGCTGGCCGGCCGCCTGGACGACCCGGACCTGGTCCTGCTGGACCTGCGCCAGCCCGAACTGTACGCCAACGGCCACATCCCGGGCGCGCGCGGCCTGGACATCTTCGGCGTCAGCCTCGTCGACACGCGCCCCCGCCCCCTGGCCGCGTTCCTGTGGATCGTCGAGCACCTGATCGCGGCCAAGGGCGTCGACCCCGACAGCCGCGTCGTGGTGTACGACGCCATCAGCGGCGAGCGCGCGGCCCGGCTGTTCTGGTTCCTGGAGTTCTTCGGACACGCCTCGGTCCGGATGCTCGACGGCGGCTTCGGCGCCTGGGAGCGCGCCGGCGGCGACGTCACCCACCGCGCCGAAGTCCCGCGCCGCGGCGCCTTCCGGGCCCGCCGCGTCAACAAGCGCCTGGCCACGGCCGACGACGTGCTGTCGCGCCTGGGCCGTGACGACGCCGTCATCGTCGACACCCGCTCGGAGGCCGAGCACACGGGCGCGCTGGTGCGCTCGGCCCGCGGCGGCCGCATCCCGGGCGCCGTCCACCTGGAGTGGAAGAACAACCTCGACGCGGACGGCCGCTTCAAGCCGGCCGCCGAGCTCCTGGCCCAGTACGAGGCCCTGGGCGTGACGCACGAGGCGGAGGTCATCCCCTACTGCCAGGGCGGCTACCGGTCGGCGAACACGTACACGGCGCTCCGGCTGCTAGGATATCCTCGCGTGCGAAACTACCTGGGCTCGTGGGGCGAGTGGGGCAACCGCGAGGAGCTGCCCATCGAGACGGCGTGAGCCGTGCCCGCGAGCGAAGATCCAAGATACGTCATCGAACGAAAGACCCGTAATCGACATCCATAATCACCAACATTGCCGAGGGAACCACACGCCATGAAACGAACTCCAATACTTCCTACACTCCTGCTGATGACCGCGCCGGCGCTGCCGGCCCTGGCCCAGTCCGACCCGACGGCGGGACGATCTCACCTCCTGCCCCATATCGCCGACGGGGCCGGCTGGCAATCCACGCTGATCGTGACGAACGTCTCCGATGAGGCCAGCGACTGTGAACTCGAAGTCAACGGCCAACTGATGCTGGACCGGTTCGAGGACGCCGGCGGCGTGACCGTGGCGGGTTCCACGGCCACGTTCCAACTCCAGGCCCCGCGCGGCTACCGGGTGTGGCGAACACGAAACGGGCCGTCGACCGTGGGCGGCTACGCCACGCTCGATTGCACCACCGACGTCACCGCGCAAATCGTGTTCGCATGGTTCGGGGGCCAGGACCGGCCCGTGGGCATGGCCACGACGTTCAGTTCACCGTCCGGCACCGAGTTCCAGCTTCCGGTATTGACGCCGGCGGGAACGGTCGGGTTCGCGATCGCGAACGATCACGGCGTCCCCGCGTACTGCGACGTCGTCCTGGAAGACCCCCAACAGGCGGTCCTGGCGGAGGTCATGGATCTCCAAGTAATGCCGAATACGAACAACGCGCAGTTGCTCAGTGACTTGTTGACGATCCCGGCAACGTTCGAAAGCGGATCGGCGACGATGTCGTGCGACCAGCCCGTCGCCGTCATCGGACTGCATTTCGAGCTGGGCGACAGCGGGATCCTCACCTTCAACACGCTGCCGCCGGCCATTCTCTCCGCCGGGGAGGCCGCGGAAACCGACGACATGTACACGGTGCTGGACGGGCTGACGGTGGCGCCCGGACAGGTGTCGCTCGGCGGCTTCGCGCTGACGTTTTGCCTCCCGGTCACGGATACTCCTCTCCTAGCCCGCATTTCTCACCGAGTCTACTGAAGCGGGCCGGCGGGCCTGGATCGAGCGGATGGCAGCCGGGCGGCCGCCATGGGGCGGCTGAATCGACGGTTGACGGCCGCGATATCACGTCGTCGGAAGCGCAGCGGGGG
>JAJEDW010000159.1 GCA_022821265.1 Acidobacteriota bacterium
CCCCCGCTGCGCTTCCGACGACGTGATATCGCGGCCGTCAACCGTCGATTCAGCCGCCCCATGGCGGCCGCCCGGCTGCCATCCGCTCGATCCAGGCCCGCCGGCCCGCTTCAGTAGACTCGGTGAGAAATGCGGGCTAGATCCGCACGACGCGCTGCGGTACGACTGAGGCGGTCTTCGGACGATACGCCGCCCGGCATCGCCGGCCGAGTTGGCGTGCCCTGGGCCTCGGTCTGCGTCCACGACTGCATGAGATCCTGCACGGTCGTCAGAATCGCGTCCGCCCGGATCCGGTATCCCGCCGCCGCCGGGCGCAGCCCATCCGGCGTGACTTCCTCGGTCAGTGCGCCATGGGCCGTCAGGAACGCCTTTCCTATGTCCATGTAGAAGACCGGCTCGTGGTCGGCCAAGTTCGCCCGCGTACACTTGCAATTCCGCGAATCCTATACGTTGCACCGACCGCAAGAACGGAGGTGCGGAATCGGTTTCGAAACGCGCCTTGGCCATGCCGTGATCAGGGTTCGCAAGCCCATGGTGGATCTCGAACCGCGGGTTGCTTTCCATCGGGGTACTCGTCCCGGCCAGTGACTCAAGACCCAATTGACTGCAACCTCGTGATCACGCGTTCAGGTTCGGGTTTCGCTCTCTGGGCGCTCCTGCGCCTATCGGCGTGCTGCCACGCTCGTTGCGGCGCGAGACGAGCGTGAAGGAGACGGATGAGCGGCATGCGCCGCCAACGGCAAGTATCCGAGTTCGTCGATGATCGGCAGCTTCGGCTTGGCGTCGAAGCCCAAGCGGTATTCCTTCGGCCCGTCGCCGTGAGTCCGCGTTGGAATGCGGTATGAAAATATCATACTATTCTGGGCATACATTCCACTCGGAGGTCTCGCGATGGCGGCTTCGCACAAGCGAACGTTCAGTTTGCCCGGTGAACAAGCCCGATATATCGACAGCCTCGTTGCCTCCGGCGCTTATGCCACGAGTAGCGAGGTGATCCGCGCCGGCTTGCGCGCCCTGCAAGAACGCGACGCGGCCGTCGAGCGCTGGTTGCGCGAGGAAGTCCTGCCTGTCGCGGCCGCTATGCAGGCCGATCCCGGCCGGGCGATTTCCGCCGACCGTGTCTTCGGTGAAATCCGAGACACTCACAACCGTCGTCTGAAAGATCCCGGAAGCGATGCATGAAGTCGTCATCGCGCTGAAGCCCGCGACGACGTCCGGACACTCTACCGTCGCCCGCTTCTGACGACGGCGTCTACGGAACGAGCATGCGGACCGTTCCGTCCTGCCTCGAAGTCAGGAACAGCTCGCCGTCGCGGCTCCGGCTGATGTGCAGGTCGGTCCGCTCGACCGGGGCGCCGTTGGTTGCCTCCACCAGCTCCATGAACGTGACGTCCCGCTCCCGGCCGTCCGCCTCCCGCACGAAGAGCTGGACTTCCTCGATGGGCGCCACCGTCGTGGGAACCCCGTCGTCGGCCGCCTTCATCGCGGCCAGGTCGGCGGCGAAGACGCGTCCCATGCGGACGTCGCCGAAAACGAACTTGCCGCGCAGGGCCTCGATCGCTCCGCGGTAGGCGAACCCGCCCGTGATGGCGCGGCCTTCGTCGTGATCGTAGATCGCGACCGGATACGTGAACCCGTCCTCGGTCTCGCCCGTCAGCACATCCGGGGGCAGCGGATAGAGTTGGTCCAGCTCGCCGCCGGGGAAGTTGATGCCGTTGTCGAAGTGCCCCTCGCGCTGCATCCAGCCGTAGTTCTCGCCGTTGCGGACGATGTTGACCTCCTCGATGTGGTTCATTCCGATGTCGGTGGCGAACAGCGTGCCGTCCTCGGCGTCCCACGACAGCCGGTGCGCGTTGCGGAAACCGTGCGCGTAGATCTCGCCCAGGGTGTCGGGATCGCCGTCCGACGCGAAACGGTTGTCTGAAGGGATCGTGTAGTCCCCGAGTCCCTTCTGGCCTCCGGACTCGGACGGGCTGCGCGGATCGATGCGAAGAATCGCGCCGACCACGCTGTCCAGCCGCTGCAACTGCTCGGGCCTTCGCGAATTCGGACCGGCCCCGTTGCTGAATCCGATGTCGCTGCCGCTGGTATAGAGCAACCCGTAATCGGCGTCGCCGGGCGCCGCGGTCGGATTGAAGCCGACGTAGCCGAAGGGATGGGTCAGGCTGTCGACGACCTGTCCGACGCGGAGCAGCTCGCGCCGAGCGCCCTCGAAGGCGGCGGATTCGGGCGAGGCGGCGCGCCACTCGGTGATGACGTTGTAGTAGACGACGTCGTCGGGAGCGAACCCGGGCGGTATGAAGTCGGGGCGCGCGGGGTTGTCGGCGGCGTATTCACAGTGGACCGTATAAAACAGTCCGTTCTCGGCGAATTCCGGGTGGAAGTCGAAGCCGATGAACCCGCTTTCGACCCGGTTGTAGGCCGTGAATGGCAAGGCTTCAGCGAAGTCCAGGTAGAGCGTCAACTGGTTGTCCGCGTCCAGGAGGTACAGGAACCCGCGCGAGTCGTTGACGAAACGCCGGCCGTCCGGGGCGTCGCGCACGAAGCTGACCCGCGCGAAACCGGCCGCGTCCTGGTCCTCGGGCAGCCGGCCCTGGGTCTCGGGCAACCGCGCGAGCTGTCGGACTTCCGCGCGCAAGCCGCGCAACTCCACGGGTTCGGGCAGGGGGTTCTCGGTGATCTGCAACGGCGCGGCGCCCGCGGCGGCGGGCAGCGCCGAAACGGCGATGACGAGCGGCGCAAGAATGCGCATCGGGCCTCCTCCGTTGCCGTCGCGTGCGGCTAATCCGGGGGCCGGGTCTCGGTGGGCCGCTTCCAAGGAATGAGCGTGCCCCCCGTCAGCCCGGTCAGGTTGTTCTCCATGCAGGAGTATTCCATCATCCGGAAACCCGGAGGGTGGTGCCTCCACGTGTTGCGCACGGTCCAGGGTTCGGTGTATGCGCCGGGGTCGTCGAGCGTGTAGGTGTGCTCGATGGTCTCGGCGTCGACGCGCTCGAAGGTCTGGATGATCGTTGCCAGGCTGCTGATGGGGTGTCCGATCGTGTCGACCTTCGCATAGCCGTTCAGGTTGCGCGTCTCGATGATCAGCGTGTCGCCGTCCCAACGGCCGACGTAATCGCCCCACCACGACGGCGGCAGTTCGGGATCGTAGCCGCGTCCGTCGGTGGGAACCATGTGAAACCACGAATTCTGTTCGGCCAGGAAGACCAGATGGTCGTCATCCTGGATGATGGCGAGCGGCTGCGGTCCGAAAACGGTTCGGGAGACGCCGAAAGGCATGCAACTTCCCGCGTAGTCGCCCTGCTCCGGATCGGTCCGGTCGTAGTTTTCCCATTGCTCGAGCCCCCATTCGCTGAGCGGCAGTTCTTCGACGTATCCGGGAATTCGGGCGTCGGTCACGTCGGCGCGGCGGACCTGTCCCCAGAATCCGGCCATGCTCGGCTTGCCGTTGGGCAATCGCGGTATGGCGTCGCCGGCCTCCTGGGCCGTGGCGAGGGAGCCGCCGAGGAAAACGGCGGCGACGGCGAACACGCTGAAGAACGGCCGCATCAGTCCGCCCAGACCGGAGTGCCGTCCGGTGTGTGAAACTCGCCTTCGCCGACGCGCAGGCTGTCCGGGTTCCGGGCGCGGGCGCCTTCGACGACGACCGGATCGCCGGGCATCAGATCCGTGGCCCGGGAGCCGTTTCGGTAGAGCCGGTTCGGTGGGCCGCCCTGCACTTCGTACGTCTGCACCTCGCCGTCGTCCCGGGGTACGTCAACGAAGACGCTGATGTGGGGGCTCATCCACACGACTTCGCGAATCGTCCCGACGAGCGTGATCGGGTTCTCCGCGTCGAACTCCGCGGCGATGGAATGATGCGCCCCCTCCGCCGCCATTCCGACGACCGGGAGCAGTAACACCAACGATACGAATCTGAGCATGGCGCCTCCAATCGATTCGACATTCTATAACGATCCGTAAGGCGTCCGCTTTCCGTTCTCCCGGCTTCGGCGCTCAGGCCGCGGCGTCCTCGCGGACGTCCCGCAGGTAATGGCCGAAGACGGCCGCGGCGATCAGTCCGGCCGCCACCGCCTTCAGGACGAATCGCGCCGTCAGGGCGTCGCCGAGAAAGTTGTACACGATCGTGCTGAACACGCCGAGAACGGCGAAGGCGGACGCGGCGAGGGTCAGGGCGGTCAGCCATCGCCGCATGCCGGACGCGCGGCGGGACGCATCGCGCCGGATGGCGCGCCTCGTGGCGTGGGTCAGGAACAGGAAGACCGGCAAGGCGACGATCAGGATGGCCGCCGAGACGCGAATCGCTTCGGCGATGGGGGCATCCGTCTGGCCCGGAACGGGAAAACCGCGGTTGATGAACTGGAACGCCAGGTTTCCGAGGTTGAAGGCGCTCACGTACATGGTGACGAACAGCACGAGGTAGATGAAAGCTTCGCGCGCTTCGGAGGGCCGGGGCCGGGGCACGGGAAGGCCGAAGGCGCCCTTGCTGTAGGCGGCCAAGGCCTGCTGGACGCGCAACTCGTCCCACCCGGCGTCGACGAGGGCGCCGCGAATCTCGTCCGTCGGCGTACCCCGCGCCATCGCTTCCTTCACGAAGCCGTACAGTTCGTCGTTGGCGCTCATATCGAACGTCTCCCCTCCGGCGCCGGAGTCGGTCCATCG
>JAJEDW010000249.1 GCA_022821265.1 Acidobacteriota bacterium
GCTGATCGGCCTGAAGAACCTGCTCCACCCGCTCGTCGTCTACGCCCTGGCGTTCCACGTCTTCGCGCTCGACCCCGTATGGTCCGCCGTCACCGTGGCGATGGCGGCGATGCCGATGGGAATCAACGCCTATCTCTTCGCTTCGGACTCGGAGGTCCTGGCGCCGACGATGGCGGCGTCGGTGGTCGCATCGACCGGCGTGTCGGTGGTGTCGCTGTCGCTGCTGCTGCTCCTGCTGCCATGAGTCGACGACGCCCGAGCCCAGGACCGGGCCGGAGGGAACAGACTTTCGATTTGCTTCTGCTGATTGCATAATTGGGTAGCGAACCGCCATTCCCGACCCGGCGGCCGGCTGACCGGTGGCGCTGACATGAGTTCGGGCATCACCATCCGCGATATCGACCCCAAGGACAAGTCCTGGCTGACGCGCGAGGCGCGGCAGGTTGGAGTATCGATGGAGGAGTTCGTGCGCCGCCTGATCCACGAGAAACGCACGAAGACCGAGAGGCGCCCGAAGCCGTCCGAAGCCTTCGCACGGCATTTCGGAAAGGACCACGGGGTCGAACCTCCGTCGAAGACCCGTTGGAAGCATAGCCCGTTGTCATTCGCCGGTGAGGACCGGGAATGATGGCGACGGTTCATGGCTATTCGACATTAGCGTCGTTTCCGAACGGCGTCGCCCAATTGGGTTGACGGCCCCGGCGGGCTCTGGTATCGCTTCCGTCATGCAACACATCGCATCGCGCCTCTTGCGGCCGGCCCTGGCGGCTTCCCTGTGCGTCGGGCCGACCCTGGTCGGTCCTTCGGCCATCCGGGGACAGGGTGTGGAACTGGACACCGGCAGCCACAGGGTTCGAATCGTGACCGTCGCGGAGGGCCTGGACAGCCCGTGGAGCATGGCGATCCTGCCCGACGGCGGCATCCTGGTCACCGAACGGCCCGGACGCCTGAGGTCGATCCGCGGCGGGATCCTCCAAGCGACGCCGATCGCGGGGGCGCCCGAGGTCCAGGACCGGAACCACGGCGGACTGATGCACGTCGCGCTGCATCCGGACTACGAGTCCAACGGCTGGGTCTACCTGACGTATTCGAAAACCGGCGAGCGCGGTGGGACAACGGCCGTCATGCGCGCGCGCCTCGACGGCGCGCGGCTCGTCGACGCCGAGGACGTGTTCGTCGCCGACGCCTGGCAGGAGGCCGGCCTCAACTTCGGCTCCCGCGTGGCGTTCGACGACGCGGGCATGCTCTACGTGTCGGTGGGCGACCGCGGTCCGAACACCGAGCCGCTGGCCCAGGACCTGTCCAACCACAACGGAACGATCGTGCGGCTCCACGACGACGGGCGCGTTCCCGACGACAACCCCTTCCTCGACCGGCCCGGTGCGAAACCCGAGATCTATTCCTACGGGCACCGCAACCCGCAGGGGATGGCGCGCCATCCCGACACCGGCGAGATCTGGGCGAGCGAGCACGGCCCGATGGGCGGGGACGAGGTCAATGTCATCCGCGCGGGCGCCAACTACGGGTGGCCCGAGGTGTCCTACGGACGCACTTACAGCGGCGAGACCATCAGCGAGCAGCCGTGGCGCGAGGACATGGAGCCGCCGCGGTACTTCTGGGTGCCGTCGATCGGGATCTCGGGGATGCTCTTTTACACGGGCGACCGTTTTCCGGAATGGACCGGGCGCCTCTTCGTCACCGGAATGAGCGGCATGATGATCCAGAGCGTGCGGCTCGGAGGCCCGGGTATCCGGATCGGCCCGAGCGAACGCGAAACGATGCTGACGCCGTTGCGGCAGCAGGTGCGCGACATCCAGCAGGGACCGGACGGGTCGATCTACCTGGTGACGCGCCAGGACGCGGATCGGACGCCGAACTCGGGAATGGTCCTGCGGATCGAGCCGGCCGACTGACGCCCGCCGCCGGCTCAGCCGTCGTCCCGAAGCACGCTCTCCAGCAGAGCGACGATCGCCTCGGAACCCGTTTCGTCCCGCCCGCCGCCGTCGCCGCGGGCCGCGTCGACGGGCGTCCGCCCCATCTCGTCGACCACGTCCACGCGGGCGCCGTTCTCGAGCAGGTACTCGACGACGGGCAGCCGTCCCACCTGCGCGGCGAAGAAAATCGTGGTCTGCCCCTGCCGGCCCCTCAGCGTGTTGCCGCGCGCGATGCGCGCCGTGAGGCTCGTCGTGTCCGCGATCCGGGCGTTGATATCGGCGCCCGCCTCGAGCAGGATGCCCAGGGTCTCGAGCGAAAGCTCGACGACGTTGTCGGGCGGTCCGGGGCCCAGGACGCTGAGCCCGGTCCGAGTGCCGATGCCGGCGGCCGCCATGAAGGGCGTGACGCCGGATGCCGTGGGTAGGTCCACGAGGGCCCCGTGTTCCAGCAAGGCGAGGACCACGTCGTTGTCGAAGGTCTGTGCGGCCCGCAGCAGCGGAGTGGCGCCCGTGGTCAGCAGGTCGTCCTTGAATCGGTTGCTGTTGCCGCCGCGGCTGGGCTCCTTGAACGCGAGTTGCGTGTTCGGATTGACGCCCGCATCCAACAGCGCACGAATGAGTTCCAGAGACTCCGGCGGACGCGGGCCGGGATGGCTGTCGGGCCCGCCGCGCGTGGTGACGGCCACGTACAACGGGGTCCGCCCCCACCAGTCCCACGTATGGGGGTTCGCGCCCCGCTCGAGCAGCAACCGCGCGACATCGTGATGGCCGTTGTCCAGGGCCATGATCATGGGCGTCATCCCGTCCGGGTTGGGGCGGTCCATGTCCACCCCCGCGTCGATCATCGCCCGGACGCAGCCGAGGCACCCGGCGCGCGCCGCGTAGAGCAGGGGGGTCAGGCCGCCGGTCGGGCGGTATTGCACGCGCGGCTCGTTCGTCATCTGGTTCGGCCAGTCGTTGGCCCGGGCGCGCACGTCCAGGTCCGCCCCCTGTCCGATCAGGAAGTCGACGACGCCGGAATGACCCTGGGCCGCGGCCCACATCACGGCCGACTGGTCGCGGAACCGCTCGCGCCTGTTGACATCGGCCCCGTGGCGGACCAGGAGCTCGACGACCTCGACGCTGCCCGTGCGCGCCGCCAGCATCAGCGGCGTCTGCTGGTCCTGGTTGGCGGCATTCGCATCGGCGCCGGCCCGAAGCAACATCTCGACGATGTCACGTTGGGCCACCTTGACGGCCTCGGCCAAGGGGCTGGCGCCATAGTCGTTGACGACGTCGGCGCGGGCGCCGCCGTCGAGCAGCGCCGCCACCAGCTCCCGATCCACGCGGTAGGCGGCCCAGTGCAGCGGTGTCGTCCCGTCGGGCTGCGCCCGGTTCACGTCGGCGCCGGCGGCGACCGCATCCAGCGCGGCGCCGCGGTCCCCGGACTGGATCAATCCGGCCAGAACGGCGTCGGCCTGCGCGTAACCGGTGGCGGCGCCCGCCGACGCCGCGATCCATGCGACTGTGAAGAAAACCCTATACGACATTCGGCGCCAACTTGTTGTGATGCGCCCACAAGCCCTTGTGGACGTCGTACAGAAACTTGCGAGGGTCGTTCCAAGTCCGAACCAGCCCCTCCATCACGCCCGCCTCGAGCATGTCGTCGACGCTGTCTCCCTGGCGCACCCGGTCCACGGCGCGATCGTAAATCGTCGCCATCATGTCGCGCTCGGCCTCGAGCTCGGCGCGGCTCATCACCGGACCGTACCCCGGGACGAAGCGCGTCTCCGGACCGCCAAGCTCCAGCAGCCGGCTCATCGCGTCGACGCGTCCCCCGAGCCATGCGCCGGTGAAGTAGTCGAGCTCCGGGTCGCGCGCCGGAGACGCGACGTCGCCGACGGCCAGGACGTTCGAGTCCCGGAAGAAGACATAGATGTCTGCGCTCGTGTGGGCTTCGATGAGGTAGCCGTAGTCGATGCGTTCGACGCCGGCGTCGATCGAGCCGTCGATGTAGAACGTCTCCGTCGGATGCGCCGACGCGTGCCGCGGCTCCCGGTAACGGTCCTCGGCCGGCGCCCAGTGGGGCGTCGCCATCCAGAGCCGCGTGTTCTCGTGCGCCACGATCCTCGCGCCGGTTTCGGCGAGGGCCCGGTTCGCACCGGTGTTCTCCAGGTGCCAGTGCGTGTTGAAGACCGTGCGCACTGCGCCCGGCAGCCCTTCCAGCGATTCCATCAGGGACCCGACGTGATTCGCATCGCCGCTGTCCACCAAAATCAGTCCCTCCGGCGTGGACAGCGCGAGGACGTTCGTCCCGGCCGATGCGAGCGAGAGCCGGTCGTTCAGACCGAGGACGTCCGCCTGCCGGGCCGCGCTCCGGCGGGGGCGAACCAGACCCGCGGCCGCGCCGCCCAGGGCGGCCAACAGAAGCTGTCGTCGATCGATCATCAAAACTCGGCGATCGTGCCGGTGCTGTCTCCGAAACTCTCCCGCTCCACGCCCAGCTTCCCGAGGATGCTCAGGTGCAGGTTCGCGATCGGCGTCCGCTCGGGCAGGTCGATGTGCCGTCCGCCCGCCATGGCGCCGGCCGCGCCGCCGACCAGGATGTTCGGCAACGGGTATCCGTTGTGGCGGTCGCTGTTGGACATGTTCGAACCGTACATGAAGATCGCATGGTCCAGCAGCGTCCCGTCGCCGTCGCGAATCGCCGCCATCTTGCCCAGGAAATCGGCGAATCGTTCCATGTGCCACGTCTGGATCCGGACCAGCTTCTCCAGTCTGCCGAGATCGTTCGCATGGTGCGACACGGGATGAAAAGAATCCGAGACGCCGATGTGGTTGTAGGTGCGGTTGGTGCCCTCCGACACCATCATGTACGAAACCACGCGCGTCAGGTCGGCCTGGTAGGCCAGCGCGATCAGGTCGAACAGCAGGGGCACCTGCTCGTCGAACGCGTCCAGCTCTCCGATCGGCGCCTCGGGCAGATCGATGCCCGACAGGTCGCGCGCCGACGCCATCTCGACCCGCCGCTCGATTTCCCGCACCGTGTCCAGGTAGTTGTCCAGGACGACGCGGTCGCCCGGGTCGAGCTCGCGTTGCAACGCGCGCGTGCGGTCGGTGATGCGGTCCAGAAGGCTGACGGTCTGGTTCGAGATCGCCTCGCGTTCCTCGGGCGTGTCCCCCTCGCCGAAGAGCTGGATGAAGACCTTCCGCGGGTTGTACTCCATGGGCAAGGGAGAATGGGCGTCGCGGAACGAGAGCGTGGAACTGTAATAGCACCCGGAACCGCCGCAGGCGGCTACCTGGCTCGTCGTTTCGGACGCCAACTCCAGCGAAGGCAGCGTCGTGTCCTGGCCGATGCGCCCGGCCACCACCTGGTCGAGGGTGGCGGACATGGCCGCACCCGCCGCGTTGTCGTCGGGCCGCGTGCCGCTCAGCCAGGTCGCGGGCGCCAGGCTGTGAACGCCGCCCACCATCGCCCGATTCTCCAGGTGGCCGAACGAGGTGACGTAGTGCTTGTACGGCTCCAGCGACGCCATGATGGGGCTGAGCGTAAAATCCTGTCCCGAGCCGCTCGGCGTCCACCGGTCCATGGCCTCGCCGTGCGACGTATTCCCCATGATCGCGCCGTGGGGAATGTAGAAGAAACCCATGCGCATCCGCGGCGCCGCCGCCGTCTGCGACAGGGCCGTCGCGGCCGGGATCATCGCGTCCAGGAGCGGCAGGGCCACCGCGGCGCCGGCGCCCCGGAGCAGCATGCGGCGGGACAGGTGCTTTCTGGTCAGGAACATGAGTGATTCTCCGTGTCAATCGTTGCGCGCGACGGCCTCGGGCCGCGCCTGCATCCGGAAGGCATCGGTCTTCACGATGCCGGCGACGATCGCCGACAACCGGTAGTCCTCCGCCGCGGCGTCCCGGACCACGCCGCGCGCTTGCGGCATGTCGAAGTACTCCAGCTCGCGGCCGGTCGCGAACATCATCAGCTTCTCGGTCAGCGAGCGGACGAACAGATCCGTACCCTCCAGCAACGCCCGCCGCAATTCGGCCGGACCGTCCACGGCCCGTCCGTTCGGCAGCACGGTGGCGGCGTCGATGCGTTCCCGGCTATCCGGTTCGACATCGCGCCAGCGGCCAATGGCGTCGAAGTTCTCCAGCGCCAGGCCGATCGGGTCGATCACGCCGTGACACTGGTTGCAGCCGGGATTCGCGCGATGGCTCTCCAGACGCGCGCGCAACGTCGTGGGTTCCGCGCCCTCGGGGCTGGACAAGTCGGTCTCGACGTCGGGCGGTGGCGGCGTCGGCGGCGTCCCCATCAGCTTTTCCATCACCCACGCGCCGCGCAGCACGGGCGAGGTGCGATCGCCGTAGGAGGTCCGCATCAACGCCGCGCCCTTCCCGAGAAGGCCCCAGCGCGCCGCATCGTCCATGACGACCCGGCGGAACTGCGGGCCCAGGACCGTGCTCATCCCGTAGTGCCGCGCGAGCCGCTCGTTCACGAACGTGTGATCGGCCGTGAGCAGATCCGTCACGTTCCGATCCTCGAGAAGCACGCTCGCCACGAACGATTCGATCTCGACGGCCATGTCCCGGCGCAACGGTTCGCTGAACTCCGGGAACAGTTCGGGATCGGGATCGACTTCGTCGAGGTTGTCCAGGTTCAGCCACTTGAGCGCGAAGTTGCGCACGAGATGCACGGCGCGCCGATCGGCCAACATCCGCCGCGCCTCGACCTCGAGAACGTCCGGCCGGCCGAGATCGAACGCCCCCGCTCGCTCCAGCAACGCGTCGTCGGGACCTTGTCCCCAGAGGAAGAACGACAGGCGCGACGCCAATTCCAGGTCGCTGAGCGGGAACACGTCCGGATCGCCGGCCGGATCGCCGGCCGGATCGCCGGCGCGTTCAGGCGTTCGAA
This sequence comes from Acidobacteriota bacterium, assembly GCA_022821265.1. Taxonomy (GTDB): domain Bacteria; phylum Acidobacteriota; class Terriglobia; order 20CM-2-55-15; family 20CM-2-55-15; genus JAJEDW01. The sequence goes on from JAJEDW010000249.1 coordinate 6,826, forward strand.
TCGCCCGGTACAGGAACTCCGGGCTGACCAGCACGGCGGCCACCAACTGCTCCACACCCGCGTCGAAGCCGCCGGGCCCCCGGCTTCCGGCGTCGAAATACGGCATGAGCGAGTCGACTTCCGCGTCCGTGACGGGACGCCGAAACGCGCGGCGGGCCAGATTCTCCGCGATGCGCCGCGCGCAGGGGCGCTCCTCGTCCGGTTGCGGCTCGCACACGAAAATGCGTTCGCGGCTCGGCGTCAACGACACGCCGGGCGAGTCGAACGGGCCGACGACCTGAACGCCGTCCAGCAGGCGCGGGGCGCGCGTGCCGCGGCCGAACGATTCGCCGCGCGCGCCTCCCACGAATTCGTCCGACTCGGCCCGGGACCGTTCGATGAACGTCACGACCACGTCGCGCATCCCGGCCTGGACCTGGACCGGAATGTTCGCGAACCGCTCCATGATCTCGGCCCGGCCCGGCGCCCCGCCGCGGTCGACGATGCTCAGGTCTTCCAGGCCGCCCAGCTGCCCGCGGAAGACTTCCCGCCCGTCGACCAGGATGATCAGCGTGTGGCGCGTCTCGACCGTCCGCGTGTAGAGGCCCACGTCCAGGTCGGGAACGGTGAAACGGTACTCGCCGTCGGCGGGGA
>JAJEDW010000145.1 GCA_022821265.1 Acidobacteriota bacterium
CGGGATTCGGCGCCATCACGTCCGCCAGCGGGAACCGGACGTTCACGATCAACGCCCGGATCGACTTCTGATCTTTCTGGCCGTCCGGCGGCGGGCGGTCGCGGCGGACTCCCTCACCGAGGGAGTCCGCCTACCGACCCAACGCGGCTTCGATCTGCGAGCGCGCTCTTTCGATCGCGGTGCGTTGCGGTGAATCGGGGTTTTCCTCGAGAAACGCCTCGGCCTGTTCCAGCGCCTCCGCATAACGCGACTGCCGCGCGTACAGGTTCACGAGCGTCAATCGCGCCTGCGCGTGACCGTCGGCCAGGTCCAGGGCGCGGCGCAGCAACTCTTCGGCCGCATCGTAGATCCCGGACTTGTACAGCGTGGCGCCCAGGTAGAAGTGCGCGTCGCCGGAGAGCGCGTTCAACCGGATCACCGCCTGAAGGAAGTCGATCGCTCGCTGGAACGACGCCGCGGCTTGTTCCAGGTCGCCGTCCGCGGCCGACAGGTCTCCTTCCCGGTAGTGCAGCACGCCCAGGTTCAACGGCGCCAACTCTCCTTCGGGGCGGAGATCGAAAGCTTGCGCGAACGCGGCCTCCGCCTCTCGAAACCGGTCGAGCGACAGTTGCTCCGCGCCCAGCTTGATCCTGGCGTCGTAGTAGTCCGGCGCCCGCTCCAGGGCCGCGTTCAGATGCTCGATCGCGGCCTCGGACCGGCCGTCGCGAGAAGCCTCGAGCGCGCGTTCGTACGCCTCCACGGCGTCGTCCGGGATGTCGGCCGCGAGTTCCCGTACGTCGACCACGCCCGCGCGCTCCCCGGCGCCGGGACCCGTTTCCGGCTGCAGGAAGATCATCATGTTGGCGCTCTGGCGCAAACCCAGATCGATCGCCTCCCGAACCGGCAGGAAACCGTCGTGCTCGATCACCAGAAACAGGTTGTCGCTCAATCGGCCCAATCCCGTGATGCGGAAAAGTCCCTTCTCGTCGGTGAAGACCGACGCCAACGGGCTTCCCCGGAGATCCTCGATCTGAACCACGACGACGCCCGGATCCCCGCCGGACACCAGGTTGACGCGGCCGACCACCTCGCCCTGCTGGCTCCACGCCCGCGGCCAGCCCCAGACCAGAAACGCGAACACCGCCATCCCGGCCGCCCGTGACCCACGCATTGCCACACCTCCGATGATCCACGCCCGATGGCCAGTACCATACACCCGAACGACACGCGAAGGCGCGGTTTCGGCCACCCGCCCTCAAACGTCTCGACGCGCCATTCCGTGCGAATCTATACTCGGGCGCGAGGGCCACGCCGTGAGACCTGGGATCATCCGAGCGTTTCGATGGCTGCCGCTCCTGATCGCGGCCGGCGGCGGCGCGTACGGCTCATCCGCCGCGCCCGCGCAAGCCGTGCCCGAAACGCCGGCGGTGACGTACAACCGGGACGTCGCGCCCATTCTGTTCGATCACTGCGCGTCGTGTCACCGGCCGGGCCAGGCCGCGCCGTTCCCGCTGCTGACCTACGGGGACGCCTTCGATCACGGCCCGGCGATCGCCGAGGCCACCCGCAGGCGCTCCATGCCGCGCTGGCTGGCCGAACCCGGGGACTTCGAGATACTGGGCGAGCGGCGTCTGACGGAGGCGGAGATCGACACGATCGACCGTTGGGTCCGCGACGGGATGGCGGAGGGCGACGCCGCCGATCGGTCCGATCCGCCGTCGTTCCCCGACGGCTGGGAGCTGGGCGAACCCGACTTGGTCCTCACCGCGGATCCGCCCTACGCGCTCGAACCCGGGACCGCGGACACCTTCCGTCACCTGGTCATTCCCACCGGGCTGGAATCCGACGTCTTCGTGCGGGCCGTCGAGTTCCGAACCGAGGGCGCGCCTATCCACCATTCCGTCATCCGGCTGGACCGCACGTCGGGCTCGCGCCGCCGGGACGGCCGGGACGGCCGCGCGGGCTTCGACGCCATGTCGTGGGACGGGGACATCCAGGACCCCGAAGGGCAATTCCTGGGGTGGGCCCCGGGACGCGGACCCATCGTCTCGCCCGCGGGCATGCCCTGGCGCCTGGAGCGCGGCGCCGACCTCGTCGTCGAGGTCCACCTGCCGCCGTCGGACCGGCCCGTACCCGTCGGTCCGACCATCGGTCTGTTCCTCAGCGAGACGCCGGCGGCGAGAACTCCTCTCCGGCTGACGATGGAGTCCAAGTCGATCGACATCCCGCCCGGCGAGGCCGACTACGTCGTCGTCGAGACCTACGAACTCCCGGTACCGGTCGACCTGCTGAGCGTGTTTCCCCACGCGCATCATCTCGGGAAGGAAATGCGCATCACCGCCGCGCCGCCCGACGGCGCCGTCCGGACTCTGTTGCACATCCCGCGATGGGACTTTCGCTGGCAGCGGGACTATCGCTACGCCGCGCCGATCCCGCTGCCCGGCGGCACGCGGTTGACGATGCGGTACACCTACGACAACTCGGCCGGCAACCCGGCCAATCCCAACAGTCCGCCCCTCCGGGTGCGTTGGGGCACGGATTCCGCCGACGAGATGGCGACGCTGATGTTGCAGGTGCTGCCCCCATCGTCCGAGGACGGGGCGCGTGTGATCGCGCTGTTCCGCGAACGCGAACTGCTGGAGACGATCGAGATGGCCGAGGCGCGCGTCGCCGAGGACGCCGACTCCGCCGGGGCCCGGGCGCTTCTCGGCCGCGGCTACGGCGAGGCCGGCCGGTTCGCCGACGCGATTCCGCACCTGGAAGCGGCGATTCGCCTCGGCGACGCGGACGCGGCGACTTTCAGCGCGCTGGGGTTCGCTCTCGCCGCCGCGGGCCGCCTGGACGAGGCCGTGACCCGGTTCGCGCGCGCCGCGGCGCTGGATCCGCTCAACGAGGTCATTCACTACAATCAGGCCAACGCGCTCGACCGGCTGGCCCGTTTCGCCGACGCCGAGACGGCCTACGAACGCGCCTTGACGCTCAACCCGGACTTCGCCGCGGCCCATGCGAACCTCGGCATCTCGCTGTACTCGAGGGGGCGCGTCGACGCGGCGATCCCGCACTTCGAACGCGCCGCCGCGCTCCAGCCGGACTCGGCCCGATTCCACTTCAATCTGGGCAACGCGTTGGCGGTGCGGGGAGAATATGCCGAAGCCGCCGGCCACTTCGAGCGGGCCCTCGAGCTGGAACCGGAGTTCCAGCCGGCGCGCGAAGCCCTGGAGCGGCTGGAGCGGATCGGCGTGCAGTGAACCCCGCGGTCCGCCGGGGGCCGCGACGTAGACATGTGCGGACGCCCGAATCGGTGGTAACGTATCTTGCGGTGCGGGCGAGTCCGCCGACGCGGGATCGCAGGCGAGGAGGCATCCATGATCCAGAACGCGCGCGTTTCCGAATGGAAGCGGGCGGCATGGGCTTCGCGGCTCCTGTTGCTCGCGCTGTTGTCGCCGGCCGCCGCGGCCGCGCAGGACGCCGGCGCCGCGCCGACGGCTCCGCGGTTGACCGACGGGACGGTGAACCTCGGAGGGGACGGGTTCTGGGACCTGCCCTATATCCGGAACATGGCGATCCCGCGGTCGGACGGCGAGGAGATCGAGATTCCGTTCCAGCCCTGGGCCCGGGCGCTGTACGACTACCACCAGTCGAACAACGTCAAGTACGATCCCGAGGGCTTCTGCCTCCCGCCGGGCGGCCCGCGCGCGTTCGCCACGCCCTATCCGGCGCAGTTCATCCAGCAGGAGGAGCCCAACCGGATCATCGTGATCTTCGAGGGCGGCGCCCACGTCTGGCGCGAGATCTTCATGGACGGGCGTCCGCACCCGGAAGGGGACGCGCTGAACCCCACGTATTTCGGCCATTCGGTCGGCCGCTGGGAAGGCGACACGCTCGTCATCGAGACGGTCGGATTCAACGAAAAGACGTGGATCGACTTCGCCGGACACCCCCACACGGACCAGTTGCGCACCGTCGAGCGGATCACGCGCGAAGACCTGCTCACGCTGCGGTACGAGGCGACGTTCGACGACCCGGGCGCCTACACGCGCCCGTGGACGACGTCGTGGGAAATCGAATTCGTGCCGGGCGGCGAGCTGCAGGAGTACATCTGCCAGGAGAACAACAAGTACCTGCTGGATCTGACCGACGACTTCGGCCAACCCTTCTTCGGCACGACGCCGCCCAGCAACTAGCCGTCCACGGCGCCCGCGCATCGTGGAGAACACGTTGAAAGCCCTGGCCCTGGTCCTGATCCTGGGCAGCGTCCCCGCCGCCCGGGGACAGGACTCCCTGACGACCGAGAACCCCATGGAACGGCTCCGCGACGAGGTGGGCCGCGTCCTGGTCGAGGCCGGGCTGCCGTTCTCCGCCGAGCAGGACGACGGCATCGTCCTGATGATGGAAGACCGCCGGTTGGCGTCGGAGGAGCTGTTCGGCGGTCTCCTCGATTTCACGGCCGGGCCGACCGAGGGTCAGCAGGCCGACCGCCTGCGTTCCGCGATCGAATGGATGCAGGGCGAGTTCCTGCTCCGCATCGAGGACTTCCTGACGCCGGAGCAATCCGCCGCCTGGAACGCCTTCCGGGACAGCGGCGCCTCCACCGTACTGGGGGAGGGCGCATCCGGAACGGCGTCCGCGTCGAGTCAGACGCAGTACGTGCGGATCAACAACAACGTGTTCACGGCCGAAGACGACGCCTACCGCGGCCGGAGGGGCAGCGACCGGCAGACGGCCGAGGTCATCCAGCGCGGCGGCGCCGGCGAGTTTCACGGCCGGGCCGAGTTCCTGATGAAGGACGAGTCCCTGAACGCCGGCCGGCGATTCGCGCGGAACAAGCCGCCCTATCAGGAGCGCCGCGGAACCTTCAACCTGAGCGGCCCCGTGATCCCGCGGCGGTTGACCACCGACTTCGAGTACGGGTACATCCGCGCCGAGAACGTGGACGCCGTCCGCGCGACGCTTCCCGACGGCGAGTTCGCGCTCGGTGTGACCCGCCCCACCATCGACCACTGGGTGCGGGTCGGGAACACCTACCAGGCGTCGGACCGGCACGCGCTCTCGGTGGCGCTGGGTTATTCGACCCAGAAACGCGAGAACCAGGGGATCGGCGGTTTCCGCCTGCCGGAACGCGCGTCCGACTCGACGCGACGCAACCAGGAGATCGCCGTCACGCAGTTCTCCACGCTGTCGGCCCAGAGCATCTACGAGACCCGGTTCGACTACGCCGGCGCCCGGGACGCGACCGAGCCGCTGACCGAATCGGTTCGGGTCAACGTGCTGGACGCCTTTTCGGGCGGCGGCGCCCAGAACCGGGCCGAGAACACCACCCGGGACTACGGCTTCAGCAACCTGTATACGCGCCTGGGTTCCCTGCTGACGATCAAGACCGGCGTCGAGGGCGCCTACCGGACGCGGCGATCGTTCTTCGAGGACAACTACCTGGGCACGTTCCAGTTCTCCAGCCTGGAGGCGTTTCAGGCGGGGGCGCCGCTGACGTACCGCGTCACCCGGGGCGATCCGCTGATCGAAACCGACCAGTGGGAGGTCGCGGCGTTCTTCCAGAACGACTGGCGGCTCACGCCGCAACTGACGCTGCTGGCGGGTGCGCGCTACGAGTTCCAGACCAATATCGACGACCGGAACAACCTGGCGCCGAGGCTCGGCGTCGCCTGGGCCGTGGACCAGGCCAGCGTGGTCCGCGCCGGCGCCGGGATCTTTCACGAACGGATACCGCTGGCGCTCATCGAGGCGCAGGAACGGTTGGACGGGAGCCGCCAGAGCGAGATATTCATCCGGGAACCGTCCTACCCGGACCCGTTCGCGGCAAGCGGCGCCGTGACCGAGCTGCGCCCGTCGCGGCGGCTCCTGGACTCGGACCTGGCCGCGCCCTACAGCTTCATCGTCATGGCCTCCATCGAGCGGTCGTTCAGCAACAACGTCTTCGTTCGGGCCCAATACGACCGCAACCGCGTGATCCACCGGTTGCGCTTCCGCAACGTGAACGCCCCACTGGACATCACCTCGCCCCATCCGGCGTCGTGCCGCCCGGGGCAGAGCGCGGCGACATGCGTCCGCCCGATTCCGGATCAGGGCAACGTCATCAACCTCGAGTCGACGGGCCTGGAAACGCGTCACACGTTCCAGCTCAACTACCGCCAGAGGTTCAGCATCTTCAACGTGACCGCCGACTACGCGTGGACCTACGTCCAGGCCGACGCGGTCCCGACCAACATCCTGATCCGCGCCCGCGCCGTCGAGAGCGGGGACGGGACGGGGTTCGCCGGCGCCGCCGGCGGCGGGGGCGGCGGGGAGAACTTCGGTTACGGGCCCCGAGTGCTGCCGACCGACAACTACAACCTCCGCGTCGACTGGGCGCACCTGACATTCCCCACCCACCAGGTCGGGCTGACGCTGAACGCGGAGCTTCCCTCCGGCGTCTTCTTCACCGGCGTCATGGCGGCGAACGGCAAGCGGCGTTACGGGCTCACGACCGGCATGGACGACAACATGGACGGCGAGGCGAACGACCGGCCTCCGGGCGTGGAGCGGAACAGCGAGTTCGGCCCCGGAATGCTCCGGTTCGACTTCAACATCTCCAAGGCGTTCTTTCTGGGAGACACCGGCAACGGCGGAACGCCGGCCAACGTCAACGTGTTCGCGAACATGACCAACGCGTTCAACCGGCCCAACTACAACGCGCCGTCCGGCGTCATGACCTCGCCCAACTTCGGGAAGATCACGAGCGCGCAGGCGCCGCGGGAAATCGAGGCCGGCCTCCGGTTCCAGTTCTGAACGGACGCGACCGGTCGGCCGGTCTCGAAGTTCAGAATCGCACGGTGTACTGCAGCTTGGCCGACAGTTTCCGCTCGTCCGGCACGAACCGGCTCCCGGCCTCGGGATCCTGGATCCACCCCTGGCTGAAAACGAAGAAGAAGTCGTCTCCGGGCCGCGCGATCCAACGTACGCGGCTCTGCCACCCCAGGTTGCGTGAACGGTTGTCGTACTGGATCAGGTTGGAGAAGGACAGGAACGGCGAGGCCGTATAGTTCACCTGCCAGGTCAGGATTCGCGCGGCGAAGTTCCCTTCCCGGAGCCGGGCGAACGTCTGGTTCGTGTCGAAGCTGACGGAGAACCATGGCGGGATCCTGTAGGTGACATTGGTGGCGATCTCGTCGGCGCGGCCCGACCAGTATGCGCCCAGCGTCCACCCCAACGACACCTGGAGCCGGCGTCTGGCGGCCGTCGCCACCCGGTTGCGCCACCGCGTGAACCGGTATTCCCCGGGGGGCAGCGTGACGCCGGGCGCGATCCGGAAGGGCTCGAACAGGCGCTCGTAGTGGATGGTGGGCCACATGACGGCGTGAATGGCGTCTCCGGACCGGAAATGCCAGTCGATCGGCGCCGGGATGTGCAGGTTCCAGCTTTCGACCTCTCCCGTGTCGAGGCGCGTGAACCGGTTGTAGAACATGCCCATGAACATCTGCTGGATGTCGAGAAAGCGCGCGGGACGCGGGTTGTAACGGCCGCCCACGCGCAACAGGCGCAGGTTCCGGCGCCCCACGAAACCGAGCGCCGGCTCGAAGTCTTCCTGGACCTCGCGCCAGGTGAACTCCAACTCGACGAGGTCGTTCGGGTATTCGACGGAAACGCCCCAGGACGCATCGTTGCCGGAAACGCCCTCGTTCCGGCTCTTGAGCGCATAGGCGTTCAGGACCAGGTTCTTCGAGCCGTCCAGAAACCGCGAAGTCGCCAGACGCAGGTCCCCGCCAACGGTCTCGCTCGACAGGGGCCCGGCCGGATTCCCGCTCGTGGCGATGACGCCGACGTAGGACTGCTCGAACAGGTTGTGCTTGACGCGCGCGACGACGGCATCGTTCTCCCCGACCCCCGGCGCCGCGCCCGTTCGCACGTTGAGGACGCCGAAGTCGGTATCGCCGACTTTTCCGGTCAGCTTCAGGCCGACGTCGACGGGCACTTCCCGGCCCTCGAGCAACCCGATCCGGCGGCTGAAGAACGGGATGACCTCGAAGCGCGTCGGGGCCAGGAACGCCGGAGCGCTGACGGCCGTATTGGAAAAGGCGAACACGCCGGCGTCTTCCAGGAAGAACGCGCGCTTCTCGGGAAAGAACAGGGAGAATCGCGACAGGTTGATCTGGCGCGCGTCGACCTCGGTCTCGCCGAAGTCGGTGTTGGCCGTGGCCGAGATCTTCAGGTTGGGCGTGGGATTGTAGAAGAGGTCGAGACCCGGCCGTCCCGTCCATGCGCTCGCCGCCGGTTCCCGGACATCGATCCACCGTCCGGCGACGAACGGCCGGACGTCGACTCCGATGCCCTGGGTGATGCCGGCGAGATTGGTGATCTCGCCGGCCTCCGACACCTGCGCGAACTGCGTTTCCAGCCGCGCGCCCGACCAGCGCGCCTCTTCGACCTTCCGCTGGATCACGCGGGCGACGTTGAATCCCCAGGCGGACCGGCCCGCCGGGAAGCTCAGGCTCTTGAACGGAATCGCGAACTCGGCGGACCATCCCTGGTCGGTCCGCCGCGTCCGGACCTCCCAGACCGTGTCCCAGTTCATGTTGGATTGACCGTTGGCGAACAACAGGCCGTCCACCAGGGCGCCCGCCGGGTTCGTCGCGAAGTAGAACGCGTTCTGTTGATCCCGGTACGTGTCCAGAACGATTTCGATGCGGTCCTCGGAGCCGAGGCCGGCGTCGCGCGCCATCTGGTTCGCGACGATGCCGTCCGGGTCCGCGTCGTAGCACACGACCCCGATGTACAGGTACTCCGAGTCCCGGAGCAGCCGGACGTCGGTCCTCTCGGTCGGAGGTTCCCCGTTGTCGGGTTCCCGCTGGACGAGTTCGCCGATCGTCGGCGCGAGGCGCCATGGGTCTTCGTCCAGCCGGCCGTCGACCTGGATCGGCGTGGTGATGACGGTGACCGGCGCGGATCGGACGCCCTGCGGCGGAGAAACGGCCGCCCCAAGCGGTGCGGCGGCCAGAAACACGGCGGCCGGCAGGAACCGCCCGCGCGATCGGAACCTCTCGGTCATGGGCGCCGCGGCGGGGCCGGGGCCCGCTACTCGGGTTCCGGAGCTTCGTCCTCCTCCGTCGCCACTTCCAGGCCCCCGGTGATGCCCTCGACCTGGTTGCCCACCTGGATCGAACGCGTGATGGCGATCTCGGCGGGCGTCGAGCCCTGCGGGTCCACGCTGCCGCAGGAGAACGCCCGCAGCGTGCATTCCGACGTGGTGTGGACGATGCCCCGTTCCTGCATCATCCGGGTCATCAGCGCGGTGGCCTCCTCCATGTGCAGGACCGCGTTGTTCGGCCGGAAGCTGCCGACCCCGATGGCGTAGTCGATGGGCATCAGCGGCTCGATGCTCCCGCCGAACGCCCCGTCGTTCTTCTTGCCCAGGTCGTGCGCGGACAAGTCGGCGCCCTGGTCCACCAGGTACTGGATCAGCTCGACCTGGCCGAAGTTGGCCGCCATCATCAACGGCGTGATCCCATGGTCACAGGCCCAGTTCACGTCCGCTCCCAGCTCGACCAGCAGCCGGATCGTCTCGAGCCGTTCCGCGGTGGTGCGGCCCGTGCTGTACCCGTCGATCCACGCGTATCCGGAGGCGGCCAGCAGGGCGGTCTCGTTGTCGGTGTTGCGCGTGAACGGATCCGCGCCGTAATCCAGCAGCAGCTGGACCAACGCCGGGTCGCCCGAGTACGCGGCCCGCATCAACGCGGTCGCGAACAGCGTCCGGGGCGAACCGCCGAAGTTCCGCCGCGACCGCGGCGTGTTGTTGATGAAGGCGTTGGGGTCCGCGCCGGCCTCGAGCAGCTCCCGGATCAACGGAAACGGATCGGTCGTCTCCACCCACGGAAAACCGGGGCTCCATTCCATGTTGCGGCGGTCCACGGCCCAGAACAGCGGCGTGAACCCCTCGGCGTCGGCCGTGTTGACCTCCGCGCCGTTGGCGACGAGGTACGACGCCAGCTCGAAGTGGCCGTTGTATATGGCCAACGACAGCGGGGTCTTTCCGTCCGCCGCGTACGCCTCGATGTCGGCGCCGGCCTCCAGCAACCGGCGGGCCGCCGCGAGCTGACCCTCCCGCGCCGCGAACGCCAGGGGCGTGAACCCGCCGTTGGCGTAACCGACCGGTTCCGCGTCGGGCTCGGCGTCCGCGGGGACCGTCCCTTCCACGCCGCGGCTGTTGGCGACGCCGACCACCTTGGAACGGACGTCGACGTCGGCGCCGGCGTCGACGAGCATGTCGACGATCCCGGGGTGCTGCTCGGAGATCGCCCACGTCAGGGCCGTGGTTCCGGCCCAGGTCTCGCGCCGGTCGACGTCGGCGCCGGCATCCAGCAGCATGCGAACGGTCTCGGCGTCTCCCGTGCGGGCCGCCATCATCAGCGCCGTATCGCCATGCTCGGTCAACGGCTCGTTGGCGTCGACGCCGGCCGCGAGCAGCGTTTCGACGATGGCCGGGTTCCCGTTGATCGCGGCCAGGCGCATCGGCGTCGCGCCGGTCCGGTTCGCCGTCGACACGTCGGCGCCGGCACGGATGAGCGCCTCGACGATGGGGGCGTTATCCCATTGAACCGCCCAGTGAAGCGCAGTGGAGCCGTCGATCTGGGGCGCGTCGACGTCGGCGTTCCCATCGATCAGGACGCGCACCGCATCCCAATCCGCTCTCATCGCTCTGTCGGCGACGTCGGAAGCCTGGAAACCGAAACCATGGGTCGAAAGCGCCACCATCAGACCTAAGGCCGGAAGGCTTTGGGTGGACATGTTCATGCCTCCTCGTGTCGAAGCCTCACCGATCGGTACACACGGCGCGGCATCGCCCTCGCGGTCTTTCTATCATTCCGGCCCCGCGGCTGGCAACAACTTCCACGCGCCGCGGACGCGGTAGCCCCCCCTGTAAACTCCTGGTAAAATCCGCTTGCAATCACCATCACGCACAAAACATACTACCGGGAAATTCGACCATGCCTGAAGCGGCGACATCAGGGCGCATCGCCAGTCGGCGCCCCGCCCTGTCGGTCGGAATCGGAGAGCCTAGATGAGAAGCCATTCATTGGCCGCGCTCTTGGTGGGGGTGGCGTCGCTGACGCTGGCCGCAAGCGTCCACGCTCAGGAGGCGGCGCCGGATCCGGCGGCGGTCGCGGCCGGGCACGGGGCGGTTGTCGACCAGTACTGCGTCGGGTGTCACAACGACCAGATTCGGACGGCGAACCTGTCGTTGGAAAACCTCGACATGACCGCCGTCGGCGGCGACGCGGAGCTGTGGGAAAGGGTCGTCCGCAAGATGCGCGCCGGCATGATGCCCCCGCCCGGCTCCCGGCGTCCGCCTCCAGGCGAGTACAACGCGCTCCGGGACTGGCTGGAAGACGAAATCGATCGTACCGCGCCCGTGGATCCCGGAACCAAGGTGCTCCACCGCCTCAACCGGACCGAGTACGCCAACGCGATCCGCGATCTGCTGGACATGGAGATCGACCCGGCGCAGTTCCTGCCTCCGGACGATTCCAGCCGGGGCTTCGACAACATCGCCGGATCCCTGACGATCTCGCCCACGCTGCTGGAAACATACGTGACCGCGGCCACCAAGATCGCCCGCATGGCGGTCGGCTTCTGGGAGACCCCGACCGACGCGCTCTTCATCAAGCGGACCGACAGCTCCCAGAACCACCAGTTGGAGGGCCTGCCGTTCGGGACACGCGGCGGCATGGCCGTCCGGCACGTCTTCCCCGCCGACGGCGAGTACAGGTTCACGATCCGGAACCTCGGCGTCGGCACCTACATCCCGAACGAGACCTTCGAGCTCAGCGTCGACGGCGAGCGACTCCATACCTGGAGGTATACGGGCATGGGCACGGCCGGAGGCATGAACTCGGCCGGCGACGGCCAGCTCGAGGTCACGCTCCCGGTCCGGGCCGGCTCGCGCCTCGTCGGCGGCACGTTCATCGCGACCAACTACCGCCCCAGCCTGGACGTGGCGCAGCACTTCGACAGGAAATCCCTGGAGAACGGCCGGGTCCGCGAGCTGAGCAACTACCCGGTCATCGGCGCGATCCGCATCGAGGGCCCCTTCAACGCCGCGCGTCCGGAAGACTCGGCCAGCCGCCGCAAGATATTCACCTGCCGTCCGTCCGTCGCCGCCGAGGAGGCGCCGTGCGCACGGGAAATCCTGTCGAGTCTGACGCGGCAGGCTTTCCGGCGCCCCACGACGGACGACGACCTGGAAGCCTTCATGCTGTTCTACAACGAGGGCCGGGACAACGGGACCTTCGACGACGGCATCGAGTTCGCCCTGCGGCGGCTGCTGGCGAGCCCGCAGTTCCTGGTCCGCGCCGAGGTGGAACCGGACGACGTGGCGCCGGGCGAGGCCTACCGCGTCACGGACCTGGAGCTGGCGTCGCGGCTCTCGTTCTTCCTGTGGAGCACGATTCCCGACGACGAGCTGGTCGAGGTGGCCAGCGAGGGACGTCTGAGCGATCCCGACGTGTTGGAACAGCAGGTTCGCCGCATGCTCGACGATCCGAAGTCCCGCAGCCTGATCGACAACTTCGCCCAGCAGTGGTTGTACCTGCGGAACCTGGCGACGACGGCCCCGGCGCAGACCGTGTTTCCCGACTGGGACGACGAGTTGCGCGAGAGTTTCGCGCGCGAGACGGAGCTGCTCTTCGAGAGCATCATGCGCGAGGACCGCAGCATCGTGGACATGCTGACGGCCGACTACACGCACCTGAACGAACGGCTGGCCGCGCACTACGGCATCCCGAACATCTACGGCTCGCAGTTCCGCCGCGTGCCCCTGGGCGACGACCTGGACTACTGCCGCGGCATCCTGGGCCACGGCAGCTTCCTGTCGACGACCTGGGTCCAGAACTACCGGACGTCGCCGGTCAAGCGGGGCGTCTGGGTCCTGGAGAACATCCTCGGCACGCCGCCCCCGGAGCCGCCGCCCAACGTGCCGGCGCTGGAGGACACGGACGCCGAAAGCGACGGGCGCGCGCTGTCGCTCCGGGAGCAGATGACGCTGCACCGGACGAGCCCGCCATGCGCGGGCTGCCACCGGCTCATGGACCCGATCGGTTTCGCGTTGGAAAACTTCACGGCGGACGCCCAGTGGCGCACGCACGAGGGCGGCGACGAGGGGAGTCCCATCGATCCGGCCGTGGAGTTGTGGGACGGCACGCCGATCCAGGGACCGGTCGAGCTGCGCGAGGCGTTGCTGGAGTACTCGCCGCAGTTCGTGCGGATGTTCATCGAGAAGCTGATGACCTACGCGTTGGGCCGCGGCGTGGAGTACTTCGACATGCCGGTCGTGCGTTCGATCGGCCGGGAGGCCGAGCGGAACGGCAACCGGTTCTCGTCAATCGTGATGGGCATCGTGCGCAGCGACCCGTTCCAGATGCGAACGAAATCCGACGCCGTCCCGGCCGAATGAGCGGCGGACGGATTTTGCTGGAGCAACAGAGTTCCGGACGGTAGAATGAACCGACAT
>JAJEDW010000158.1 GCA_022821265.1 Acidobacteriota bacterium
TCGTCGTGGGTCGCGGCCCAGTTCCACATCTGAAAGAAGACGTGGTGGGTCTTGTCGGAGAACCCCGTAATGGCGATCGCGTCGTAGTCGGACGGGAAACGCTGCATTTCGGCCTGCGCCGTCGCGGCGCTGCCGCCGCAGCCGTTCATGAAGGAGAAGTCGGGGCCGTTCCCGTAGTAGGCCTCGATGACGGCCTTGGCCTTGACGGCCACCTCGTGGCCCGCCCGGTACCCGAAGTCGATGACCTTCTCCGGCTCATTCAGCGCGAATCGGGCGTCGCCCTCGTGGCCGGTGTCGCTTCCCGCCGTCGCGTATCCGGCTCGAAGCGACGCGGCCATGTCGTTCCGCGGGATCGACCCGCCCATCCCGGAGCTTCCCCTGCCTTCGAACGTACCCATCCAGCCCGCGGCGGGCATCCACACTTCCATCTTGATGTCGGACTGGGGCGTGGGCCGCACGGTTGCGGCCACCCTGCAGAACGCGGGCAGGTCGCTGAAGGCTTCCGCGTCGCCGGCCGGCGGCCGGTAGCCGCCCGCGGCGACGCGCTCGGCCGCGGTGATCGTGGTGTAGGGCAGCGCCAGAGAGCCCAGCGCTTCGCACATCGCCGCGTCGGCCGGGTTCTGGGCGGGAGTTCCCGCTCGAGCGGCCGCGGCGACTGCGAACAGGGCGCTCGATGTAAGGACCATGGCCATGTTGCTTCGCATCGCTATTCCGCCTCCCTGTGAATGCGGTAACGATCCGACGCCGGTTCCGACATGTCAATCAGTTTCGGAAAGCCGCCTCATGCGGCTTGAATCTGTCTCGAGGACAGGGGATGATCGCAACCGAAGGGGAGAGTCGAGCGATCCCTATGACACGAGTCGCGAGAATCATCGTCCTGGTCCTCCTGCCGGCGCCCCTGCTGGCGGTCCAGCTCTTTCCGGCCCAGGAATTGGGCGGCTACGGCGGCGTCGACGGATCCGAGTTCGTGTTCGCGCGGCTGATCTACAACGAGGGACTCGTCAATTATCGCGGCTGGGGGCGGAACAGTTGGGCCACGGACTGGCCCAAGGCCGACAAGCAGTTCATCTTCGCGATCGACCGGATGTCGAACGTCCGCGTCGTCATGGACCGGGACATCGCGATCGGGATCATGGACCCGAACCTGTTCAGCTACCCGTTCGTCTACGCGCTGGAAGTCGGCCGCGGCATGACGCTCAGCCCGGAAGAGGCCGAGCGATTGCGCGAGTACATGATGCGCGGCGGGTTCCTGGTCATCGACGATTTCTGGGGCACCTCCCAGTGGCAGAATTTCTACCGGGAGTTGAAGAAGATCTTCCCGGACAAGGAGCCCGAGGAGATTCCCCTGTCCCACCCGCTCTTCCACGCGTTCTTCGACATCGACCAGATCCTGCAGGTTCCGAACGTCAACAACGGCTGCGGCGGCTACCGGACCCATCAGGCGGACGGGTACACGCCCTACGCGCTGGCGATCTTCGACGACGACCGCCGTCCGATGATGGTGATCAACTTCAACACGGACGTGGGCGACGCGTGGGAATGGGCCGACGTTCCGTGCTACCCGAACCGGTTCGCCAACTTCGCGTTCCGGATCGGGATCAACTGGATCGTCTACTCGATGACGCACTGACCGTTGCCGCGGCCGGACCCCACGCCCGATCGCCTGCCTCCCCGCGTTCTCCCGCTGCTCTACTTCGGTTTCGGCCAGACGTGCCTGGCCGCGGCGTTCCTGATGCTCATGTGGCGGCCGGGAGTGCTTGCCGGCTTCTTCTATCAACCGGCGACGCTGGCCGTCGTGCACCTGGTGACGCTGGGGTGGATCACCGGCTCCATACTCGGGGCCGTCTACATGATCGGCCCCATCGCCCTTCGAATGCAGGTCCGGGTCCGGCGGGCCGACTACGCCGCGTTCGCGTTCTTCGCCCTAGGCACGGTGGGGATGGCGGGGCATTTCTGGATCGATTCCTACAGCGGGATGCTCTGGTCGGCCGGAACGCTGCTGGCGGGGATCGGCTGGGTGGGCGCGCAAGCGGCCGGGTCACTCAGGACGGCGCCGATTCCCGGGCCCGTGAAGGCGCACATCGGTCTGGCCTTCCTGAACGTGATGATCGCGGGCAGCCTCGGGTTCCTCGTCGGGCTCGAGAAGATGGGCGTTCACGTCCTTCCCGGGTTCGTCCTCGACAGCGTGTACGCGCACGCCCACCTGGCCGGGCTCGGCTGGGCGACGATGATGGTCGTGGGCACGGGTTACCGGCTTTTCCCCATGTTCCTGCCCGCGGCCATGCCGTCGGGGTCGTGGGTCTGGGCCAGCGCGGCCTGTCTGGAAGCCGGCGCGCTCGGGTTGGCCGCCGCTCTGGCGTGGGGCAGCGCATCGGCGCCGGTCTGGGGTGTGCTGGCCGCCGCGGGACTGGCCGTCTTCTTCCGGCAGATGCACTTGATGCGCCGGCACCCGAGGAAGGCTCCGCCCGCGCTTCCGCGTCCCGACTACGGCATGGGACATGCCCTGTCCGCGCTCGTGTTCCTGTTCGCCGCCGCCGCGATCGGGCTCGCGCTCGTGATGACGCCGACAGCGCCCTGGGCGACGGACGTCGCCGCGGTCTACGGAGTGTTCGCCCTGTTGGGATTCCTGTCGCAGATGGCCGTGGGCATGCAGGCTCGGCTGCTGCCCTTGTTCGCGTGGCTCCACGCTTACGCGGGGTCCGGGTACGCGGTGCTTCCGCCGTCCCTGTACCGGATGCCGGCGCGAGGTCTGCAGTTGGCCGTCCTTGTGCTCTGGTCGGCGGGCGTGCCCGGCATCGCGTTCGCGCTCTACCGCGCCGATCCGGCGTGGCTGCGAGGCGCCGCTGGCGTCATGCTGGCCGCCGTCTTCCTGAAGGCGATCAACGACGTCCGTGTGGTTCGCCACGCCTTTCGGGCGCGTTCGGGCCGAGATTAATATAGCCTCTTACGGACTCGTCTCGTATTCTGGTCCGGGTCGTCCCGGCCTCAGGCGACGGGTTGCGCGCGCGAGCGGACACGTGAAGGCCGCTGCCGCGGATCTTGCCTGGAACACACGAAGGAGCGAACGATGAGATTGCGAACATGGATTCTATGCGGTGTCCTGGCGTCGCTGGCGGGTGCGCCGGGCGTGGCCAACGCCCAAGCCGATGAGTCGCCGTCCCTGGAGGGCATCATCGACCTTCACCTGCACGTGGCGCCGGAGACGACGATGCTGAACTTCCGGCGCGCCTTCGACGCGGTCGAAGCGGCCCAGATCGCCCGGCTCTACGGCATGAGGGGCGTCGTGTTCAAGGAACACCACGTGGAGACCGCGTCCTGGGCCTACCTGGTGTCCCAGATGGTTCCCGGCATCGAACTGTACGGCGGCATCGTCCTGAACCGCGCGGTCGGCGGCATCAACCCGGTGGCCGTCGAGGCGATGGCCAAGTCGCGCGGCGGACATGGCCGCGTGGTGTACATGCCGACGACCGACGCGGAGTACCGCAGCCGTCCGGACTCGCCCACCGTGGTCCGCGTCTCGAGCAACGGCGAGTTGCTGCCGGAAGTGCTCGAGGTCCTCGAGATCATGGCGGAGAACAACCTGAGCCTGTCCACCGGCCACGTCAGCCCCGAGGAGTGCCTGTTGCTGATCCGTGCGGCCCGGGAAGCCGGCGTCGACAACATCTACGTGCAGCACCCGAACCACGGGGGGCTGCCGCTGTCCATTACCCAGATGAAGGAGATGATCGAGATGGGCGCCCTGATCGAGGTCGTGCTCAGCGGCGACGGCCTGACGGGTGGAGGTCCGGCCGAGGTCGATCCCGAGAACCCGGTCCAGGACTTCGGGCCGCAGAAGCTGTACGACATGCGGGAGCTCGGTCCCGAGAACATCGTGCTGACCTCCGATCTCGGACAGCCCAACCGCGTGCACCACGCCCGCTCCTTCGAGATGGCCCTGGAAGTCCTGGTGGAAGCCGGGTTCACCCAGGAAGAGATCGACATCATGACCAAGCGCAACCCGGCCCGTTTCCTGGGCCTGGAGTGAGCCGGGCGCACGGGCCGCTCGTTCGATCGCCGATCGGGCCGGGGTAATCCGCCGGTATCAGTCCGCGTTTCGAACGTACTTGGTGACGCCGCGGAGTTGCGCCTCCGCCGTATAGAGGTTGCCGGCGGGATCGATCGCGATGCCTTCGCCCATCGCACCGTCCGGAGAATTCGACGCGTGCGCGGGGATGAACACCGTCACTTCGCCGTCCTCGAGGCTTCCGATCCGGATGCCCCGCTGCCAGCCGGGATGCACGCGTTCGTTCGATTCCGAATCGGCGGCGTAGACGACGTCGTTCGCGTCGATGGCCAGGCCGCTGACGCGCCCGAAGTTCAGATACTCCCGGATGAAGGCGCCCTCCCGGGTCAACACCTGGATGCGATGGTTGTGGCGGTCGGCGACGACGAGCCGCCCCTGGGAGTCGAACTCGATCGCGTGCGGCGTACGGAACTCTCCGGGCCCGGTGCCGGTGTTGCCGATCACCCTGAGAAAGTTTCCGTCCGCATCGAACACGGAAACGCGGCCGATCAGGTCCGGATCGGCGACGTTGGTATGGCTCTCCGCCACGTAGACGTCGCCGTTGTCCGGATCGGTCACGACGTCGGTCGGATCCGTCAGCGCCGCGGGCGGGTCGCCGCGCACGCCGGGCGTTCCCAACGTCAGCAGCGTTTCGCCCAAGGGGCTGAACTTGACGACTACGCTGCCCTTGCCGCCGTCGGCGCGGGCGTCGGCGACCCACACGTTCCCGTCCACGTCGACGTGGATGCCGTGGGGCCAGACGAACATCCCGCCGCCGAAGCTGCGGATCTCGTTCCCCGACGCGTCGAAGTGGTGGACCGGGTGGGCGGGGCTGTCGACGCATCCCGGCGTCATTCCGGGTGAACAACGGTCGACGGCCCAGACCGACTCCCCGTCCGGGTCGACGTCGACGCCGTTCGACCCGCCCCACGGCCGGGCTTCCCGGTCGAGTTGCGCCCAGTCGAGAACGACGCGGTAGGGATTGTCGCCGCTGTTGACGGGCTCGATCTGGTCGCTCGCCGGAGTGCCGCCCCGTTGCCCGGGCAGAGCGATCGTCGCCAGGAGGGCGAACCCGACCGCCGTCATTGCGAATCTCGCGTAGCGTGAAGCGTCCATGGCGGTGCTCCTCTCAGTTCCAGCTCTCGATGGCCTGGTAGTGCAGGGAATCCGGCGGCAGCTCGGTCAACTCGATCCGCCCCATGTAGGGGTCCGTGATGTTGGCGAGCACCGCGTTGGTCGCGCTGTCGTTCGCGTCGCTGACCGTGGCGCCTCGGCTCCTGAAGTCCGCCACCGCCTCCGCCGCGTTCGCAACGTGCAGGCCGTAGTGCGTGAAACCCGCGGGTCGGTCCGCCGTCGCCTGCTGGAGCTCGAGGAACGTGTTCCGGCTGATGTGCAGGTAGACCAGCCGCGGCCGCCCGTCGTCGTTCTCGAGCCGGAACGCTTCGCGGTAACCCATCGTCTCGGTGTAGTACGCGATCGCCTCCGGGATGTCCGGCACGTTGATGCCCACGTGATTCATCATCACGACATTGCGGTCGGCGTCCTGCGCCACGACCACGGTGACGGCCAACCCCGCGGCCAGTCCCGCCGCGAACAGTATTGTTTCACGCATGACCCTGTCCTCCGATTCCTTGTTCGGCGGGCACGCATGCCGCGTGACCCGCGTCGGCTAGTGTCGCGCGGCTTTCCGACAACCTCAAGCGATTGATGGTGGGGGTCGTAACGAACGTTCCTCCTCCGTTGCCTCTGCGCGTATGGCGATCCGCGACGAGTCGTCCTATCATGGCGTCATGAAAGCGATATCCGTGAAGCTGCCATCGGAGTTGTATGCCGCTCTCGACGGAGAAGCCCGCCGTCGCAACATCCGTCGATCCGTCCTTGTCCGCGAGATCATCCGGGATGCGCTCCGGGGCCGCCGAGGCGTGACATCGCCGAACTGCCAAGATTTGGCCGTCGACCTCATCGGCGCTGTTCGCAGCGGCCGCCCCGACCTTGCCACGAATCGGCGTCCGCTTGATGACGCAGTCCTCCTGGACGCCCGCCGGGCCGCCGATGGAGCGACTCGAGCGGTAAACTGAACGACATGGCGCAGGTGGATGTTCCGGACGCAGCCGTCGAGCGCTTCGGAACTGTGTCCGGCCCGATACGGGAGTCCAAAGGAGCGGGATGAGACCGCGACGGCGGGTCAGGTGGAAGGCGAAGACCGCGCTGGCGGACAGTGGGGGATTGGATCGGAGCGAGATGTCACGTCTGGAAGACGAGGCAACCTACGGAGCGAGTCCATACCACAAGTCCGCGAGCCGGCGACGCACACCCCGTCCAGACAAAACGGTTTGCGATGGTCCTGCGGTAGGCGCTGAGAATGCTGCCGAATTGCTCAGGGCCGGTTTTCGGCGGGGCATGGTCAGTATGGCTCGACGCGGGAATTGGCCGCAGAACGTGTGGGCAGTCGATGACAACGGCGTTGTTTACGAAGCGCAGCTTACCAACCAGGGGACCGGCGAGTATCACGGTTACCCGATGAAGCTCGGCGACTGTTTTGCCGACTTTGTCGTCGCGGAGTGGACAAGACGGGCCAATGAGACTTGAGATCGGAACGGCGTGGTGCCGGAAGGCCGCCGACAACTGGACGCGGCTTCCCGGTTCGGACGAGGACGAAGCGTCGCTTGCTGACGTCGTGCTGAGAGTGGACGGGCAGCCACTGCTGCGGACGCTCGACAACAGCACGGGGCAGGTGCGGCACGGCGCCCATCTTTCGGCCTACCGCTTGGCGGAGTGGCTGATCTGGAACTGGTGGCGCCTGCGTTGGGAGCCGGCGCATCGGGACCCCCAACGGGACAGGAATATCGCGTGGCGCCGGGCGCACGAGTTGGTCAGCATCGGTGGCGGATGGCTGTGGCCTAGCGTCAAGGTCCGGTCCGATGGTTTGCGCATCGTGCTGGCTTCCGAATCATCGCCCTACGCCGACACCGAGCCGCTGCGGTACGTTACCGAACGGAACGCAGTCGTTTCGGCGGAAGCGTTCGAGTCTGGCGTCGACGAGTTCGTAACGCGCGTTCTAGCGCGGCTGAGTGAATGTTCTCTGGCCGAGACCGGCCTTGAGACCGCATGGGAAGATCTCAGGCGGGAACGGCAGGACTCGCAAGCAACCGCGTACAGGCGGATCGAGGCGAGTCTCGGCCATGACGTGGACGAGGCCGATCCGACGCAGGTCGAGCGGATCATCGCGGACGGAGAAGCACTCGGGCGTGATGCGATGACGGAGGTTGCGGCCGACCGCTTTCTTACGGCCGCGGACATGCGTAACGAGGCTCGCCGCGTCGGGTTCGACTCCGGCGCCGGAGACAGTGCGCCGGTGTTGGAAACTCCGTGGGACGGTCGCGCCGACAGGCCGGCGTGGAAGGTCGGCGTTGAGGGCGCCAGGGCGCTTCGCCACCGGGAAGCCGTTGGCGACGACGCCGTCTCGGACGCGTGGCTCGCGACGCTGTGCGCCGTCGAATCACGGGCGCTGGATGGCACCGACCGGGGAACCCTCGCTTTCGCCCTGCATGAGAACGGCGGGGCGCGCCGCGTCGTGTTCCGATCCGGAAGGCCGACAGGCCGGCGGTTCGAGGCTGCTCGGCTGCTCGGGGACAGAGTGCTGGCTCATTCGGAAGACCCGCTTCGCCCGGTGACCGGCGCATCGACCTACCGCCAGAAGATGCAGCGGGCGTTCGCGGCTGAGTTTCTCTGTCCCGTGCGCAGCTTGGTCGATTTCCTGGCTCAGGACTTGTCGGACGAGTCCCGGGACGCGGCGGCCGACCACTTCGGCGTCTCGCCACTTGCGGTGACGCACATTCTGGAAAACAACGAACTCATCGGCAGAGACGAGGTGCGCGACCTCGACCCGTGATTCGCGAACTCTTTCGCCGGCGCGGTGGCCGTTCGTGCGGCCCGCCCCACGCGCTCCGCCAAGTCGGTCAGGGAAACGCCAGCCATCGCCGGTGCCTCCGAGGCTCGGCCCGTTGCCTTCGATCTCACGGGTCGCCAGCAGCGTGGATTCCGTAGCAGCATTGGTATCGAACAGGGTGTTCGCCGGAGACGATGCGACGTCCGGTTCCGTATCGACGACCTGGTAAACATCCGGCAGCCCGTCCGGCGGCACTCCACAGATCAGCAGATCGTCATCGGAAGCGTCCGCGACCAGCGAGGGCCCGGCCGTTGCCGGCGAGTCAACATACGTCGGGACAAGAATTTTCTCAACGACTCCTCGATTCTTCTCGAGCTGTGAGGCGCCCGTCCTGCATTGGGTCTCCGGTCGGCGCCCCTTCGTCAAGTCGTATGCCTTGCTCGCACGCGCCTAGCAGGATATCTCGTTCTTGGCATGTTGGGCCTGTGGCACCTCGTTCGGGCGATGGCAAAGTCCGATGCAGTTCGATCGCCGGCGTCTTGACAACCTTCTGATTGTCGCCTGTCAATCTCGCGAGACTGTCAGTGACAATGTCGCCGATGAGAACGTCCATTGCCGTTCAGGGAAGTCGCCAGAGCTTCACCGCCAGATCGGCGAAATCGGTGGAACGTCGTTCAACTTCCTCGAATCGGAACTCGGAAAACTTGGTTGGCAGCGTCTTCGTAATGCTGAGAGCAGAACCGTCATACGCAGTCTTTTTTCGATAGTAGGGGTTGTTTGATGCTGCGATGTTCAAAAGTCCCGCGAACAGCGTCAGATTGCCTATCCTTCCGACAAAGTGTGGATGGTTCGTCTCTGCCCCGTCGCCAAGGTAACTCGGCCAGTCTCCAAATTCATCCTTCGCTTTCCTCGTCTTAATCTTGATCGGAATAATGTGCTCGACATGGACATTGTCTGGACCTGATACGAGTAGCTCTGAATGCCCGCCGTGCTCGACCAACTCGAACTGCTCGAGGCAGTAACGCGCACGCTCGATCAAGCTGGCGCTGAAGTCAAAGTGCGCGAACTCATGCCGGAACTTGTCATCGTTGGGACACAGTTGCCGGAACGCATCGATGACCTCCGGCAACGGATTCGTCTTCCCGATACCGCACATCCTCGCGAACAACGTTTCGTTCTCGTTCGCCCTTTCCCGGCATATGTGGCGACGAAGCAGGAACGTCTCGGTCACCTTCAGAACGTTCTCGAAATCCCGGTCGGTACATCCTCGGGCGTACAGGGCCATCAAGAAGCCGTGGCTTTGACCGAACTTGATTCTGCGTAGGTTCGTCAAGCGACGGTCGATCATTGAGTGTCCAGTATTTGCATGGACTATTTGACTATAGATGTTGGAGCTTTCGACCAGCTGTTCCAGGAACTCTGTGAAAGAAATGGTGAGATTTGCATGGTTAGCTGCCTCTTCCTCATCGACATCCTCTATGCTACTGTTTCCCTCATCTCCCCCTTCTTCATGAGTCGGTTCGTCTTCAGCATACCAGTGACGCTCAGGCAACTTGGATGCTTCTGTTACTTCTTGCATGAATACGGCCTTGAAAGTGGGGACGACATACGAGATTGTAATCCGTCGCTTGAGTCGTGCGCAGAGGAAATGGCGGAAAAACGACTCGATATCGATCCCGTCCAGGTGACGGAGCAAGTCGGCCCATTTTCCGCGGGCCAGTGTCAGTGGTTCTGTGCCGAAACGTGCCGCGTTGCCGAGAATGAAATTTTTGATGATATCCGCGGAGCTTAGCTTCAGGCCGCGATTGTTTATGGTCTCAAACAACTTAAATGCGTCCTTGGCAGCACTGACGTCAAGTCGAATGACGACGCACTGGTTTTTGAGGCGATATAGGAACGTTCCGAGATCTGCAAGTTTCTTCGCTGAGATCCACTTTCGGAAGGTAGCGAAGGCTGTCGCTAGTTCCCTGTTGTCAGGTTCGGTCGGCGCGTTGCCGGTCATGTGTTGTTCAAATTGTGCTGCGTCGAGCGAATCCAAGAGGACCTTACGGACGGGCAGTTCGCCTAAGGCTCGCGCCCAAAGCAAGCGATCTACATCTTCGCCTGAGCTGGTTTCGCCGTCGTGTTTCAAACGGTCTGCAATGCACTGAAGAAGAATGCAGATCGTGGTAAGACGCTGTTGACCGTCAACCAGTTCGAGTTCGTTAATCCCAGCTTTGTGATACCCAGCCAGACATACGATGCTGCCGAGCAAGTGCGTACTAGAGCCTTCAAGTAGACTGATGTCTTCAATCAATTCCCAAAGCTGTTTTTCATGCCACGAGTATCGACGTTGGTAGGCGGGAACGACGTACCGCTCGCTTTCGGCACTGAGTAGCTGGGTAACAGTCAGAGATTTCGGAGTGATGATCATTTCAGTGACCTCGTTGTAGCGCTTGGACTCGGTATACCATTATGACCTCGTCGCCAAGCTAATGGATCATATTCGCAGCGATCGGCAAGGATTGGGGTCTTTCGAATAGGCGGGAAGTGTCGGTGTGGAACGTCTTGTCGCGCGACGCGATGATCCGGTGTGTCGGTTGGCCGCCTTCGTCGAATTGGCAGTGCCGGCGGGAGTGGTCGTAGGGCGAGTTCAGGATGGGATGGTCGAAGAAGGGGTTGGCCATTGTGAATTGTCAAACGAGCGCTCGCAGCTTGTCCGAGTGATGATAGCAGGCTGTGCCGGACTGTTATTCCAGGTTGACGTTTTTCGCCAGGGGTTTCACGGGTTAGAGGTGCGGATACCGACGGAAGTTCCTCGGGGCGGGCTAAACGACGTACCGTTCGTGGTCGATCAGGCGGGCGGCGATGCGGCGCCGAAGGGCGATGGCGTCCGACGGCGGGTCGTGTGCCAGCCGCTCCAACGATTCCGCCTGCGCGTCGAGATCGGCGCGCACCCCTGAGTGCGCGGCGATGGTTCGCGCGGCCCGCACGATGCGTCCGGCCGCGTCGGCCAGGAACACGGCGGCCATCGCCGGCGCCTCCGAGGATCGGCCCCACGCTTCGATCTTGCGGGCCCGGAGCAGCGAGGATTCCATGGCATAGGTCTCGATCAGGACGTCCGCCAGACACATCAGGACTTCCTGTTCCGATTCGAGCGTTTCGGGGAAAGCCTGCCGGGTGCAGGCGATACAAGCGACCGCCAGCCGCTTCGCCGCGTGGACGGCGCGCTCGGCGTTGCCGTCCGGTGCGACGGAATCGGACTCTTCGGCCGCCGCGTTCCTCAGGACGATGCGCGGGATCAGCAGGCGGTTGATCTCGTTCGTGCCCTCGAAAATGCGGTTGACGCGGGCGTCCCGGTAGGCGCGCTCGACGGCGTAGTCCCGGTGGTAGCCGTAGCCCCCATGGATCTGAACGCCTTCGTCGACGACGTAGTCGAGCGTCTCGGAGCCGAACACCTTGACCATCGAGCACTCGGCGGCCGCGGCCCGGACGGCGGCCAGCTTGATCCCGGCGGCGCCGGGCGCGTCCCATCCCGCGCCGCGCGAGCCGTCCTCGATCAGTCCGGCGGTGCGCCATACCATGGATTCGGCGGCGAATATCCGGATGGCCGCTTCGGCCAGCTTGTGCCGGATGGCGCCGAACTCCGAGATCGGCGAGCCGAAGGCGCGGCGCCCCTTCGCGTAGCGGATCGACGTCGCCAGCACGTCCCGGGCGGCCCCGACGCTGGAGGCGCCGAGCTTCAGGCGTCCCAGGTTGAGGATGTTGAACGCGACGACGTGCCCGCGCCCCACCTCGCCCAGTACGTTTTCCGCCGGCACGTGGACGTCGTCCAGGTACAACGCGGCCGTGGAGCTGCCGTCGAGGCCCATCTTGTGCTCGTTCGCTCCGATGGTGAGCCCCTTCGATTCCCGTTCCACGAGGAAGCACGTGAACCGCTTGCCGCCGGCCCGCGCGAACACGATGAACAGGTCGGCCTCGCCGGCGTTGGTCACCCACGTCTTCTGGCCGTTGAGAACGTAGTGCGTTCCGGCGTCGTTCAGATCGGCCCGCGTGCGGACGGCCAGCGCGTCGGAGCCCGACTGGGACTCGCTCAACGCGTAGGCCGTCAGCATCTCCAGGCGCGCCAGCTTCGGCAGGTAGCGCCGCTTCTGCTCCTCGGCGCCGAAGTACAGGATGGGCAGCGTCCCCAACAGCGTCTGGCCGCCTTCCCAGACCATGTACGACGCGTCCCGGGCCACGCGCTCGGCGACGACCAGCATGGCCGTCAGGTCCAGCTCCATCCCGCCGTACTTCTCGGGGATGGCCAGCGCCATCAGGCCGAGGTCCGCGGCTTTCCGCATCACGGTGCGCGCGGCGCCGGGCTCGAGGCGCCGAATCGCGGGCAGCGCCGGGGAGACCTCGTTCTCCCAGAACGCGTCGACCGTGCGTGCGATCTGGGCGTGTTCCTCGGGGAGATCTTCGGGGGTGAAGACGTCGGACGGCCCGGACGTGCGATACAGAAAACCGCCGCCTCCCGGTCGATCCTGATCCGAACTCATCGTGGGGCGATGGCGCCGGCCGTGCGCCTACCGGCCGCGGTGGAAGTCGGCGAAGTTCTTTCCCTCGGCCGCAAAGCGTTCCAGCAGGGGGGCCGGCGTCCAGAGCGCACCGTGCGCGGCGTGGAATTCCCGGATGCGCGCCAGGACCCGGTCGACGCCCACGGAATCGGCGTACCAGAGCGGACCCCCGCGGTAGCGGGGGAAGCCGTAGCCGGAGAGATAGATCGTGTCGATGTCGCCGGCGCGCGCGGCATGGCCCTCCTCCAGGATCCGCGCCGCTTCGTTGATCATGATGTACATGCAGCGCTCGACGATCTCCGTGTCGGTGACGTCGCGGCGCGCGATTCCGGCTTCGGCCGCCGTGGCCGCGACCAGCGCCTCGACCTCCGGATCCCGGATCGGCGTCCGGTCCCCGTCCTCGTAGCGGTACCAGCCGCGCCCGGTCTTCTGGCCCCAACGATTCATCGCGTACAGCTTGTCGAGAACCAGCGGCGCTCGGACGCCGGGCGCATCCAGATGCCGGTATTGCTGGCGGACGCGCCACGCCAGGTCGATACCGCCCATGTCGTCGACGGCGAAGATGCCCATCGCCATGCCGAACTCCCGCAGCG
Organism: Acidobacteriota bacterium; assembly: GCA_022821265.1. Classification (GTDB taxonomy): domain Bacteria; phylum Acidobacteriota; class Terriglobia; order 20CM-2-55-15; family 20CM-2-55-15; genus JAJEDW01. The sequence goes on from JAJEDW010000158.1 coordinate 13,063, forward strand.
CCGCGTCGACGCCGGCCGGGGTGGCGCCCTCCTCGACCAGGAACTGCGCTTCGCGCATGTAGGGCAGCATCATCCGGTTGCCGACGAAACCCCGGCAGTTGCCCACCACCACGCCGACCTTGCGAAGGCGCTTCACGAGGCGGGATGCGGTGGCGACGACGCGGGCGTCGGTGGACTCTCCTCGGACGATCTCGACCAGCCGCATGACGTGGGCCGGGCTGAAGAAGTGCAGGCCGATCACGCTCTCCGGCCGCCGCGTCGCCGAAGCGATCGCGTCGATGTCGAGCGTGGACGTGTTGGTCGCCAGGACAGCCTCGGCTGGCGCGATGCCGTCCAACTCGGCGAACACGTTCTTCTTGAGCCCCATGTCCTCGAAGACGGCCTCGATGACCAGGTCGGCGTCGCCGACGCCGACCAGACCGGTCGCCGCCTCGACCATGGCCAGGCGTTCGGTCATGGCCGCCGCCGTCATCCGCCCGCGGTCGACCCGGCGCTGGAAGTTCTTTCGGATCGTCACGACGCCGCGCTCGAGGGCCTCGGGCGACGCGTCGCGGAGCCGGACGGGAATTCCGGCGTTGACCAGAGCCGTCGCGATGCCGGCGCCCATCGTGCCGGCGCCGATGACGGCAGCCTGGCCGACGTCCGGTGCGTCCTCGGGAATGCCGGGAATCTTGGCGGCGGCGCGCTCGGCGAAGAAGCCGTGGATCATGGCGCGGGCCTGGTCCGAGGCCAGGCATCGGACCACGAGATCCTTCTCTCGGCGGCAGCCCGCGTCGAAGGGCAGCGTGACGGCGGCTTCCAGGGCTTCCAGTGCGAAAAAGGGCGCCGTTTCGTTCTTGCGCGTCGCCGCCGCCATCTCACGGCCGGCGCGGAAGGCGCCGGCGTGCGCGTCGGGCGAGGCGAGCTTGTCGTTGCGGTCGCGCGTGCGGGGCGGCGCGCCCCGTCCGGCCATCTCTCGCGCGAACTGGACGGCGCCGTCCAGCAGCGGGCCTTCGACGATGCGGTCCACCAGCCCGGTCTCCAGCGCCTGCGCCGCCCGCACGGGACGCCCGCCGACGAGCATCTCGATGGCCGCCTCCACGCCCACCAGCCGCGGCAACCGCTGACTGCCCTCCGCCCCCGGGATGATGCCCAGGTTCACCTCGGGCTGTCCCATGGACGCGTCCGGAGCGGCCACGCGGTAGTGCCCGGCCATGGCCAGCTCCAGGCCACCGCCGAGCGTCGTCCCGTGCATGGCCATGACCACCGGCTTCGGGCAGTCCTCGACCGCCGTCAGCAAGTCGTGGACGTCGGGGCCTCCGGCGGGTCCGCGCCCCTCGGCCACGGCCTCCAGTTCCCGGATGTCGGCGCCGGCCACGAAGGTCCGGCCCGCGCAGGCCAGGACGACGGCGCGCGACCGGCCGTCGCCCGACACCGCGGCGAAAGCCGCGCGGAGCCCGTCCGCCACCGCCGTGCTCAGGGCGTTGACCGGGGGATTGTCGATGTTGATGACGGCGACGTCACCCTCGAGATCGGCGCGGACAACATCGCTCATGAGCCTGTCTCACCGTCCGCGTCCAGTCCCAGGAGCCGGACGGCGTTCTCCTTGAGAATCAGGGGGCGCACCTCGTCGCGAATGGCGATCCCCGCGAAGTCGGCCAACCAGCGGTCGGGCGTCAGGAGAGGATAGTCGGAGCCGAACAGCATCTTGCGCTTCAGCAGCGTGTTCGCGTACTGGATCAGGGTCGGCGAGAAGTACTTCGGAGACCAGCCCGACAGGTCGATGTACACCTGCGGCTTGTGCAGACAGACCGACAGCGCCTCGTCCTGCCACGGGAACGACGGGTGCGCCAGGATGATCGGCATGTCGGGGAAGTCGACCGCCACGTCGTCCATGTCCATCGGGTTGCCGTACTTCAACCGGACGCCGCCGCCGCCGGGCATTCCCGTGCCGATGCCGCTGTGGCCGGTGTGAAAAACGATGGGTAGTCGGGCCTCGTTGACGACCTCGTAGAACGGGTAGGCCTTCCGGTCGTTCGCGTGGAACTCCTGCAGCGGGGGATGGAGCTTGAACCCGCAAGCGCCCATCGCGATCAGGCGCTTCGCGTCCTCGACGGCGGCGGGACCGCGCATGGGATTGACGCTGACGAACGGGATCAGGATGTCGGGGTGGGTCTCGGCCAGCTCCAGGACCGCCTCGTTGGGAAACTGCGGCCGGCCCGTCAGCGTCTCCTCGACCGAGAAGATCACGCACGCGATCCGGTGTTCGCGGTAGTAGGCGACGAGCGCGTCCGGCCCCGGGGCCGCGCGGGCGCCGAAGTAGCGGCGGGCCGCCTCGTCGGCCGCGTTGCCGCCCCCCTCCGCCTCGGCGTGGACGTGGACGTGCGTGTCGATGGCGGCGAGCCGGTCCACGTCGAGCCTCGGTCTCGGCATCGGGCTACCGGTCGGCCTGCATCTGCGTGTAATGGCGGCGGTAGGGCTTCGCCGTGAGCGAGAAGCAGACGATCATCATCACCGCCGCGGCGCCGATCGTCAACGAAGCGGCCGTGCCGATGGCCTCGGAGCCCAGGACGCGGTCGTTGAGCAGTCCGGGGAGGATGGCGCCCAGCGGGTAGCCGCCCAGGTTCAGGAAGAACAGGAACACGGCCGAAACCTGCGCGCGGGCCTGGTTGGGAAAGATGCGCTGGAGCGCGGCGATCGTGATTCCCATCGGTAGCGCCGTCAGGAATACGCTGGGCGCCAGCAGCGCCAGCGCCATGTTGGGGTCGGACATCGACAGCGCCGGCGTGAAGAAGACCAGCGTTCCCATGCCGGCGTAGGCGCCGACCTTCAGCGGCGCTTCCGGCACGCCCTGCTTGAGCCAACGGTCGCTCCAGACGCCCCCGACATACATGCCGAGGCAACCGAACGTCAGCAGCAGCAACGCCAACGGCCGTCCGGTCTGTCCCGGCGTCCAGCCATAGGATCGGTCGAAGATGGCCGTGGCCCATGTCAACAGCGCGTAGACCTGGCTCGACTGGAAGATCATTCCCAGCGAGATGCCCAGCAGCGACTGCCAGCGCTGCCCGATTTCCCCGAGCACCTGTCCGGGACTCAACCGGGGCGGCGCGCCCAGGGCGTCCCGGCGCATGTTCTTGCGCCGCGGCTCGCGCACGGTGAGCATCAGCAGGGCGAACAGGACGCCCGGAAGGCCGACGATGAGGAACGTCACGCGCCACGGCGGCATCGAGCCCAGGAGCGGCACCAGGATTTCCTCGGTGCCCGACACCATGTCCACGACCGTGCCGCCCACCAGGAACGCGGCGGCGATGCCCAGGAAGATGCCCATGTTGTAGACCGACATCGGCACGCCGAGCTTCCGGTTGGGGAAGTAGTCCGTGATCATCGAATAGGCCGACGGGGACAGGCTGGCTTCCCCCACGCCGACGCCCACGCGCGCGAGCGACAGCGTCAGGTAGCGTCCGGCGAGGCTCGACACGCTGGTGAAGAAACTCCAGCCGAGTATGCCGATGATGATCAGGTTCCGCCGGCTGTAGGTGTCGGCCAGGCGCCCCAGGGGCACGCCCATCAACACGTAGAACAGCGTGAACGCGAAACCCGTCAGGACGCCGAACTGGGTGTCCGAGATACCCAGATCGGCCTGGATCGGTCCCACCAGCATGCCCAGGATCGTCCGGTCCACGAACGACAGCATGTAGACGGCCGTGAGCACCAGGACGACGTACCAGGGATAGCCGAGGTCCGCCGAGTCGGGCGCGTCGATCGGCGGGGGAGCGCCGGTGTTGGGTTCGCCGGGATCTTGCGGCATTTTCAACGACCGTCCGAAGCGAGGTGGGTCGTGAAGAAGGGCAGCACGTGCGTCCCCAGCCTCTCGGCGATCCGGTTGACGTGGTCGCCGTCGTAGATTTCGAAGTCATGGTCGACCCCGAACGCCGCGAGCCTCCCGCTCAGGACGCCCGACGTCCGCGTGATGTTTCCGTCCCGGTCGCCGGAGTCGACGGCCAACGCCGAGAGCCGGCCGAGGTTCGCGACGTACTGGTCGAGCATCGCGATGGGATCGGAGGCCGCCCATCGGGCGGCGACGTCGGCCTGTAGCTCGCCGTCCCGGACCGGCAGGTCGACGTAGAACGGCGGGTTCTCCGGGTTCGGCGACCACGCCGCGGCCGAGGCCAGCATCGCGCTGGCGCCGAAGTCGAGGCCCGCGACTTCGTCGACGGACGACAGCGCCGCGATCTGCGCCCACGCCGGCCTGTCGACCTGCGGGCGCCCGCCCATGCAGCACGGGCTCATCACGTAGACCGCCTAGAAAACGTCGGCGCGTTTCATGCCGATGCGAATGGCGCCGTAGCCGCCCATGGAGTGTCCGGCCAGTCCCCGGCCTTCGCGTCCGGCGACGGTCCGGTAACGGCTGTCGATATGGGCGACCAGGTCCTCGGCAATGTAGGACTCCCAGTCCCCGGTCGTCACCGAGCTCGAATACATGCTGCCCTTGTATGCCGTGTAGGCGTTGGGCATCACGAGGATCATCTCCGCGGCGCCGCCGGCGCCCATGGCGGCGTCGGCGATGACCGGCACGTCGACGAAGTGCGGCAACATGCCGTACCAGCGGTCGTCCGAGTCGGTGAATCCGTGAAGCAGGTAGACGACCGGGTAACGCCGCTCCGCGTCCGTCGCGTAGCTGGGCGGAAGATACACCGACACGGGACGCGTCGAGTCGTCGCCGGCCAGGTTGCCCGCCAGCGACGGTCCCGGGACTTCGATTCGCTCGTAGACGCCCCCGGGCATCGGGTCAGCGGACTGGGCATGGCCTGCGGCCGCCGCCAACAGCGCCGCGAACGCGGCCGCGCATGTTCGTTTCACGACTCACCTCTCCCGGATCTCGATCGAGCGGTATTCCATGGTCCCCAGCTCCGACTGGATGCCGACGTGCCCGTCGGAGCGCACGATGTTGCCGGCGCGGGCGATCTCGACGCCGTTCAACCGGACGGCGAGGGCCTCCCCGACGACTTCGATCTCGATGGTGTGCCATTCGCCGGTTCCGCGATAGGCGCGGTCCAGCGCTTCCAGGTCCAGCGTGTGCTCGCCGGGCGGCATGCCATGACGGAACAACCCGCCGACGGGGTCGAACCGGCTCTCGCCCGACGGGTCGCGCACCTGCACCTGGTAGCTCTGGCCGGGCCAACCGCGGGCGAACGGCTCGTCACCCGCGGCGCGGATGTAGATGCCGCTGTCGGCGTCTGCCGTGAGCCACCGGAACTCGCCGCGAAGGACGAAGTCCGTGTACCGGCCCTCGGACCGCAGCCAGCCGCGTTCGCCTTCGACACGCAAGGCGCCGTCCACGATGGTGAACGCGTCCTCGGCGGCATTCTCGACGGTCCATCCATCGAGCGTACCGTCGAACAGGGAAGCGTACCCGTCGGTCTGG
>JAJEDW010000284.1 GCA_022821265.1 Acidobacteriota bacterium
AAGCAGCGCCTTGGCGTCGATGTCGAGTGCGAGCAGGTCGCGCACGGCGTTGGCGTACTCGACCCGGTTGAGACGATGGATGGACGTGCGGCCGGGATTCGGCGCCGCGGCGGCGGCCCGGTCGAGGCCGGCTTCGAGCCACGACACGAATTCCGCGCGGGCGGCCGCCTCCGGTCGCGGCATGCCCGCGGGCGGCATCACGCCGGCGCGCAGCTTGCGGACGACTTTCTCCCAGACGACTGCTCCCCCGCCGACGTCGCCCAGATCGGCGGTGTCCAGCGCGAGTCCGGCCGTAAGCCGCCGGTCGTTGTGACAGCGAACGCAGTAGCGGTTCAGGAATGTCTGTTGTGGTTGCGGGGCAGACTCCGAGATGCCGGTCGCGCTCTGTTGCAGGGGACGGCCGGACGCCTGCGCGTAGACCGGGGCCGGCACAAGCAGCAGGCAGGCAGCGCCCCCAAGCGCCGCAAGACCCCGGCAAACGCCGTCGCTACCGCGACGCATCAACTCCCCCCGAGTGTATGGCTACCTCGCGACGGCCTCGCGGAAACGCGAGCCGCCATTATACCCAAGGCGATCCGGGAGACCGTGATCAAAGCCGCTACGCCGGAGGCCGAAATAGTCGCGAACTGCTTGTGTACCTCAATCAAACCTGTAGAATAGGCGGTGACGCGGCGTCGTGAATCACGGGAGGGATCTGAATGACTGAGTCACGGAGTTCCTCGGTGTACGTGCGCGGTGGACGAATTCTCTCAGCGGCGGCCCTGGCCGCCGTTTTTTTGTGCCTTGCCGCCGGCGCGGCAGACGCGCAGACGATCGGCGGCACCGTCTCGGACGAGACGGGCGGTGTCCTCCCGGGGGTCACGGTCGAAGCCCGCAGTCCGGCGCTGATCGAGCAGGTGCGCGCGGCGGTGACCGACGGCAACGGCCAGTACCGCATCGTGGCGCTGGAGCCGGGCACCTACTCCGTGACGTTCACCCTGGCCGGGTTCAGCACGCTCGTGCGCGAGGGCGTCGAGCTGACCACCGGGTTCGCGGCGAACGTCGACGCGGAGATGGCGGTCGGCCAGCTCGCCGAGACCATTACGGTCACGGAAGCGACTCCGGTCATCGACGTTCAGAGCATCGAGCAGACCGCGGCGATCGACCGCGACATCTACGAAGCGCTGCCGACAGCGCGCCAGTACGACAATCTCGCGCTGCTGATCCCGGCCATGAACATCGCCGGCGGCTCCACGACGAGCCTGTCGGCGGATACGGCCGGCATCTCGGGCGAGGGCCGTAACCGCCTGTCCATTCACGGCTCGCAGCCGAACGACGCGGAGATCCACTTCGACGGGATGGACATCAGCAGCCCGTCGTTCGACGGCGCCCCGCACTTCACCCCGTTCGACACCGGCATTGCCGAGTTCGTCTACGACTACTCCGGCAACTCGGCCGAGGTCTAGACGGGCGGCGTGCGGCTGAACATGATCCCCAAGGAGGGATCCAACACGTTCAGCGGCAGCCTGCGTCTGGACGGCACCCATTCGGCGTGGCTCGCCAACAACGTCGACGACGAGCTGCTCGGACGCGGGATCACGGGCGGGCGGGACGGCGGCACGGCCCTCGACCAGGCGTGGACGATCGCACCCGCCATCGGCGGCCCGATCGCAGAAGATCGGCTGTGGTTCTTCGCCACCTATTCCTTCCGCCGCGGATCGATCTACCCCGCCAACTATTTCGCCAACACCGACACCAGCTCCCTGGCGTACGTGCCCGACGTGAACCGGCACATGTTCACGCGAAAGGACATCTCCGAGGGCAGCCTGCGCCTCACGTGGCAGGCGACGTCGAAGGACAAGATCCAGGCGTTCGCCAGCCTGCCCGGCAACCGCCGGCACATCCTGCCGGCGCTGTCCGGCGCCGACCTCGACCCGCTCTACATCGCCCCCGAGGCGGGCAGCGAGAACGAGGCCTGGGTGAACACCTACCAGCTCACCTGGGTCAGGCCGCAGACCAACCGCATCCTGTTCGAAGTCGGCATCGGCATGCAGCCGGTCAGCAACCGCTGGCCCGATCTGTCGACGGAAGTGCAGAGCATGCGCGGGACGGGACGGGAGGACATCGACGCGCGGCCCGGGCTGCCGGGCGTGTTCGAGGCGACGACGTCGACGATGTCCCGCAACATGGGATTCATCTTCCAGGGAACCAACTTTCATATTTCCACGACCAACACCAACGTCCGCGCCTCGATGTCGTACGTGACGGGCAGCCACAACCTGAAGATCGGGACCCAGGTCAACCAGAAGTTCGAGCAGTTCGCGTACTTCAGCGACAACAACTGGACGAACATGATCACGTTCCGCGGCAATCCGATCCAGGCGCGCTTCCATGCCCGGCCCCCACGGGACGCAAACCTGACCAACGTCGGCATCTACGCGCAGGAGCAGTGGACCATCGACCGCCTGACGATCAACGCCGGCCTGCGGTTGGACTGGTTCAAGGGGTTCTACCCCGACCAGGTGGCGCCGGCGATGACCTGGGCGCCGGCCGAGCGCTTCTTCCCGGGCGAGACCGTGGCGAACTGGAAGGACCTGCAGCCGCGGCTGGGCGTGGTGTACGCCGTTCGCGGCGACGGACGGACAGCGCTGAAGGCCTCCGCCTCGCGCTAC
>JAJEDW010000208.1 GCA_022821265.1 Acidobacteriota bacterium
CGACCGTGGACACGAACCCGAACACGGCGGGGCCCCTGGAGTCCCGCGCCGTGGGCGGTCTGGGACTCCATCTGGTCAAGAACTTCGCCAGCCGCATATCCTACGAGTTCGTGGGCGGCAAGAACCGTTTGACCCTGGAGCACGATCTCAAGCCCGCGTAGCAACAACACAATCGGGAAGACGTCCCGATCCGAGGAAGAGGCGAATCGATGAACATTGAAGTTGTTGAAGAACGAGACAACGACGTCCTCGTGCTGTTGCCGGTCGACCGGCTCGACAGCACGAACGCACGCGCATTCGAATCCATCGTCATGGATCACATCAGCAAGGGCGAACAGCGCATGATCGTCGATTTCAGCCGTCTGAACTTCATCAGCAGTTCCGGGCTGAGGGTGCTTCTCATCGCGGCCAAGAAGCTCAGCGCGACCCAGGGGAAGCTCGTCCTGTGCGACATGCAGGAACACATTCATGAAGTCTTCATGATCAGCGGCTTCGATCAGCTCATTCCGATCCATGAATCCCGCAAGGCGTCCATGAATGTATTCTGACGGCGCGCCCGAATCCGACACGACTGCCGAACACGCCATGCCGCGGCGCTCTAATCGTTCCGGACTGCGATGCGTCCTGGGCGCGTGCCTCGTGTTGGGTTCCGCCACGGCGGCCGCGGGCCAAGCCGAATTCCACTACCAACTCGGCAAGCTCACGAACCCTTTCTCGGGCGCCCGGAACCGGACCCATATCCTCACCATCCAGCACGCGACGAGCTGGAGCCTGGGAGACAGCTACCTCTTCGTCGACATCCTCGACGACGGGGGTCATGACGGCTTCAACGACAAGGACCTCTACGGCGAGTGGTACCCCACGCTGAGCTTCGGCCGACTGTCGGGCGCCGAGATCCGGCTGGGCCCGATCCGCGACATCGCGGTGATCGGCGGCATGAACTTCGACAGCGACGCCGACGTCTTCAAGTGGCTCCCCGGCATCCGGGCATCCTGGGACGTGCCCGGCTTCGCGTTCCTCAACACGGACTTGACAGCCTTCATCGACGCCAACAGCGGCACGCAGGGAGGCGGTGCTCCCAGGACCGACGACAGCTTCATGTTCGACGTCAGTTGGGCGGCTCCCTTCCAGATCGGTACGCAGTCGTTCCTGTTCGGCGGTCACGCGGAGTACATCGGCGGGACCCGGAGCGAGTTCGGCGATCAGGGCAAGGGGTGGATACTCGCCCAGCCCCAAATCACCTGGGATGTGGGCGGGGCCTTCGGAGCTCCGAACAAGTTGTTCGTCGGAATGGAGTACCAGTACTGGCGCAACAAGCTCGGGGCTGAAGAACACGACAACGTCCCGCAACTGATCGTGATCTGGCGTTTCTGACACCCCTCCTCCGATGAAAATCGAAGTCGCGGAAGAACGGCATCATGACGTGCTCGTGCTCCTTCCGATCGGACGCATCGACAGCAACAACGCCGGCGCGTTCGAATCGATCGTCATGCAGCACATCAACGGCGGCGAGCGGAATCTGATCGTGGACTTCAGTCGACTGGACTTCATCAGCAGCGCCGGCCTGCGGGTGGCCGTTCTGGCCTCGCGCGCACTGAAGGCGACCGCGGGACGTATCGTCCTCTGCGCCATGCGGACGCATATCGAGGAAGTGTTCCGAATCAGCGGGTTCGAGCGGATCATCACGATCAGAAAGACGCGCGATGCGGCGCTCGAAGCGCTCACGGAGCCGGCGCCGCCCCAGCCTTAACGCCGGTAGGATCGAAGCGTCCGGACCACGTCGTCCTCTTTCCCGGCCCACACCGCCTGGATGATGCGCACGGCCGATTCGGCCGTTTCCGCCTGCAGGGCCAACGCCCGGTTCTCCTCCTTGAGCAGCCCCTCCGCCACCGCGTGGTCCAGAAACCTGAACAGGTGGTCGTAGTAACCGTCGCTGTTGAGCAACACGCACGGCTTCTCGTGAAGCTCGATCTGCGCCCAGGTGAGGGCCTCGAAGATCTCCTCCAGCGTTCCGAAGCCTCCGGGCAGGGCCAGCGACGCGTCGGCCAGCGACTGCATCTTGTACTTCCGCTCATGCATCGTGTCGACGACGTGAAGCCGGCTCAGCCCGTCGTGGGCGACGTCCTGGTACTCCAGATGCCGCGGAATGACGCCGTCGACAGTACCGCCGTGCTCGAGGACGGCGTCGGCAAGAATTCCCATCAGACCGACCCGCGCGCCGCCGTAAACCAGGCCGATCCGCTCCGTCGCCATCAGGCGGCCGAGGGACTCGGCCTGCCGGACGTGCGCCTCGCGATTCCCGGCATTCCCGGCCAGATAGACGCAGATATGCTTCATGGACTCGGGCCCTGCGGGGCCGGAACCTCGGCCGGCGCCGTCCTTTTTCGGTGATCCGCTGATTGGCATCGATATCTGCGGCGCGTCCTATGCCGGATCTTCGGCGGCCCGTTCGAAACCCGTTCTGCCCATGGAGGACAGCGTCGAACTCCATCCGATCGGCTCGCCGGACTCGTCCATGATCGGAAGACCCACCTGCACGCGGCGAGGCGAGTGGACACTGGCTACCGTAACATACTTGTAGCGAGCGCCGTCCCGGGCCCGGGGACCCGTGGCATGCACGATCTCGCGGGTTCCCTCTCCGAGCCCCTCCAGTTCATCGGCGTGCGGCAGGCCGTCCGGAAACCGGCCGGCCACAGACGCCGGCAGACTCGTGTACACCGCCTCGCCGCTCGGAGTCACGATGTGAATCTCGCCCATCGCGGTCGATTCCACGATACGGCGCAATCGAGCCTGAATCTCCGGACCGGGCCATCCGGCGGCCTCCGCGTCCGCGATGAAGTAGTCGACGAGCGTGGCCTGCACGATCATCTGCTTGCCCAGGATCCCGTCAAGGACGATACGGATCTCGTCCAGCCGGCTGGTAAACGCGTTGCTCAGCAACTCGGGCTCGCCGAAGGCGGCCATCATGGCCGTCATGACCGGCGAGGTGTACGCGTTGCTCACGACGTCCTGTTCGTCGAAAGCGGGGGCATTGCCCACCTGCACGATCCGGCGCCGGTCGACCCCGCTGACGCCCACGTACTTGAAGATCTCGCGATCGATCTCGCGCACCTGAGCCGGCTGGGTGACGACGTCGTCACTTTCGACGGCGGCTCGAAGCAGTGGATGGAACGCCGAAGCCTGCGGCTGGACCGCGGGATCGGGATCGAACCGGAAGGGAATCGGCGATCCCGCGTCGTCGCGAACGGTCGTGAGATAGGCCACTCCAGTTTCGTCCGTGATCCAGATCTCGTCCAGAACCGTACGCGTCACGATCGCGTCGAGCGTCTCGATCACCCGCGGAGCGTCCTGCCCGGCCGCTTCCGCGGCCGCCACGAGATGGGCCGCGATCCGCGCCTGGGCGGTCATCTGATCGTCCAGCATCGCATCCAACGCACGGGCGATGCTGGCCAGCGAAATCTTGCCCATCTCAGTTGAACTGGCGTGTTGCGATTACGGGTATCCACCAGGTTATTCGGCGCACCCCGAAGGGCCGGCGCCGTCCAGTCCGACGCAGCCCAGAATAGCAAAGTTTCCACGTTCTAGCGACCGGCGACCCGGTCGCCTTGCGAAACCTATCGGCTGGTGGTAGCGTGCGGGAATGGCTCGGCCTGACCGAATCGTGATCGGATTATCGGTCCTGGCTCTCTGCTCGACCCTGTTTGCAACATCGTGCTCGACGAATGCCCGCGTCAGCGGCGTGAACGCTCGCGTCGGCGATGTCGAGGCCCTGATCAGCGATGTCGAAGCCCGCACCTTCACCGAGAGTCCCGCCGAGGGCGCCTACGAGCCCCTGGAATGGTGGCGCGCGTTCGCCGATCCGGCGCTGGACCGGGTCGTCGAATCGGTGCTGGATTCCAACTTCGACGTCGCGGAGGCCGTAGCGCGCGTCGAGCAAGCGCAAGTGCGCGCGCGGCTGGCCGAGGCCGCGGGCCTTCCACTCATCCAGGTCCGAGGCGGCGCGGAGAACTTCAGCGCCCCCATCAACGCCGGACTCGGCGCCCAAATCCAGGATCTGGGCTTCGAAGACCTCCTTGCCGAACTGGACGGGGACTTATCGCTGCCCGACCGCCTCGGGCTCACGACTCTGTCGCTCAGCGCCGACTTCGCCTACGAGCTCGACTTCTGGGACCGTGTCCGCCCCGGGGCGCTCGCCGCCGGGGCCGATCGGCTGGCCTCGGAGTCGGACGTGCAAGCGGCGCGTCTCGGGATACTGGCCGAAACGATCGGAGCGTACTTCGAGATCGTCGACCTCCAGCGGCAGGCCGTTATCGCGCGGGAAACCGTCGACGTACTCATGGAGCGCGAGAACGTCGCGGAAACTCGTTACGAGGGTGGGCTCGCCGACTCCCTGGAACTCTACAGCGTGCGCCAGGACCTGCGGAACATGCAAGCGGCATTGCCGCAACTGGACACGGGGCGGGCCGCCGCCGAAGCGCGCCTCGCCACGCTCATGGGCGGCTATCGGGAGGATGTCGCGGCCATGCTCTCGGACACGGCCGCGCCCGTGCGGGGGGCGGATCCGGTGCCGGCGGGCGTCCCGGCCGACCTGCTGATGCAGCGTCCCGACGTGCGGGCCGCCGGACTTCGGCTGCAAGCGGCCGGTTACCAGATCGAGGCGCGCCGCGCCGATCTCATGCCGTCCCTTTCGCTCTCGGGGTCCATCGGGCTCCAGACCGCCGGCATCGTCGAGTTCTTCAACGTCGGCCAGTGGTTCAGCAACCTGGTTTCGAACCTGGTGACCCCGGTCTTCGACGGCGAACGGCTGGCCGCCAACGTCGACCTCGCCGAGGCCCGGTTCAATGAGTTGGCCGCCGCCTACGGGCGGTCCGTGGTGACGGCGGTCAACGAGGTCGAGGCCGCCCTGGCGAACCTTCGGAACGAGGACCGGCGTCACGCACTTCTCGGCGAACGGCTCGATGAAGCGCGGGCGTCCGTGGAACTCCGGTCGCAGCGCTACGCGTCGGGGATCGGGGGATACGTCGATTTCCTGGACGCCACGCGGACCCTGCTGAACGTCGAAGCCGAACTGGCGGGCTCGGAGCACAGCCTGGCCCTCGCGCGCCTGGCGCTCCACCGCGCGCTGGGAGGCGCCTGGACCTCACGGGACACGGCCGGCGGGCCGCCGGTATCGCTGGCCTCCGGCCCTCCGGCTGGAGTCGTGGACCCATGAGTCGGCTGTTCGGTTACATGATCGCCGTCCTCGTTCTGCTCGGATCGCTGGCCGCGGCCGGATACATGATCTCGCAAAGGCCGGAGCCGGCCCGCCGCGAGCCGCCGTCGCAGATTCCCTTCGCCGTCACGGAACCGGTGGAGGCCGGCATGGGCGCCATCCCGGTCTACGGTTCCGGGACGGTTCGGCCCCGGGCTCAGGTCGACATCAGCGCCGAGCTCAGCGGCCGCGTGGTGTGGGTCGACCCAGCGTTCCAGAGCGGGGGGCGCGTCCAGGAGGGACAGGCGCTGTTCCGCGTCGATGACGCCGAGTATCTCAACCAGTTGGCGCGCGCGCGAAGCGACGTCGCGATCCAGGAAGTCGAGCTTCTGAAGGTAGAAGAGGGGGCGCGCGTCGCCCGCGACGAGTACGAGCAGTTCCTGCGACGCCGGGGAGACGACGAGCCGCCGGTCGAGGCGGGCCCCCTGGCTCTGTGGGAGCCGCAACTCGAGGCGGCCCGGGCGACCCTGGAGCGATTCCGCGTCGCCGTGGCCGACGCCGATTTGGCTTTGTCGCGCACAGAGGTGCGTGCCCCGTTCGACGGGATGGTGTTGACCGAGGCCCTGGAATCGGGCCAGTTCGTGACCGCCGGCCAGAGCGTCGCCCGGCTCTATGCCTCCGACGCCGTGGAAGTGGTCGTGCCGCTCTCCGACACGGACGCCTCGCTTGTCCCCGGCCTGTGGGAACTGCGCGCCGGGGACGCCAACCGCCAGGTGTCGGTCCGCGTCGTCGCCGACTTCGGCATCGCGCGCTACGCCTGGGAAGGATACGTGGACCGCGTCGAGGGCGCGCTGGACGAGCAGACCCGGACGCTCGACGTGATCGTGCGCGTCCCGGACCCCCTGGCCGGCGGTTCGCTCCAGGAAGGGGTCGGCGCCGGAGCCGCAACCAGCGGCCGCCCCCCCTCTCCTGGTCGGCAAGTTCGTGGATGTGGAGATTCGTGGCGTGGCGCCGGACGAATACTTCCACGTGCGCCGCCCGGCGCTCAGGCCCGGCAACGAAGTCTGGGCCATTGCCGGCGGTCGGGTCACCATCGTCCCCGTGCGCGTGTTGCAGCGCTCCGACGACGACGTGTACGTGACCGGAGCGCTCGAGCCGGGACAGCCGGTCGTCGTGGACGGGATCGAGATCGCGACCGAAGGCATGCAGGTGCAGACCTCGCCCCTGGCGAACCCATGAGGCCGTGTCAGGCCGCCGTGGTTCGGGGCAGTCCGTAACTGGACAGCTTGAAGAGGAGCTTCAGGGCCCGATCGGAGCGCGCCAGGACGCTCGTGACGGCGGCCACGGCCCAGACGCTCCGGCGCGAGACCTTGACGTCCCCTCCGGAACGGAACGCCGGCGTCCGGTGTATCCGCCGGAGCGTGAGCACGGCGATCCCCAACGGCCAAAGGCAGGAGCGGCTGATGGCGGTTTCGTGCGCCGGAATGATCGTGATGAACCGCAGCGCGTTCGCGAGGTGATGATGCGTGATCGCCACGAGCTGGCGCAGACCTTCGACGAAACCGGGATCGGACGTCCCCGGTGAGAGCAATCGCAAATCGAATCCCGCCGCCTCGAAGACGTCCCGCGGCAGCCAGCACACGCCGCGGCCCCGATCCTCCCATACGTCCTTGAGAATGTTGATCATCTGCAGCCCTTGGCCGAAGGACACCGAGAGCCGGAACAGATCTTCCCGCCGCGTCGCGATCTCGTCGGAGTAGTCGCAGAACAGCGCGGTGAGCGTCTCGCCGACAACCCCGGCCACGTGGTAGCAGTACCGGTTCATTTCGGCCACGTCCTTCAAGCCGTCGGCGCCGGCATCGCGCTGGAACTCCACCATGCCGCGCGACATGATTTCGACGCAGCGGACGAGCGCCTCCTGCCGGGCGGGGGCCGCGCACCGCGTGATGCCGATGACGCGAGGCGTGTTGGCAACGAGGTTCCGCTCCTCGGCCCTCGTCGACGCCGACAACCGGGCGCCGAGTTCGCGTGCGAACGGCGCGGGATCCCGTTCTCCGGCCACGACTTCGATGAAGTGCTCCGAAAACGCCCGTTTGTCCGCGACCGACAGCGCCGGCTCGTCCTCGATCGTGTCCGCGATCCGGCACAGGAGGTAGGCGTTGGCGACCGTGTCGCGGAGGGCTTCGGGCAACTGCGCGATCGTGAGCGCGAACGTGCGGGCCACGCCTCGCAGGATCTCGTTCTGGCAAGCGATGTCGCTCGCCGACGGCGCGGCGGAACCGTCCGCCGTCATCGCGGCCGGCCGCCCCGGATCGTCACACGGCGCCCCTTCCGCTCCTCGGGCCAGTAGTCCCATATCGCGTGGTGCATGGTGCACCGGTTGTCCCAGAACGCCACGTCGTTCAACTCCCACCGGAAGCGGATCTGAAACCGGGGCTGCTCGGAATGGTCGAACAGCAGGCCCAGCAGCGCCTGGCTCTCCGAGTCGGGAAGCCCGTGGATCCGCGTCGTGAAGGTCCGGTTGACGTACAGGGCTTTCCGTCCGGTCTCCGGATGCGTGCGGACGACGGGATGGTCCGCCGCCGGATACGCCTTGTCCGCGTCGTCGACGCCGCGGTCCGAATAGCGTTCCCGATAGACGTGCTCGGAGGCGTGGCGCGCCGTCAGATCCGAGAGCCGGGTCTTCAATTCGGCCGGCAGGGCGTCGTAGGCGGCATACATGTTGACGAAGATCGTGTCCCCTCCCGACGTCGGCAGCACGTGCAACTGGAGAATGGTTCCCATCGGCGGTTCCGCGTCGCACGAGACGTCGGAATGCCAGAACTCGCCGTTGGCGACCCTGGAATCCCGGTGTACGTGGATCTCGAAGATCTCCGGGTGCCCGGACATCTGCGGAGCCGCCGGGTGCATGTGGAGCGGGCCGAACATCCGGCCGATGGCCACCTGGGTCTCCGGCGGAATCTCGCGCTGGCTCTTGAAGAAGAGAACCTGCCGATCCAGCAGCGCCCGCCGCACCTCGGCGCATGTTTCCGGATCCAGACCGCGCGCCAGGTCCACCCCCCGCACCTCGCCGCCCAGCGCCGGGCCGTAGGGCGTGACCCGGATTCGTCGATACTCTCCCGTCACGGTCTGCACGCCGGTACTCAACCTCCTCCCGTCTCCGGCTCTTGGCGAGCATAGCCGATCCCCCGAAGCGCGGCGCCGATCTCGGGAAGGATGTCCGGATCGTCGATCGTGGCGGGCATGGAGTATGGCGCGCCGTCGGCCATCTTCCGCATGGTCGCCCGCAGTATCTTGCCGGAGCGCGTTTTCGGGAGACGCGGCACCACGACGGCGGTCTTGAAGGCGGCCACCGGACCGATCTCGCGCCGGACCAACTGAACCACCTCGGAAACGATCGCGTCGTGCCCCCGATCGACGCCCGACTTGAGAACGAGAAGACCCAGCGGCAACTGCCCCTTGAGGGCGTCCGCCACGCCGACGACCGCGCACTCGGCCACATCGGGGTGAGACGCCAGGACCTCTTCCATGGCCCCGGTCGAGAGCCGGTGTCCGGCCACGTTGATGACGTCGTCGGTCCGCGTCATCACGAAGACGTAGCCGTCATCGTCGATGTAGCCGGCGTCTCCGGTCAGGTAGTAGCCGGCGTATGCGTCCAGGTACGTTTCCCGATAGCGTTCCGGCGCGTTCCAGAGTGACGGGAGCGTCCCGGGCGGCAGGGGCAGCTTGCAGACGAGCGCGCCGATCGCACCGGACTTCGATGGTCGGCCGTCCGGGCCGAGTACGCGAACGTCCCATCCCGGCACCGGCTTGCTCGACGACCCCGGTTTGGTGGGAAGCGCCTCGATGCCGATGCAGTTCGCGGTGATCGGCCAACCGGTCTCGGTCTGCCACCAGTGATCGAGCACCGGAATGCCCAGCAGGTCCTGCGCCCATTCGAGTGTGTCGGGGTCCAGGCGCTCGCCGGCCAGGAACAGAGACCGGAGACGGGTCAAATCGTGTTTCGAGACGAAGTAACCCCTCGGGTCGTCGCGCTTGATGGCCCGGAACGCCGTCGGCGCGGTGAACAGGCACACGACGCCGTGTTCCGCGATCACGCGCCAGAAAGCGCCCGCGTCGGGCGTCCCCACCGGCTTGCCCTCGTAAAGGACGGTCGTGTTCCCGTGCACCAGCGGCGCATACACGATGTAGGAATGGCCGACCACCCAGCCGAGGTCCGATGCGGCCCAGTACACTTCGCCGGGCTCGACGCCGTAGACGTGGTCCATCGTCCAGTTCAGCGCCACGAGGTGGCCGCCGTTGTCGCGGACGATGCCCTTGGGGCGCCCGGTCGTGCCCGACGTGTAAAGGACGTAGAGCGGGTCGGTGGCCGCGACCGGCACGCAGCCGTGCGGCGACGCGCCGGCCAGGGCCTGGTCCCAATCGACGTCGCGGCCCGGAATCAACTCGGCCGTCCGCATCGGCCGCTGCAACACGACGATCCGCTCGGGTTCGTGGGTGCATGCCCGGATCGCGATGTCGAGCTGGGGCTTGTAGGGAACGACGCGGTCGCCTTCGATTCCGCACGAGGCCGACAGCACCAGCCTGGGCCGGGCGTCATCGATGCGGGCGGCCAGCTCCGTGCCCGCGAACCCGCCGAACACGACCGAGTGTACCGACCCCAACCGGGCCGCGGCGAGCATGGCGAAGACGGTCTCGGGAATCATCGGCATGTAGATGATCACCCGGTCGCCCCGACCGACGCCGTACGCGGCCAGCATCCCGGCCACGCGCTCGACGTGGGACAGCAGTTCCGCGTAGGTGAAGGTCCGGACCGTACCGGTGACCGGACTGTCGTAGATCAACGCCGCCTGCTCGGACCGGCCGGCGTCCACGTGACGGTCCACGGCGTTGTAGCAGGTGTTGACCTCGCCTCCGGCGAACCATCGGTAGAAAGGCGGACGGGAATCGTCCAGGATCCGGTCCCACTTCCGGAACCAGTGGATGCCGGAGGCCGCGCCGCTCCAGAAACGCTCCGGATCCTCCAACGACTGCCTGTGGGCCGTTTCGTACGCGGACGACATCCGGGAGAGGGCGTCCTACTCGACGGGCTCGATCCGCAGGACGGCGCCGTCGGCTTCGTCGGTCACCACGTAGAGAAGCTCGTCCGGGCCCATGCGGACGTCGCGTATCCGCTGGCGGAGGTCGGCCAGAAGCACCTCGCGCCGCAACTCCTCCATGTTCTCGTTGAACAGGATCCGCTGGAGCTGGCCCGTGCCGGGGATCTCGCCGTAACGGAGACCGCCGACGAACACGTCGCCTTGCCAACTCGACAGCCGGTCGCCCGTATAGAAGGCCATTCCGGACACCGCGATCGAAGGCATCCAGTACACGACGGGGCCTTCGAACCCGGTGTGATCCGGCGTCTCGGAATGCCACGGTCCCTGATAGGTCCGTCCGTAGCTGACGATGGGCCAGCCGTAGTTGAGTCCCGGACGGATGATGTTGATCTCGTCGCCGCCGTTGGGGCCGTTCTCGTTCTGCCAGACGTCGCCCGTGGACGGGTGGATCGCCAGGCCCAGCGATCCCCGGTGCCCGAGGGAATAGATCTCGGGCAGATACCCATCCATGCCCACGAACGGATTGTCGGCGGGAACGCTGCCGTCGTCGTTGATCCGCAGGACCTTGCCGCCGTGGGTGTCGGGGTCCTGGGAGCCCGCGCCGGACATCGTCATGAAGATCGTGCCGTCGCTTCCGAACGCGAGCTGAGACGTACCGCCGCCCCCGAGCGCGACGAACACGTCCTCGGTTCCGACCAGCGCCTGTCCGTCCCACCGGCCCCGCGCCAGTCCGACCGTGCGGCCTTCGTCCAGCGGTTTCGTGTAGGTGAAATAGACAAGCTGGTTCCCGTCGAACTCGGGGTGCAGCGCGATTCCCATCAACCCGTGAACCGCGCCGGGCAGCCCGGACGTCCCCTGGTAGACCGAATCGGGCACGCCCGGAACCGGATCGGGATCGACGACGCCGTCGCGCACGATCCGCAGGTTGCCGGTCCGCTCCGTCACGAGCATGTCGAGGTTCGGAAGGAACGCCACACTGAACGGGAAGCTCAGGCCCCGCGCGGCGACCGAGACGCGGATGTGCATGCCCTCGGCCGTATCGTAGATCACGGGAGCGTCCGGAAGCGGGCGCGCTTCCAGGCCCGTCGGGGCAAGGGGGATCCCCCCGTTGAAGGGGACCTGCTGCTGCGCCCGAACGGCGATGCTCGACAAAAGAAGCGCCCCCAGGCAGGCGAGTGACGGCGGAATCCGGCCTTTCATGGTCGAGGAACCTCCCTTGAAACGACTTGAGTATAGTGTACCCGGCGCGTCCCCGCCCCGTTTCGAAGGGTCTGTTTTGACCGTCAACCCCCGCCGCCGGATTCCGCGAACTTCGCCAAAAGCCGGTTGAACGTCGCGCTCGGGCGCATGGCGCGCGAGGCGCGCTCCGGGTCGGGCGCGTAGTAGCCCCCGATGTCCACCGGCCGGCCTTGCACCGCGTTCAACTCGTCGACGACGGCCGCCTCGTTTTCCGAGAGATCGCGCGCCAAGGGCGCGAACCGTCGGCCCAACGCCGCGTCCTCGCTCTGCGCCGCCATCGCCTCGGCCCAGTAGAGCGCGAGATAGAAGTGGCTGCCGCGATTGTCCAGCTCATGGACCCTGCGCGACGGCGACTTGCCGTTGTCGAGGAGCCGCGCTGTCGCCGCGTCGAGCGCGGCCCCCAGGATCTTCGCGCTGCGGTTGTCCGAAGCTTCTCCGAGGTGTGAGAGAGAAACCGCCAGCGCCAGGAACTCGCCCAGGGAGTCCCACCGCAAGTGGTTCTCCTGGACGAACTGCTGGACGTGCTTGGGCGCCGACCCGCCCGCGCCGGTCTCGAACATGCCGCCGCCGTTCATCAAAGGAACGATCGACAGCATCTTGGCGCTCGTGCCCACCTCGAGAATCGGGAACAGGTCGGTCAGGTAGTCCCGCAGGACGTTCCCGGTGACGGAAATCGTGTCCCGTCCGTCCCTCAGACGCTGAAGCGTGTAGTTCATGGCGGCCACCGGCGACAGGATGCGGATCTCCAGGCCGTCGGGGTCGTGCCCGGAAAGATACCGGCGGACTTTCCGTATCAACTCGGCGTCGTGCGGCCGGGCGTCGTCGAGCCAGAAGACGGCCGGCGCCCCCGTTCGTCGGGCACGCGCGACGGCGAGCTTCACCCAGTTCCGGATCGGCGCGTCCCGGGTCTGGCACATGCGCCAGATGTCGCCGGCCTCGACGGCGTGTTCGAGGAGCACCGCCCCCGAAGCGCTCGACACGCGGACCGTGCCGGCCGCTCCCACCTCGAAGGTCTTGTCGTGGGATCCGTATTCCTCCGCCTTCTGGGCCATCAACCCGACGTTGGGAACCGTTCCCATGGTTGCCGGGTCGAACGCGCCGTTCCGCTTGCAGAAGTCGATGACGGCCTGGTAGATACCGGCGTAGCTGTTGTCGGGAATGACCGCCTTCGCGTCGCGCGGATCTCCGTTCTTGTCCCACATGTGGCCCGAAGCCCGGATCATGGCCGGCATGGACGCGTCGATGATGACGTCGCTCGGGACGTGGAGGTTGGTGATGCCGCGGTCCGAGTTCACCATCGCCAGATCCGGACGTCCCGCATACGCCGCCTCGATGTCCGACTCGATGGCTCTTCGCTTGTCCTCCGGCAACTCGCCGATCGCGTCCAGGAGGTGGCCCAGGCCGTCGTTCGCGTTGACGCCCAGCGCGTCGAGCGCGTCGGCGTGCGTGTCGAAGACGTTCCTGAAGAACACCTTCACCGCATGGCCGAAGATGATGGGGTCGGAGACCTTCATCATCGTCGCCTTCAGGTGCAGCGAGAACAGGAGGCCTCGCCGCCGCGCATCCTCCATCTCCTGTTCCAGGAACGCGCGGAGCCCGCGGACGCTCATGCGCGTCGCGTCGACGACCTCCCCCGCCTGGACCGCGATGTTCTCCCTGAGCACCGTGACCGCGCCGTCGTCTCCGAGCAGCTCGATCCGGACGTGACCGGACTCCGGGATCGTGACCGATCGTTCGTTCGTCCGGAAGTCGCCGCCCTGCATGTGGGCGACATGAGTCCCGGAACCGCGGGACCACGCTCCCATCGAATGGGGGTTCTTGCGCGCATACTGCTTGACCGCGTTCGGCGCGCGGCGATCGGAATTCCCCTCCCGGAGAACCGGATTGACCGCACTGCCCTTGATCTTGTCGTAGCGCGCCCGGATCGCCTTGTCTTCCTCGCTCACCGCTTCGTCGGGGTAATCGGGGAGCGCATGGCCCCGGGACTGGAGCTCGGCGACGGCCGCCTTCAACTGGGGGATCGAGGCGCTGATGTTCGGCAGCTTGATGATGTTGGCTTCCGGCCGCTGCGCCAGCTCCCCAAGCTCGGAAAGGTCGTCCGCGACGCGCTCGGCGTCATCGAGACGATCCGGAAAGTTGGCGAGGATCCGGCCGGCCAGCGAGATGTCCCGCGTTTCGACCGGGACGCCGCACGCATTGGCGAAGGCCTGGATGATCGGGAGAAACGAATAGGTCGCCAGCGCGGGCGCCTCGTCCGTGTGCGTGTAGATGATGCGGAATGCGTCGTCGGTCATCGCGTCAACGGGGTCCGAGCTCCGGGTCCGAAAAACAAGCTGCCAAGTATAGCGTCGATCGCGCGGTATGTGGGGAACGCCTCCCCGGCTTCGTTTGACTTGATGGGTGTTTGGGAGGATCATTCGCGGCAGCATCCGAGGCATCAGTGCTTCGAGGAGACGCGCCCATGGGATTCCGGACTGCGAAGCGCGCCGTGCTGGCAATGGCCGCGGCCCTCGGTCTCGCGGCCGCCCTTCCGCCCGCAGCCGGCCAGTCCCCCGATTACAGGGCGCCGCGGACGGCGGACGGAAACCCCGACCTCAACGGCGTCTGGCAAGCGCTCAACACGGCCCACTGGAACGTCGAGCCGCATGCCGCCGGTCCGAGCGTGGTGCGCGAGCTGGGCGCGCTGGGCGCGGTGCCGCCCGGTCTGGGAGTGGTCGAGGGCGGCGAGATTCCGTATACGCCCGAGGCTCGGGCCACGCGGGACGAGAACCGGGCGAACCGGCTGGAGCGCGACCCCGCGATCAAGTGCTACCTCCCGGGCGTGCCCCGCGCCGTGTATATGCCGTTCCCCTTCCAGATCGTCCAGAGCCGCGACCACATCATGATGGTTCACGGGTTCGCGGGCGCGGTTCGAACCGTCTACATGACGAACCAGACCCCCGCGCCGGCGCCTACCTGGATGGGGTGGTCGAACGGACGTTGGGACGGCGAGACGCTCATCGTCGACACGACGGGGTTCAACGGGCAGACGTGGTTCGATCGGGCCGGGAACTTTCACAGCGACGCGCTGCACGTGGTGGAACGGTTCACGCCCCGAAGCGAGGACACGCTGATCTACGAGGTCACGATCGAGGATCCGAACGTGTTCACGCGGCCGTGGACCATGAGCATGCCGCTATACCGGCGGGTCGAACCCGATGCGGAAATCCTGGAGTTCCGGTGCGTGGAGTTCGTCGAGGATCTCATCTACGGGCACCTGCGCAGGCAACCGGATCCGTAGCACAGGAGGCAGACTCCCATGAAACAGGCAGGAACGCCAATCCCTCTGGTCGCCGTCGCGTTGGCCCTTCCCGTGTGGGCCGCCGCGCAGTCGACTGGCTACGTCGCGCCGCGGACGCCGGACGGGCAGCCGGATCTCCAGGGCTATTGGAGCAACGCGACGTATACGCCGCTCGAACGCCCCGAAGGCGTCACCGCGGAGTTCTATAGTGAGGAGGAACTGATCCAACGGCTTGCGCAGGCCGCCGCGCGCGAGGCCGCCCAGACCGAACCCGGGACGATCCCCGACGTCCACTACGACTTCACCCAGTTCGCCCTGGACCGCAGCCAGGCTACGGTTCCCACGAACCCGCGCACGTCGATCATCGTCGATCCTCCCGACGGACGCATCCCTCCCATGACGGAGGAAGGCCTGGAGCTCGCCTCACGCCGCCGCGACGAAGCCGCGCGCCTGGGCGGCCGCTGGGATTCGGCCGAAAGCAACCAGCTCGACGACCGCTGCATCATCATGCGCGGCGCCGGGCCACCCATGATGGACGCGGGCTACAACAGCAACTACCAGATCGTGCAGGCGCCGGGATACGTCATGATCCTGGTGGAAATGATCCACGACGTCCGGATGATCCCGCTGGACGGCCGCGACGCGCCGCACGCGAACGTCCGCCAGTGGATGGGCGCGCCCCGGGGCCGCTGGGAAGGCGACACGCTGGTCGTCGAAACCACGAATTTCAACGGCAAGAACCCGTTCAACGGCTCGAGCGAGAACATGCGGGTCACGGAACGCTTCACGCGGACCGGCGAAGACACGATCCTGTACCGGTTCACCATCGACGACCCGTCGGTCTGGACCCGGCCCTGGACCGGGGAGCTGCCGATGGAGCGAACGATCGGACCCATCTTCGAGCACGCGTGCCACGAGGGCAATTACGGGTTGATGAACACGCTGGTAGGCGCGCGACTTCAGGAACGCCTGGCCGCCGAACAAGGCGAGCAGGACTCCAACTGAACGGGAGGGACGCCATGAAATTCGTCGCCGTCGTTTCCGCGCTGGCCGTGGCGTCGGCGGCCGTCCCGGCCGGCGCCCACCACGCCTTCTCGGCCGAGTTCGACATCAACAGGCCGCTCACGCTCGAAGGCACTCTGAAGCAGTGGGAGATGATCAACCCCCATTCCTGGTTCCACATCGATGTGGAGAACGAGGACGGGGAAGTCGAAACGTGGATGATCGAGGGCGGCAGCCCCAACCAACTCATCCGGCTGGGCGTCACCCAGAACACGGTTCCGGTGGGAACCGTGCTGGTCATCGAGGGCTATCACGCTTACGACGGAACCAACAAGGCCGTCGGACGCAACTTCACGCTGGCCGACGGTACGCGGCTGTTCCTGGGCGGCTCCGCTCCGGGCGCCGAGGGAAACTGACGCCGGGCGCCGGGACGCCGCGAATCAATCGAACGTCAGGTGCCGGGAGAAGAAGGGGAGCACCTGCAGCTCGAAGCGCTCCGAAATCCGGTTCGAATGGTCGCCCTCGTAGGTTTCGAACGTGTGTTCGACGCCGAACCGCGTCATCGCCGCGCTCAGTTCCCGGTTCGAGCCGATCAGCCCATCCTGTTCGCCCACGTCCATCGCGACCGCCGTCATTTTCCTGAGCGCCCCGGCGTGCGAGTCGAGCATGGCCATCGGGGAGTTGACGGCGAAACGGGCGGCGACCTCGGGAATCACGACGCCGTCCTTCGTCGGCAGGTCGAAGTAGAAGGGCGGGTTGCCCGGATTCGGCGCCCAGGCGGCCGTCACGGCGAACGTGCGCAACGCGCCGCGGTTTTCCGCCAGCTCCTCCGGGGTCGTGATCGCTTCCATCGCCAGGGCCCGCTCCCCGCCGCGGGGGCTCATCTCGTTCAGGCAGCAGGAACTCATGGCGTATAGGGCCGAAAACACATCGGGCCGGTTCATCCCGATCCGCATGACGCCGTATCCGCCCATGGAGTGTCCGGCCAGGCCTCGCGCCGCGCGATCGGGGATCGTGCGATAGCGGGTGTCGATCGCGCCGACGAGATCGTCGGCGACGTAGTCTTCCCAGTAGCCGGTCGTCGCCGAGTTGGCGTACATGCAGCCGCCGTACGCGTTGTAGCAGTTGGGCATCACCAGGATCATTTCCCGGGCGGCGCCATCGGCGAACACGCCGTCGGCGATCCGCTCGGACTGCCGGCGCCCCTCCGGCCCGAACCACCCCTGATCGGTCCCCGTATAGCCGTGCAGGACGTAGACGACCGGATACCGGCGGGTCGCGTCGCTCGCATAGCTGGCGGGCAGATAGACCGAGACCTCGGGCGTATCCGGCGCGCCCATGAGGTTGCCCTCCAGCGACGGGCCGAATACGCGGATGCGCTCCAGCGTTCCCTGGGCGGCGGCCGTGCCCGCGACCAGGACGAGAGTGACGGCGATGACAAGGTTCCAGCGCTTCATGGAAGGACCTCCGTTCGCGTTCGGGATCGCGCAGTGTCGGGGATACGCCTGAGAGGATTCGAACCTCTGACCTTTGGTTCCGGAGACCAACGCTCTATCCAACTGAGCTACAGGCGCAGGATCAAGCTCAGTCTAGGCCCACGCCGCAACGCCGTCAAGAACGCGGCCGCCGCAACACCGCCTTGACGCGTGTCTCGGTTGGGATATCGTTGGGTGAACGGCAGGGTAACGGAACCGATGCTCGAACTCGATCCGCAATCGACGGTCCCGACGCGCTACTGGCACCTTCTGCCAGACGGCCGGGTCCAGTGCGACCTCTGCCCCCGCTTTTGCCGCCTGAACGACGGCCAGCGCGGCTTCTGTTTCGTTCGCGCGCGTTCCGGCGACGGCGTCGTCCTGACCACTTACGGCCGGTCCAGCGGCTTCTGTGTGGATCCGATCGAGAAGAAGCCGCTCAACCACTTCCTTCCCGGGACGTCCGTGCTGTCCTTCGGCACCGCGGGCTGCAATCTCGGCTGCAGCTTCTGCCAGAACTGGGACATCTCGAAGTCCCGCGAGGTGGACACGCTGGCGTCCGCGGCCACGCCGGACGCCATCGCGCGGGCCGCGGAAAGGCTCGGCTGCCGAAGCGTGGCCTTCACCTACAACGATCCGGTCATCTTCATGGAATATGCCATCGACGTGGCCCGCGCCTGCCGCGAACGCGGGCTGAAGACCGTCGCCGTGACCGCCGGGTACATCACGGACGCGCCGCGCCGCGACTTCTTCAGGCACATCGACGCCGCGAACGTGGATCTGAAGGCGTTTACCGAGCGCTTCTACTCGAAGAATTGCGCCGGACACCTGCAACCGGTCATGGACACCTTGGTCTATCTCAAGCGCGAGACCGACGTCTGGGTCGAGATCACCGATCTGATCATCCCCGGCGAGAACGACCGGGCGGACGAACTGGACGCCATGTCACGATGGATCGCGGAGAACCTCGGCCTCGACACGCCGCTGCACCTGACGGCCTACCACCCGGATTTCAGGATGCGGGACCCACCCCCGACGACCGCCGACGATCTGCGCGCGGCGCGGGCGGTCGCCATCGGCGCCGGCTTGCGTTACGTATATACGGGCAACGTCCACGACAGCGCCGCCGGCAGCACCTATTGCGCCGGGTGCGGCGAGCGCGTGATCGGCCGGGACTGGTACGAACTCCAGGCCTGGAACCTGGACGACGCCGGGCATTGCCGCCGATGCGCCACGCCGTGCGCCGGGGTGTTCGACGGCCCGCCCGGCGACTGGGGACGCCGGCGGCTCCCCGTACGGATCTCGGATTTCGCCCCATAGGGCCGCTCCGGTCGGACCCGGCGCCCCCGCGTACGGAGTTGGAACATTTTTGTAAGATCAGTGCTTGACACTGCGCGAACGTACGCCATAATTGGGGCTGGCAAAGATACAACGGCGTATCATTTGCGATGACGACGAAGTCTTCGGGCCTGTGCGCTCCGAGGACTTTTTTGTTTTCCGAGACACCGCCGTCTCCACTCGACAAAGACGTCCATTCGTCGCTCCGACCGTTTCGTCGGGCGCCATGGGCGTTATTTTGTTCCGGTTCGAAATTCCAGCGGAGGTCGATCTCGAAAATGAAAGCAAAGATTCTGTTGAGCACACTCGGTCTTCTGTTGGCTACCGTCCCGTTTGCGGGAACGGCGGCCGCGCAGGGGCCCAACTATTCCGCCGCGGGCGACGTGGCGCTCGTCAGCAAGTACATCTGGCGCGGACAACGGTTGACGAACGACTGGAGCCTGCAACCTTCCGTGACCCTGGGCGTGGGTGGATTCGCCTTCAACGCCTGGGGATCCATGGACATGACGGCCGTCAACCCCACCGACCTGAATTCCCTCGAGACGAGCAACGGACTGCAGGGGAAGTTTTCCGAAGTCGATTACACCCTGTCGTACGATCACTCGTTCGAAAACGTCTCGGTCGGCACGGGGTTGATCTTCTACACGTTCCCGGAGCGGTTCGCCACGACGGCGGAGTGGTACACCAGCCTCAGCGTCGACAACGCCCCGTTGGCGCCGGCGTTCACCGTCTACGTGGACGTCGACGAAACCAGCGCCGGCGGCGGCTCCGCCGGGGTGTACTTCCTGATCGAGGCCGGGCATTCGTTCGGGTTCAACCACGACGTGTTCACCGGGCTGGATCTGGGCGCCTCGCTCGCGTTCGCGAACAGCGGATTCAACAACTTCTACTACGGCCTGAACGAGGGCGGTGCGCACGACGCCAGCGTGACGCTCAACGTTCCGATCACCATCAACGACAACTGGTCCGCCGGTGCGTGGGTGACATACAGCGGGCTGATTGGCGACGGGATTCGCGGAGCGCAGTTCCAGGATCCTCGCGTACCCGAGCGTCCGACCGGCGCGAGCTACGCCGACACGGTGTGGGGCGGCTTGAGCCTGAGCCTCTCGTTCTGAGGACCTGAAACGGATGTTGAGGGATCGCGGCGCCGGGGTTGCGCCATGCGCGGAATTGACCAGTGACTGCAGGCCGAGCAGGGCATTCAGCAAGACTGGCGCAACCTCGTCCGCGATTTCGACGGGCCGGCCGGCCATCGCGCACACTGCGCGTGCGCATCCGAAGCGGCCCGGACTTCCACAGAATCAGTATGCGAAAAAGGAGCATGTTCATGTCACGTTGGACTGGTAGATTCACGGTGCTTCTGGCGCTGATCGCGTTCACGGGAGTCACCGCGTACGCGCAGGACGGCCCGACCGCCGACCACGCCGTATTCGTCGCGAACAACATCTGGATGATGGTGGCGACGTTCCTGGTGTTCATCATGCACCTGGGCTTCGCCGCGCTGGAATCCGGACTCGTGCAGGCCAAGAACACGGTCAACATTCTTTTCAAGAACATAATGATCGTTGCGATCGGTCTGCTCACGTATGCCGCCGTGGGATTCAACCTGATGTACCCGGGCGACTTCAACGGCGTGTTGGGCTTCGCCGGACTCGGGCTGGCGTTTCCGGGCGGAGCGGACGGCTTGATCGCGTACGCCGACGGCGGCTACACCTACTGGACGGACTTTCTCTTCCAGGGAATGTTCGCCGCCACGGGCGCGACGATCGTTTCTGGAGCCGTCGCGGGCCGCATCAAGCTGCCCAGCTTCCTGGTCTTCACGACGGTATTCGTCGGGCTGATCTATCCGTGGGTCGGAAGCTGGAAATGGGGCGGCGGCTGGCTCGACCAGATGGGATTCTATGACTTCGCCGGGTCCACTCTGGTGCACTCGGTCGGCGGTTGGGGAGCCCTGGCCGGCGTCATCCTTCTCGGCCCGAGGCTGGGCAAGTACGTCGGCAACCAGGTGCACGCCCTTCCGGGATCGAGCATGCCCCTGGCCACCATCGGCGTATTCCTGCTCTGGCTGGGCTGGTTCGGCTTCAACGGCGGCTCCGTTCTCTCGGCGGATCCCGAACTGACGTCGTTCACGCTGGTCACCACGTGCCTGGCGGCGGCCGCGGGCGTCGTCGGCGCCTACATCACGTCGAGCATCGTCCAGAAGAACCCCGACCTTTCGATGGTGCTCAACGGCGCGCTGGCCGGTCTGGTCGGCATCACGGCCGGCGCCGACACGGTGTCGGTCATGTCGGCCGTCATCATCGGTCTCGTTGCCGGCGTGCTGGTCGTGTTGTCGGTCATCACGCTCGACAGCAAGCTGAAGCTGGACGACCCCGTCGGCGCGATATCCGTTCACCTGGTGTGCGGGATCTGGGGCACGTTGGCCGTGGGCATCTTCAGCATGAACGAAGACCACAGCTTCGTCACGCAGTTGATCGGCGTCGCGGCATACGGCGCCGTGACCTTCATCGCGGCGTTCGCCATCTTCGGCGTGGTCCGGGCCATCATGGGCATTCGCGTTTCCGAGGACGAGGAGCTCAAGGGCCTCGATATCGGCGAGCACGGAATGGAAGCCTATCCCGGTTTCCAGAACTTCATCGTCCAGTGATCGAGTCATGATCGAACACACTGACAACGCGATATTCGAGCCGATTGAGGAGACTGTCCTATGAAACTGATTACTGCCATGATCCAGCCGCACAAGCTGCCCGACGTCAAACAGGCCCTCTTCGATGCCGAGGTTCACAAGATGACGGTATCGACGGCGGTCGGCGCCGGCGAGCAGAAGGGCTACGAGGAAGCGTACCGAGGTGTGATCCACACCATCAACCTCCTGAACAAAGTGGAGATCCAGATCGCCGTCAACGATGACTTCGTCGAGAAGACGGTCGAAGCCATCATCAAGGGTGCGCGAACCGGCGCCATCGGCGACGGGAAGATCTTCATTCAGGAGCTCACCGACGCCGTCCGGATCCGGACGGGAGAGCGCGGTACCGCGGCCATCGGTTAGCTCATCGACGACACGCGGAAAGGGGCAGTTCCCGGCGCCACCGGTGCCGGGAACTGCCCCTTGTCTTTGGGAACGACCTCGAGGGACGGCCGGATTTCCCCATCTTCGATGCGCCCAGAGGGATTCGAACCCCCGACCTACGGATTCGAAGTCCGGCGCTCTATCCAGCTGAGCTATGGGCGCGTTCGAAGGCCCGAAGTTCTACGGCAACGCCGTCGATTCC
This sequence comes from Acidobacteriota bacterium, assembly GCA_022821265.1. Lineage (GTDB taxonomy): Bacteria > Acidobacteriota > Terriglobia > 20CM-2-55-15 > 20CM-2-55-15 > JAJEDW01. Next base: position 21,894 of record JAJEDW010000208.1, read on the forward strand.
GCAGACCAGTCCCGAATCATATCACTCTCCACTGGGGCGCGCGCCCGATCGCGTCTTCCGGCCGGAACTTGTCCACGTCGGTTCGCATGGCGTTACGCAGGTCCGTTGTCGAGGGTCTCACGCGGATCGCGTCTCGACCACCAGTTCCCGTCCGAGCACCCGAAGAGCCTTGTGAATTCGGGATGCCGCCGTTCCGTGCCGTGGATCCAGCATACGACGCACGACCTTCTCGTGGACACCCAGACGCTCGGCAAGCGCAAGCCGGGTCAGCCCGGATTCCCGAAACGCAAGAGCGAGTGCCGCCTTGGCCGCCATGTCGGGCGCCAGTGCAACGCGGCGCTCTCCGACGCGACACGTGCTCGGCGTCGGAATCCGTTCGCCGTCGTCGATCCGCCCGGCGATCGCTTCCTCGAGGGCGTCCGCCGCTTCGACCATGGCGTCGGTCTCGTCGGCTCCGGATGTCATACACTCCGGCAGATCGCGGAACGAGACGACCCACTCGCCCGCGGGGTCGGGCCGCAATCGCGCCGGATAGGCAAATCGCATCTTGGTTCCCGTTCAGTGGACCCGCCGGAAGTCGCCGCGACCGAGCCCCAGTTGCCGGATCATGGCAGCCACGAGGCCGGCCGGCAATTCTTTGCGGCGATCCTTCACGACAGTTTTGCGGTCGCCGTAGTACAGCGTGATGTGACTGCCCTTTCCGCGTTTGCTGTCCGTGCGTACGGACACACCGCGCTCCCGGCCGATCTCCATCACGCGGTTGATGAAATGCTGACCTCTGATTCATTGAATCATAGGACACATATGTCCGACGTGTCGAGCCTTGAACCGGACACCGGATTCGACGCCCGAGCGGAGCGGCAAGGTATGAACCGCCGTCCTGGAAAGACGTCAGGGGAATTATGTCGCGACACCGGCTCCCGAACGGGGCCGGTCTGCGGATATGTTAACTTATAGGGTTCATCTCCAGAGGTGATTCCGTGCACGACATCATCATCATCGGGTCGGGTCCGGCCGGCCTGACCGCCGCCATCTACGCGGCCCGCGCCAACTTGAGACCGCTGATGATCCGGGGTTCCGAACCCGGCGGGCAGCTCACGCTCACCACGATGGTGGAAAACTACCCCGGCTTTCCCGACGGGATCATGGGTCCCCAACTGATGGAGGACATGGACGCGCAGGCGGAGCGTTTCGGCACGGAGTTTCACTCCGGTCATGTGGACCGCGTGGAGCTGACCGGGACTCCGTTCAGGCTGTTCGTGGGCAAGGACGTGTTCGAGACGAAGACCGTGATCGTTTCCACCGGATCGTCGGCCAAGCTCCTGGGCCTGGAGAACGAGCGGCGGTTGATGGGACACGGGGTTTCCACCTGCGCCACGTGCGACGGTTTCTTCTTCAGGGACAAGAAGATCGCCGTCGTCGGCGGCGGCGACTCGGCAATGGAGGAATCGACATTCCTCACGAAGTTCGCGACGAACGTGGCGCTGATCCACCGGCGCGACCGGTTCCGAGCCTCGCAAATCATGACCGACCGGGCACTGTCGAACGAGAAGATCACCGTTCATTACAATTCCGTCGTCGAGGATGTTCTGGGCGACAATGAGGTGACGGGTATCCGGGTCCGGAACGTCAACGACGAAACGACCGCGGAGTTCGATCTCGACGGCGTGTTCATCGCGATCGGGCACAACCCGAATACCGGGATCTTCCGAGGGCAGATCGACCTGGACTCGACGGGGTACATCCGGACGGCGCCGGGGTCGACGGCGACCAACGTTCCGGGGGTCTTCGCATGCGGGGACGTTCAGGACCCCGTCTACCGGCAGGCCGTGACCGCCGCCGGAACCGGCTGCATGGCCGCCCTCGAAGCCGAGAAATTCCTGGAGCGCTGATCCTCCGATGGAAGACCAGGAAGTCGAGCACATCTTCACGCGCACCGAAGCGAGCCGCGTCTTGCCGCGGTTGCGTCCGATGCTCGAAGACTTGCGCGAGGAGTGGCTGCGCATCAAGAAGCTCAACCCGGAAATTCAGAAGACGCGCGAGAAGGCGATGCTCGACGGATACAGCCCCCACGGGGTCGAGTACGTCGAGTCGGTGTCCCACCTCATGCTGGTGATGAGCCAGATTCGCGAGATGGGCGTCCTGGTCAAGGACCTCGAGAAGGGACTGGTCGACTTCCCCTACCTCAAGGACGACCGCGTGGTATACCTGTGCTGGCACTTGGGCGAAGAGTCCATCGACTACTGGCACGAAGTCGAGGCGGGCTTCGCCGGCCGAGAGCCGCTGAACGAGAACGACACCTAGGAACCTCTGGTGAAACCTCGCGTCGCACCGAGACCGGTGAAGCGCCCGTCTGGCAAGGCGCGAGAAGGGAGCATATTCCCGATATGTGACCGACGAGTAACGCAGTCCGGACGGGATGCATCACGGGTCGAATGCAGCAGGGGTTGCACCACAGGCTCCTAGCCGCCTGCGTTGGAAGCATCCATGACCGCGCACCGCGACAAGGTCATCGTCTCCGAAATCGAATGCATCGCCTCCATTGGTGTGTCCCCCGAGGAACGCTCCATGCCCCAGAGGCTGTCGGTCGACGTCGAGGTGCGGACCGATGCGAGCCCGGCCGCGGCCGCCGACGATATCGGGCGCGCCGTCGACTACGGCCGCATCGTCGCAACGGTCGTGGAACTGGCGGCCGGACGGCAATATCACCTGCTGGAGACCCTGGCCGAGGCGATCACCGAACGGATACTCTCGGAACTCGGAGGCGTGGCGGTTCGTGTCCTCGTGCGTAAGCTCACCGCGCCCATCCCCACGCCTCACGGGTTCGTCGCCGTGGAGGTCGTGCGCGAGGCGGATGCGGGCGCTAACTGATTCTGCGGGAACGCATTGGAGCGCCCACATTTGTGTTGATGGAATCCGAGAACCTGCGTTATTCTACCCCTCCATGTCGATCCGCCCGCGTCTGGGCGCACGGCGGATCCGAAAGAACGCGTAGTCAAATCCAACCGGCGCCGATCGGCCGGTTCGCGCTTCCCGGCCATTCCGTTTCCGACGAAGAGGCGCGCACGTTGTCTGAGGAGGCACATTGGCACTCGCAAACGAGCAATCTTCAATCGGCAAGCGCACCATGAAGTTCGTGGACGCGGTCGTGTGTTATTCGGCGGGAAAGACCCTGGACGCGATCCAGTACGTAGCCAAGTACAACGTCAAGGCCTCGTTCACGCCCAAGTGGTCCGAGAAGCCGCTTCAGAAGTCGTGGCAGAAGACGAAGCCGGCGCTGGGCTGGCCGCGGCAGACCGATTCGCTCTGCCCCACCTGCGTGCGGGAAGCCCGTGAGGCCATCATCAACGGCGAACAGGACTGGACGACGCTTCTCCACGAGAAGGTCGGCGAGGTCCGGGCCGAGATCGTCGAGCGTGACGGGCAGGTCTGGATGATCAAGGACTGCCCCGAACACGGCAAGGTCGAGGACATGATGGCCGTCGACGTCCGTTTCCTGGAATGGATCGAGAAGAACTTCCCCGGCCGCGACCTGCCGGCCCACAACGACAGCGACCTCCACAACCACGGCAGCAGCACGATCAAGCACGGACGGGGTTCCGTGCTGACCGTCGATCTCACGAACCGCTGCAACATGATGTGCGATCCGTGCTTCATGGACGCGAACCAGGTGGGCTACGTGCACGAGCTGACCTGGGACGACATCAAGGAAATCATGGACAACGCGATGCAGATCAAGCCGCGTCGTCAGATGTCGATCCAGTTCTCCGGCGGCGAGCCGACCATGTCGCCGTACTTCCTGGACGCCGTCCGCTACGCCCGGGAGCTGGGCTTCGCCAGCACCCAGGCCGCCAGCAACGGCATCGAGTTCGCCAAGAGCAAGGAATTCTGCCGGCAAGCGGCCGAGGCGGGCCTGCGCTTCGTCTACCTGCAGTTCGACGGCGTGGGGAACGACGCGAACAGCCACCGCCAGGTGGGCAACCTGTTCGACGTGAAGCTGCGCGCCATCGACAACCTCCACGAAGCCGGCGTCGAAATCATTCTCGTGGTCACGCTGGTGAACGGCATCAACAACGACCAGGTGGGCTCGATCCTGCGGTTCGCGATGGACAATCCCAAGAAGATCGCTTTCATCGCGTTCCAACCCGTTTCCTTCACGGGGCGTGACGAGGAAGTGACACCCGAACGCCGCTTGCGACAGCGTTATACGCTGTCCCACCTCGCGCACGACGTGAAGCAGCAGGTGGGAATCACCGAGCCGACTCGCGACTGGTTCCCGTTGTCGTTGATGGGGTCCTTCGCGGACTTCGCGGACCTGGCGCATGGACCCGGCCGGGAATGGGGGCAGGTGAGCTGCGGTTGCCATCCCAACTGCGGCGTCGGAACGGCCTTGATGATCAACAAGGAAACCAAGGAAATGGCCCCCGTGCCGCAGTTCCTGAACATTCCGGGACTGGTGGCCGACATGCAGAAGATCACCGACATGGGCCGGGGCAAGTGGATGTCGAACGGGTTGATGGGGCTGGCGTTGCTGAAGCACTACAACCCCTACAGGGCGCCCGGAAGCCTGACGCTGATGGACCTCTTCAAGAAATTCGACAAGTCCTTCGGTCTGACCGGAAAGAACTACGGGTCCATCCAGGGCGATTCCCGCCTGGAGGACATCGCAAAACGGCGGCAGGATCCGTGGAACTTCCTCTTCGTCGCGGGCATGTGGTTCCAGGACTTGTTCAACTATGACTTCCGGCGCACCGAGATGTGCATCATCCCGTACGCAACCCAGCTCGGCGAGATTTCCTTCTGCGCTTACAACACGGGAATCGGCTGGCGGAACATCATCGAGAACATGTTCAAGACGCACACGGTCGCCGAGTGGTACCGGGAGCACGGGAAGCACGGGGTCTACGCCGGCGGCAAGAACGTCGAGCTTCAAACCACCGACCATGCCCTCAAGATTCGCGCCGAGGACGCCGACCGGGTCCGCGACCGCGGCGAGTTGCCGTTGACCGCGGCCGACGAAGCCAAGGAACGCCGCAAGGTCGAGCGTGAAGCCAAGAAGGCCAAGGAGATCTTCGAGGAGATGGCCCTGGGCAAGCACCCGAGCAAGCTGGACCTGATCAAGATCGAGGTGCTGAACCGGAAGGAAGAAGACAAGGAAACCGTCGCCGCGGGGAACTGACGGCGCTTTGACCTCAGCAAGTGGACGAGGGCGGCCCCGCTCGGGGCCGCCCTTTTTTGCGTCCCGGCTTCAGCCCGCCGCCGGCTTGCCGCCCGGCTCCGGGTCCGGATGCGTCGGGATCAACTTCGCCGCGGCCTCGGCGGAATCGATTCCAAGCTTCTTGCGCCCTTCGGGAGAAATCCTGTGGGCGGTCCATTGCGGCTCCCACACGATCTCCACCTTGGGGGCCGGGAACCCCGCTTCCTCGAGCTTTCCGCAGATGTCCAGCTTGATCGTCTCGCTCGAAGGGCACCCCGGCGCGGTCAACGACATCGTGACCCGGGTCTCGTCCTTCCCGACGTCAACGTCGTAGACCAGTCCAAGATCCACGATGTTCAGCGGAATCTCGGGGTCGTAGCACTCCTTGAGAACTTCCATGACCAACTCGCGACTGCTCAGGCGCGCCAGGGCGGGATCGCGCGGCTTCTCGAGCAACGCCTTCAACTCGGAAGCATGCGGCGGCGGCGGCGGCCGGTACGCAAGGTCGAGGTCCGGTTCGGGGCGCGCGTCGGCGTGCGTCGCACGCGCCTGCTTCCGATTCGCGGCCACGAGACCGACGACGACGAATACCGCGGCCGCGGCCAGAAGATAGAGTATCGTGCTGCCCATTGCATTCACGAATTAGCAGCATCGCTCGCGATTGTCAATCACGCCATCGGCGATCGGCGCGACGCGACGCGGTCCGCGCTGGTTCCGGTCATCGCGTTGTGTTATAAGGAATAGTACCCGGCAGGACACTGTGCGCTGTCCGACACGACGCTGGGCAACCACCCCGAAACGCACCTCGATCGAGGAACGTGAAGGAGAGACCCATGGCGATCACGCTGACCAAGAAGGCCGAAGACAAGGTGAAGGAAATACTTGCGGATCAGCCCGAAGAGTACGCCGGCCTGAGAATTCAGGTGGTCGGCGGCGGCTGTTCCGGCTTTTCCTACCGGATGGGATTCGACAAGGCCTACAACCAGGATACGGATCACCTCTTCGAGTTCGACGGCCTCAGGGTCTTTGTCGACCGCTCCAGCCTGCTCCACATGGACGGGGCGGAAGTCGATTTCGTGGACGGCCTCCAGGGCTCGGGTTTCAAGTTCAACAACCCCAATTCCGCCGGCACGTGCGGTTGCGGGCAGTCGTTCAGCACGTAGGCGCCTCACTTTCGCCGCGGATCACGGATCCAGGCCTTGCCGCGCCGATGCGGCAGGGCCTTTTCTTCGCACGAATCGATCTTGCTTTCGAATCCCGATCAGGCAATCATTTCCATATACATTCGTCACTTGCGGCGCGCGGACCGCGCTTCGCGGCCGCGCGAAGGGGAGCTGATCCCCGGCCTGGACGATGTCCGAGCAGGCCGGGACCGGCTGAGAGGATCCCGCACGGCGCCCCGGACCGATCGGGATCGACCCTCAACACCTGATTCGGGTAATGCCGACGGAGGGACCACACCATGAGCACCGCCAAACCCGTTCCGAACGCCGCGATCGATCCGGAACGCACTTTCATCAACAGCCGGCGCGTTTACGTCCAGGGCGGGATGCACGCCGACGTGCGCGTTCCGTTTCGCATGATCGAACTGGCGGCCACGGCACGCGCCGACGGCCGCTCCGAGCCGAACGCACCGATCCGCGTGTACGACACGCGCGGACCGTGGGGCGACCCCGCCCTGCGCCCGGACGTCCGCAACGGCTTGCCGCCGCTGCGCCAGGACTGGATCCTCGGCCGCGGCGACACGGAGGAGTACACCGGCCGGGATGCGAAACCCGAAGACGACTGGTACCTGAGCGAAAGCCACAGGGACGCCGCCGCGCAATCGGGCGGCGTCCGGCGCCTGGAACTGTACCCGGGCCTCAAACGCCGACCGCGCCGCGCCCGGCCGCGCGCGGCCGTGACCCAGATGCACTATGCCCGGCGCGGGATCGTCACACCCGAGATGGAGTACGCCGCGATTCGTGAAAACCATGGACGGGAGGAGGCGTTCGATTCGGACGGCCGCGATCGATCGCGCATGCGGTTCCAGCACGGCGGCCATTCCTTCGGCGCGTCCATTCCCGAACGCATCACGCCCGAGTTCGTCCGCGACGAGGTGGCCCGCGGACGGGCGATCATCCCCTCCAACATCAACCATCCCGAAGCCGAACCGATGATCATCGGGCGCAATTTCCTGGTCAAGATCAACGCCAACATCGGCAACAGCGCCGTGGCCAGCTCCATCGACGAAGAAGTGGAGAAGATGCAATGGTCCATCACCTGGGGCGCCGACACGGTGATGGACCTGTCCACGGGACGCAACATCCATGCGACCCGCGAATGGATCCTGCGAAACTCGCCCGTCCCGATCGGGACCGTCCCGATCTACCAGGCGCTGGAAAAGGCGGGCGGGCGTCCCGAGGAGTTGACCTGGGAAATCTACCGGGACACGTTGATCGAACAGGCCGAGCAGGGGGTCGACTACTTCACGATCCACGCCGGCGTCCTGCTGCGCTACATTCCATGGACGGCCCGGCGGATGACGGGCATCGTCAGCCGCGGCGGCTCGATCCTCGCCAAATGGTGCCTGGCGCATCACCGGGAGAATTTCCTCTACACGCGGTTCGCGGAAATCTGCGAGATCATGCGGGCATACGACGTGTCGTTCAGCCTGGGAGACGGCCTGCGGCCCGGCTCGATCGCCGACGCGAACGACGACGCGCAACTGGGCGAGTTGAAAACGCTGGGCGAGTTGACACGGATCGCCTGGGATCACGACTGCCAGGTCATGATCGAGGGCCCGGGTCACGTGCCGATGCACATGATCAAGGAAAACATGGACCTTCAGCTCGAGCACACCCACGAGGCGCCGTTCTACACGCTCGGCCCCCTGACCACGGACGTCGCTCCCGGTTACGACCACATCACCAGCGCCATCGGCGCGGCCATGATCGGCTGGTTCGGAACCGCCATGCTGTGCTACGTGACGCCGAAGGAGCACCTGGGTCTGCCGAACCGGAAAGACGTCAAGGACGGGGTCATCGCCTACAAGATCGCCGCGCATGCGGCCGACCTGGCCAAGGGGCATCTAGGCGCGCAGGAACGCGACAACGCCATCAGCAAGGCCCGCTTCGAATTCCGTTGGGAAGACCAGTTCAACTTGAGTCTCGACCCGGTCACGGCGCGGGAGTTTCACGACGCGACGCTGCCCGAGGACGGCGCCAAGCTGGCCCACTTCTGCAGCATGTGCGGTCCTCAGTTCTGCTCGATGAAGATCACCCAGGAAGTCCGTGACTTCGCCGCCAGCATCGGCGTCGACGAGGACGCGGCGATCGAGACGGGAATGAAGCGGAAGAGCGAGGAATTCAAGAAGGCCGGGGCGGAGATCTACGTCCGGGAATGAAGCGCCGCGCCGGATGCCGGTCCCGGCCGGCCGCGGCCGA